>JAZOCY010000116.1:0-3158 GCA_045596805.1 Eubacteriales bacterium | reverse complement strand
AACTTTACTATAACTCTGATCGTCTTCATTCGGGTATCGGCTATCTTACTCCGAATGAATATTTTGAAAAATTAACTCTTTAATTTGTCCATTTATCTTGACAAGTTTCATGAATAATGAATAATGAAGAAGTAAAAAAGCAAGCCAAAGGCTTGCTTTTTTGGTGCGGGTAGCAGGACTTGAACCTGTACCGAGTTGCCCCGACTAGAACCTGAATCTAGCGCGTCTGCCAATTCCGCCATACCCGCATATGAAGTAATAGGTAATAGTGAATAGTGAATAGTGAAGAAATCGCTATTGCTATTACGTTTGCTCTCGGCACGCTCCGAAAGCATAGATATTATACAACAGTTTTGCCTGTTTGTCAAGCCTTACGAAAAAAATATTTGAAGGGGCTTTGACAAACAGGCAGTCTGTAATTTCAGAGCTTGAAGATCCTTGTAAGCAAGCTGAAATCGCTTGAATTATCAGTTTCGAAGCGAATGAATAGGCGCGGGAATTCTTCCGCCTCTCGCGATAAAGTCGGCGCTGGAGTGGCGGTTTACGGGCATAATGGGCGCGTATCCGAGAAGTCCGCCGAATTCGGCGCTCTCTCCTACGCCCTTGCCGTAAACGGGAATGAGACGGACGGCAGTGGTCTTATTGTTTATAACGCCTATCGAAATTTCGTCGGCGATGATTGCGCTCAGTGTTGTAGCGGGAGTGTCGCCCGGTACGGCTATCATATCGAGACCGACAGAGCAGACCGCGGTCATAGCCTCGAGCTTTTCAAGATTGAGCGAGCCTATCTCTGCGGCGTGAATCATACCTGCGTCCTCCGAGACGGGAATGAACGCGCCCGAAAGACCGCCCACGTAAGAGCTCGCCATAACGCCGCCCTTCTTTACCGCGTCATTGAGAAGCGCAAGCGCCGCGGTTGTTCCGTGAGTTCCGCAACATTCAAGTCCCTTATTTTCAAGAATATGAGCAACCGAATCTCCCTGCGCGGGGGTGGGGGCAAGAGAGAGGTCGACTATGCCGTAGGGCGCGCCGAGTCGCTTTGACGCCTCGTATGCGATGAGCTGACCTGTTCTCGTAATCTTAAACGCTATTTTCTTTATCGTGTCGGCTAAGCGTCCGAAATCGCAAGCGCCCTCTTTTTTTACGGCACAGGCAACGACTCCGGGACCTGAAACGCCCACGTTTATTACCGTGTCGGGCTCTCCTATTCCGTGCATTGCGCCTGCCATAAAGGGGTTATCGTCGGGAATGTTCGCGAAAACGACAAGCTTGGCGCAGCCGATAGAGTCTCTGTCCTTTGTAAGAAGCGCAGTTTTGAGCATTATTTCGCCCATAAGCTTTACGGCGTCCATATTGATGCCCGCCTTGGTCGAGCCTACGTTTACCGATGAGCAGATATGCTCTGTCGAGGCAAGAGACTCGGGAATTGCGGAAATCAGATTTGAAGCGCCGAGAGTCATACCCTTCTGAACCAACGCGCTGAAGCCGCCTATGAAGTTTACGCCCAAGGTGTTCGCCGCGCGGTCAAGCGTCTTTGCTATTTTCACGTATTCGTCGGGAGAAAGAGCGCCGCCGACGAGAGAAATGGGGGTAAGGGAAATACGCTTGTTTATTATCGGGATTCCGTAGGTTTTTTCAAGCTGCTCGCAAACGGGAACGAGCTTTTCCGCCTTTTTCGTTATCTTATCGTAAATATTGTCGTTAAGCCTTTTTGCGTCATCGCTTACGCAGTCGAGAAGAGAAATACCCATAGTTACGGTACGGATATCCAGCTTTTCCTCCGCTATCATATTTATGGTTTGAAGAATGTCAGCAGTTTCGAGCATTATAAAAGTCCTCTCTTATATTCTGTGCATCGTGTTGAAGATGTCCTCGTGCATAACGCGTATCTCAAGATTCCTCTTTTTTGCGAGAAGCGCGAGCATATCCGAGAAGTCCGAGAAGGATACCGAAAGGTTATCTATCTCTACCAAAAGAATCATAGTAAAATAGTCGCTTACGACCTTTTGAGTAATATCAATAATGTTTGCGTTGCTTTTAGCGCATTCGGCGCTAACGTCGGCAACGATTCCTACAGTGTCGTGTCCTACAACGGTGATTACAGCCTTCATAATTTCCTCCAAAAATTTTATCAGTTTAATTTTAACACAGGAATAGAAAAAAAGCAATACCTTTAGAAAAAAGTTCATCATAATATGAGGAAATAAAGGGCTAATATAATTGACAAAAGGTTTTTTTTGTGTTATATTAAATTCGTATAAGCAAAAGCAAAAAGAGACAAATATTCAGGGGGCGATCTTATGATAAGAGAGACACTTAATACGCAGATAAAGGACACATATGACGTCGTTGTTTGCGGCGGTGGGGTAGCGGGCATAGCGGCGGCGTTGGCGTCGGCGAGACTCGGCGCGAAAACGCTTCTTATAGAGCGTCAGTTTATGCTCGGCGGTCTTGCGACGGCAGGTCTTGTAACTATATATCTCCCACTTTGCGACGGACTCGGAAGGCAGGTGTCCTTCGGTCTTGCCGAGGAGCTTCTCCGACTTTCGATAAAGCACGGCGCAGAGGCGCAGTATCCCGAAAATTGGCTTGACGGTATAGGAACGAAAACCGAGAACGACAAACGCTTTCAACTTCAGTTCAACGCGCAGCTTTTCGCCATACTCGCGGAGCAGGAGCTGAGACGCTCTGGCGCGGATATCCTTTACGGAACGAGTGTTTGCGCGCTTCACAAAAACGGCGACAAAATTGATGCTTTGATAATAGAAAACAAATCGGGCAGAAGCGCTATCGGCGTAAAGCGTGTAGTTGACGCCACAGGCGACTGCGACGTTGCGTTTATGGCGGGCGCGCCTGTGGACACCTATCGGCAGGGAAACGTTCTTGCCGCCTGGTACTATTACGCGACAAAAGACGAGGGCTACGCCCTTAAAATGCACGGCTATGCCGATATTCCGCAGGCTGAATTAGAGGAAAGCGCAGACGGAAAGCAGATAGCTTCATTAATAGACAGGCGATTTTCGGGACTTGACGGAAAAGAGCTTTCCGAAATGACAGAGCTGTCTCATCGAGAGCTTTTGCGCGACTTTCTCTTAAAAAAAGAGAAGGATGACAGCGCCTGGCTTTCCACGATAGCGACCATTCCTCAATTGAGAATG
>JAZOCY010000115.1:0-13056 GCA_045596805.1 Eubacteriales bacterium | reverse complement strand
CAGGATTTACACCTGTTTCCATAATCAAGCTAATATGATTATATCACCTTAAAATAAAAAGTCAATAGCCGTTTGAAATTTTTTTTCGGCTTATAGAAGTCATCTCTTTTGTTACGTCACGGTGAATTTTATATGAAAATTCAAGAAAGACATTGCTTTTTTCAACACTGTGCGTTATAATGTTAATTAAGTAATTAACTATTTTTTAAATAAGGTAATAAGAGGAGGAGAAATGGAAAACAAAACGGTTTTAATACCCGACACAGAAAAGGAAAAAAAGCCCCTTATGCTTGCTCTTATGGAGACTACAAGGGAGTGGAAAAGCTATATGAGAAAAATAGCGCTCGAGGCGGGAATTCCCGATTCGTACCGAATGATAGTTATGCATCTGGCAAAATTTCCCGGCGCTAATCAGAAGGAGCTTGCAGAGCGCTCTCATAAGACTACGGCGGCGATAAGCCAGACAATAAAGGAAATGCAATATACGGGATATATAGTAAAGGAAACGGACGAGTCGGACAGACGTCTGTGTAAGCTCTATCTCACTGAAAAGGGAAGAGAAAGCGCCGAGCGCGCGAAGGAAAGGCTGATTCGCGCGGACGCCCTTATCACCTCTGCAGTGACTGAGGAAAAGGAAAAAGAGCTTATAGAATTTTTAGCCGATTTAAGCGAAATGATTAGAAAGGAATTATGATGTTAAAGTATTTGAAAAGATATTGGCATTGGTGCTTGTTAGCGCCCCTGTTTATGCTGGGCGAAATTTCTATGGACCTTATTCAGCCCGATATGATGAGGACAATCGTGGATGACGGAGTATTGCTTCAGAATATGCCCGTCATTTTAAAGACGGGAGTCGAGATGATACTGCTCGTCCTTTTTGGCGGTATATGCGGAATTTTAAGTGGAGTTTTCGCTAATTTCGCCTCTCAGCAATTTGGAAACGATTTGAGAAAAGACGTATTTAAAAAGATTATGCAGCTTTCCTTTCAGCAGACCGATAGAATATCGACAGGCTCCCTTGTCACAAGACTGACAAACGACGTTTCTCAGGTACAGATGATGGTAATGATGTCGGTGCGCTCTGTTGTGCGAAGCTCGGTTATGTTTATAGGCGGACTCTTTATGCTATACCGTCAGTCCCCGAGATTTGCGCTTATTGCCGCTTGCGCTTTGCCTTTTCTTGTGTTCTTCGTTGTCTTTTTTATGAAAAAAGCGTCGCCTATGTTCGCATTAGTTCAGAAAAAGCTTGACGGAATCAATAACATAATGCAGGAAAACGTCGCGGGCGCAAGAGTGGTAAAGGCGTTCGTGCAGGAGGACTATGAATTAAAGAGATTTGACCGCGCAAACGACGAGCTTTGTTCTACCAATCTTCGCGTACAGTCCGTACTCGCCTTTATGAACCCCTGTATGAATATCGTGCTTAATATCTGCGTGGTAGCTATAATTTACATAGGCGGAATTACGGTAAAGGGCGGCGGAGAAATGACTCCGGGAAGCATTATGGCGGCTATCACGTATATGGCGCTGATTCTTCACGGTCTCACCTTTATGGCGAATATCTTCCAGACCTTCACTCGCGCTAAGGCGTCGATTGACCGTATAAACGAGGTGCTCTCCTGCGATAACGTAATAGAGGACGGACATTCTGTAGCTTTAGACGGTATAGAGGGAGAGATAGAATTCAGGGACGTCAGCTTTGCTTATCCCGATTCCCCCGAGCATAAGGTTTTAGACGGAATTTCCTTTAAATTGCGCAAGGGCGAGACACTCGCGATAATAGGCGCGACAGGAAGCGGAAAAACCTCTCTTGTAAATCTTATACCGAGATTTTATGACGTAACCGACGGCGCCGTCTTCGTTGACGGCTTGAACGTAAAGGAGTATCCTTTAAAAACGCTTCGTCAAAAAATAGCTATCGTAATGCAAAAGGCAGAGCTGTATTCAAGGAGTATTGAAGCGAATATCCGTTTTGGTAAGGAGGAGGCGACACCCTGGGAAATAAAGACCGCCGCGGAAATCGCGCAGGCAGACGGCTTTATATGCAATACGCCAAACGGATATTATACCCCCGTTACCGAGGGCGGACATTCTCTGTCGGGAGGTCAGAAGCAGCGACTCTCTGTCGCGAGAGCGATACTTAAGAATTCCGAGATTCTCATTTTTGACGACTCCACGAGCGCCCTCGACCTCAAGACCGAGTCCGAGCTTTATCGCGCTATGGGGGACAGGTGTAAGGATATAACCAAGATAATAATAGCGCAAAGGATAGCGTCTGTAAAGGGAGCTGACCGCATAGCCGTTCTGGAAAACGGAAAAATATCCGCTTACGGAACGCATGAGGAGCTTCTCCGAATATCCGACGTCTATCTCGAAATTTACAATTCTCAGTTGAAGGGAGGCGTGTCTTCCGATGATGAATGAGAAAATTAAAAATGAAAATCAAGAATTGCCGAAGGGCTTTGAAGCAAAAGCAGAAGCACAAGCGCGCTTTCGCGCATCAGAAGCGCCAAGACCACAGAACAATATGCGCTTCGGTGGCAGAGGCGGAGGTCCGGGTGCTTTAGGCAGAGCTGTAGAAAAGCCTAAGGACGTGAAAAATACTCTTCTGCGTCTCTTGAGTTATTTTTCGGATTCGAAAAAGCTCTTGATGCTCTTAATGATAGCGGTAATTATAGTTACGCTTACCTCTCTCGTTGCGCCTGCGCTTCAAGGTGAAGCGATAGACGGTATAAAGGAGAGGGAATGGGAAAGGCTTCCGCGCTTGCTTATACTGCTTCTTTCTGCCTATCTCGTGCAGGTAGGCTGTACTCTGGCTCAGACGCTTCTTTCTGCGCACCTGAGCAAAAACATAGTAAAGCGCTTAAGACACGACCTCTTTAAAAAAATTGACAATCTTCCCATAAAATATACCGACGTACATTCAAACGGCGATATAATGAGCCGAATGACAAACGACGTCGAAAACGTTTCCGCGACTGTCTCTCAGAGCTTAGGCTCTCTTATTTCGGGAGTTTTAACCATAATAGGTACTGTAAGCATTATGTTCTATTACTGTTGGCAGCTTACTCTTATAACGCTCGTCACCGTAATAGCTACCGTTCTGGTGACGGGTAAAATGTCAAAGCTGATGCGAAAGGTTTACAGAAAACGCTCGGCAGTTTTAGGTCAGCTTAACGGACACGCGGAGGAAATGATTACGGGCTACCGTTCAATCGTGGCTTATAATAAGCAAGAGGACGTAATAAAGGAGTTCGACGAGACGTCAGACGAGCTTATGCGCGTCGGTACTCGCGCCGAAATTCTCGGCGGCTCTATGGGACCTATTATGAACTGTATCTCAAATATCAGCTTCGTAATAGTTGCGGCTTTCGGCGGATTTTTTGCCTTGAAGGGATTTATTACTATAGGAATCATTTCCGCATTTATAATATATTCAAAGCAGTTTTCACGTCCCATAAATGAAATTGCCCATCTCTACGGCTCTATCCAGACGGCTATCGCGGGCGCGGAGCGCGTATTCGCTCTTATAGACTGCCCCGATGAAAACAGGGACGGCAGCGAGAGTATGGCTGATATGAGGGGCAGAATTTCCTTCAAAAATGTAAACTTTAGTTATACCCCCGAAAAGCAGGTGCTTTATGATTTTTGTCTTGACGTAGAGCCAGGACAGAAAATAGCGCTCGTCGGCGCGACGGGAAGCGGAAAAACCACCGTCGTAAATCTGCTTATGCGCTTCTATCCCATCGACAGTGGAGAAATCACGGTAGACGGAATAAATATAAACGATATAGACCGTGATGAGCTGAGACGTAACGTCTCTATAGTTTTACAGGATACGGTTCTGTTTTCTGATACTATAGAGTCCAACATCAAGTACGGCAACAGGGAAGCGACTGACGAAGAATTAAGACGCGCGGCAAGCATGAGCAATTCGGCATACTTCATAGAAAGACTTCCCGAAGGGTATTCGACTTTTTTGAAGCAGGCGGGCAAGAATCTCTCGCAGGGGCAGAGACAGCTTCTCTCTATAGCGAGAGCGATATTGGCGAACCCCAAAATTCTTATATTGGACGAGGCGACCTCGTCGGTAGATACGAGAACCGAGAAAAATATTCAGGGGGCTATGGTCAATCTTATGAAGGACCGCACGAGCCTTATAATCGCGCACCGTCTTTCCACAATTCAGGACGCCGACAAAATCGTCGTTATGGATGCGGGCAGAGTTGTAGAAATCGGAAACCACGAGGAATTACTCGCCAAGCGAGGACGTTATTACAATCTGTATATGACGCAGTTCGCGGGAAATTCAATTTGATTTTTTCGCTCATATTTGCTTTTAATCGTTAATTATTACTGCTTTACGGCTAAGTAAAAAGCCTCCCTCCGAGAAAACGCTGATTAAGTCATTGTAATGCTTTTCGTCGGTATCGCTTATTTCATCGTCAGAAAGCGCCCCCCAAAAAGCCTTCTCCTTGGAGAAGGGGGACCGCGAAGTGGTGGATGAGGTGTTTTTATCGCTCTTTCTTTGAAATAATTTAATTATAAAAAGCGACAGCTCAATACCATTCGGTAAAAAGCTGTCGTCTTCTTATTATTCAATATTTACGTTCAGTCCGTTTAATTCGACGCCCTCGTCGGCGCGGATAATAATGAACTTTTGTCCGTTTATCATCTTTACTTCTACTAAATCCTCGTATCCCTTTGCTACCTTTACCGTGACGTTTGGGGTTTTTAATTCAAATTTAGAGGGATTTATAATGTTTTTCGGCGGAAGCTCTGCCATTTTTCCAAAGCTTTTGGCGAAACTTTGCTCAAGCGTCGCTAACTTTTCGTTTGACACCCCGCAGCTTGATAGAATATCCTTTACAGCGCTCTGTGTAAGAGTCAGTGGAGTGGGGTCTCTTGATTCCTTGTGCTGTTCTATCTTATCGCATATCTGCTTATGTACTGAGCGCGCGAGGCTGAAGCTGCAATCATTTTCCATACTCTCGGCGAGTATTGCTCGGAACGTCTCCGACTGTTGCTTTGCGGGCATCTTTATTTTGTTTCTGAAGAGCGACGTCGTCAGGTCCTCGTAGGTATCATTGTCACTTTTTGTGTAAAAGAGCGTGTCATAAATATTCGTTTCTCTGCCGTCAAAGGAGGGAAACAAAAAGCCAAGCTCGGGCGCACCAATGGCATTAGAGCCACCGAAATTTACGAATTTTTTGCCGTCGGGGTCATATGCAAGAGCCGATTTCGTCGATTTTACAGGGCAGACGGCGCAGGATATAAAGGTGTAAACACAGACGGAATCCTCGTCTGAGTCGTCATTTTTATTCTTTTTCGGAACGTCATAGGCGTTTCTTATGAGAAGAATAACGTAATTATCGTCCGATTTATAGCTTGAGCTTATCCTTGAATACAAGAGGTCAAGCGCGCCTTCGTCGTCGGGGTTTTCTCTCAGCGACATGAGAAGCTTGTGTTCCTCACCGTTTAAAACCACCTCGGAAGAAAAGGGAATATTTAAGAGGTTTTTCCCTATCCCACCTGAAAGCGTACGCTTGAAAATGCCGAGATATTTTTCAAGCTCGCTTTCTTCCATCATAGCGACGCTCTGATTGAATTTAGCTATTACAGCGCCTTCCGCGTTTACGTAACAGCCGTGCACAGACTGTATTGCGTTGCGCTCGGGCGTTAAAATTCTTTTTACTTCTGATATTTCTCTTTCGTTCATATCGTATCCTTTTGTTTTTTTATATAAATTATAAATCAAAAAGCAAAAAAAATCAATAAGAAACACTCTCTTTTTTATCCTGTTTTTATAAAGACGGACTCGCTTGTACTTTACCCAATAATACTTTTAATCAGTGTTGAAAAAATAAAAAATCTGTCAAAAATTTTGATAAATGCTTGACAATGATTATTATTTATGGTATAATACAAACATAATACAATATTGTTGTTATTAATTCAATAATGTTGAATTTAACAGAGGGGAAGCCAAAAAAGAATGATTAAGGTATTACATAAGGCGTTGAATATACTTGAAGTCGTCGCCAATTCCTCCGAAGGATTGACGTTGAGCGAGATAGCCTCGTCTATCGATGAGAAGGATACAACAACCTCGAATATAGTTCAGGTGCTGTATAAAAGGAAGTATCTCGAAAAGCTTCCCGGAAAATCGGGATATAAGCTTGGCTCTTCCTCTTATATGCTAAGCGACAGCAGCAGCGGCGGAAGGTACGGAGATACCCTGCGCGAGGTGGCGTCGGGGGTCCTTACACGGCTTACAAAGGAGACCAACGCCGAAAGCGTACTTACCATATGGCGTAACGGTGACCGTCACGTGCTTTTGCGTATACAGGATAACAATCCCATTACTGTAAACGATAAACAGGGCGAGACGAACATTTATGAAAAAGCGACAGGAATTATGCTGCTCGCCTGCCGTGATGAGAATACCATACGCGAATACATAAAAAAGAACGGACTTCCGTCGGAGAGAGATTTCCCTGTAAGCGACGAGGCGGAGTTTATTTATAAGCTCGGAGAAATCAGGAAAAAAGGCTATTTCAGCCGAGATCGAGGCTTGGTCTTTGAAGCTGCGGCATCAGTTGGGCTGGGTAACGGCGCGATAGATACTGTCATCGGTTTGCACATTCCTTCATTTATGGTATCTAATCAGATAGAGCTGATTAACTATATGCGACTTGCAGCCGCAGAGCTTTCAAGTATGTACCCGTTTGATTGGCGTAAAACAAAAATATAAAAATAAATTATAAAAAGTAAAGCTTAATTAAGGAGAAGCACAATGGACATCAGAATGACACAAAAAATCAAAGAGATGGCATATGAGCTTGGCGCAGATCTTGTCGGTTTTGCCAATATCGGCAGATACGATGAAGCGCCGCTTAAGATGAGCCCGATAGGAATTTTGCCTACAGCAAAATCGGTCATCGTATGCGCAATTCATCACCCCGACGCAACTATAGAGCTTGAGGGAGGAGAGCGAGGCAAGAGCCAGGACTTCGAATCATATAAAGTTCAATATATGATGAACCCGAAGCTCGACCATATTTCTTTCCAAATCGGTCGCTATCTCGACAATCTTGGCTACAAAACAGTTCCGATAGTTTCTTCAAACATCTGGCGTTATCGTAGCTATAAGGAGCTTGAAGCAGTGTTTGCCCCCGATATGTCACATATCTATTCGGCAGTTTGCGCAGGCCTTGCCGAGCTTGGCTGGCACGGTCTTGCTATTACCCCCGAGTATGGTCCGAGATGCCGCTTCGTATCTATAATCACCGAAGCAGAGCTTGAGCCCACCCCCTTGCTTCCGGGCGGAACTCTCTGCGATATGTGTGGAGAATGTATAAGACATTGTCCTACCGATTCATACCGTAAGGAAGTAAACGGAGTTAAAAAAATCAATATCCGTGATGTTGACGGAAAGGTTTATACACATAAGTTTGCAAACAAGAATCTTTGGAGATGCGCTTGGGCCGAGCACTTCAACATCGACCTCGACGATGAAGTTCCGGACAAGGTCACCGAAGAGGTTATCCTTGACCGTATTGCAAAGAAGGGAATGAGACACGGTGAAATGGGCGTGTGCCTTAAGTCCTGCGTTCCGAAGTCGATCAGAGAAAAGGACGAAAGCTCTGACTTCTATCGCCGTCGCCGTTTCCTTGCCGACAAGTCCTTGCCTGTCAGCCGTGAAGCATACGATCATATGAGTACGATAGCTTTAAAATATCACGCAGAACGCATCACTATTGTTTCCTATGATAAATTGACCAAATTGGGCTACGCGCCCAAAACCGTATTGCCCGACGCTCGCAACGTAATCTTTATCTCTGCTAAGACACCGTCAGTAGTCGCTCTTCCCACAGAGCTTCAGGAAAAGATGAATTCTGTTGTTGACGATGCGCTCCTCTACGGACTTGGCTTTGCGAACTACGATATTGCGCGTTATGTTGAGAAAATAGGCTACAGCGTGCTTCCCGATATGGATAGCAGCTGTGATTATTTCTCCAACTTCGCCGATTATAAGCTTGAAGACGGTGAGAAAGTAGTTGTCAAGGGCATTATCACCGACGCCCCCCTCGAAGAGCGCGACTGGTTCCTCGATGCAGGCGACTCTGAAGAGAGCGGCGCTTCTCTCAAGGATCTTCTTCTCGACACTGTAAAGGAATACGGCGCCGATATGATGGGAGTTTCTCCTGCAGAAAGAATAGACGCTATAGTTGATCAGTTGAAGCCCTTAAAAGACGGAGAAACACTCTTGGAAGCAAAAGACAAGAACCCTTACTTCAAGGTGTTTGATCCCGATATAAAGGAACTTCCCCGTAAGCTCTACAAGGTTTCCGACTATTTTGCAGACGCGAAGAACGTAATCGTTATAGGCTTGAGCTATGCTGAAGCTGCGGCAACTCGCGCAGGTCGCGAGCCCTCTGAGTCTGTCGGACCTTTTATGTTCGGTCAGGCGCAGGCGCAGATAGAACTGTCGGGAATAGGCTACGAGGTTATGAAAACACTCAAACGCAGAGGATATAAGGCGGCTATCGCCCGTGACCTTATCGGTATGGGCTCATACGTAGCCAGCCCCAGCGGACTTAGCTTCAGTGGAAAGACCTCTTCGCCGTTTGTAGGCGCATTCGAGGCTGCAGCAGCAGGTCTTGGTGAAATAACCTATAGCGGTACTGTCGATACCGAAAAGTATGGCGTAAATCAGCGCTTTATCTGTATTGTTACCGACGCTCCTCTTGAAGCCGACGCAGTTAAAGAAAACAAGGTACAGAAGATCTGCGCTGACTGCGGTAAGTGTCTCGAAGCATGCCCGATGAAGGCATTGAAGGCAGATGAAAAGGTTGAAATTGAAATCGAAGGCAACAGGTTCGATTACATACCTCTTGACACTGTTGCGTGCGAATGGGCTTCCCGTTACGTGCTTACAAATCGCGACGGCTTTGACCGTATGGGCGCTACTCTCAATATTATGCCTAACGGTAAGATAACTGTAGACACTCTCGCAGACGGTCTGCGTCAGCGCGATCCTCTTGCGAAGTCTCGCTCGGGCAACGCCGAAAAGTGTATTACCGAATGTCCCCTTACATATAGAAAATATAAAGAGTAATTAATAAATAAGAGCTATTAAACATTAAAAAGGGCTTTCGCAAAACGGAAATCACTTCCACTTGCGATAGTCCTTTTCCTTTTTATCGGCTCAGAGAGTCAAAAAAACGGCTTCAAATGAAGCCGTTTTTTGCGTTATATTCGTTTTTACTGCCAATCTACAACGTGTATCCAAGAGGCAAGGAAATCGCGTTCCTCTGCGCTGCCCTTTACGGACTGCGATGCGGCAACGATAGGCATCCACTTCTGCACGTACTGCTTTGCTGTATCGCTCTTTAAGCAGAAGGTGTTGAGGTAGTATTCTGCGCCCTCTTTGTCACCTCTCAAGCAGAAGAGAAGATAAGTTCTTGCCACGTCAGCCGACGCATTGCCCTGAGTTGCGTGAGCCCAGTCGATAACGTAGGGCTTTCCCTCAGGAGTGATAATGATATTTGAGGGGCGGAGGTCGCCGTGGCAAACCTTCGTATGCTTTGGCATGCTCTCAAGTCTTGTATGCAGGTCGTAGCGCGTGGTCGCGTCCAAGGTGGTTTCGGAAATCTTGCGATTCATCTTGTCCTTCAGCTTGTTGAGCAGAGGAGCCGTCTTGCTGTGAATTTCCATCTGAATATCAACGAGAAGGTCGATATACTCATTTCTTTTTTCGCCATCGTCAGCCATAATCTCCGTAAGCGTGCGTCCCTCAATAAATTCAGATACGATAGCCCACTTGCCATTTATCATAGTGACCTCGAGGATTTTCGGGATATTAAGCCCCGTCTCCTCAATTCTTGCCTGATTAAGCGCTTCGTTAAGAACGTCTGCCTTGGAATATTCAGCGCTGAACACCTTTATACATCTGTCTTTGTCGCGGTAAATAGTCTTGTTGGTTCTTTCTGCGATAATTTTCATTTTACTTCACCTCTCTACCGTAGTAAGCGTTAATATACATCTGCTTGATTTCGCTCATAAGGGGGTATCTGGGGTTAGCGCCTGTGCACTGATCGTCAAAGGCCTGCTCTACCATATCGTCAAGACGGGCGAGGAAATCGCCTTCGTCAATTCCGTAATCCTTGATAGCTGCTTTAATGCCGATCCTTGCCTTAAGCTCGTTAATAGCCTTGATAAGATTTTCCATCTTTTGCTCGTCGGTTTTTCCGCCAAGACCAAGATAATCTGCAATCTCCGCATATCTTGCAAGGGTCTTCGGGTGGTCATATTGAGAGAACGTACCCATCTTTGCGGGAGTCTCGGATGCGTTGAAGCGAATAACCTCTTCAATCATAAGCGCGTTTGCAACGCCGTGGGGCAGATGATGGAAGGCGCCGAGCTTGTGCGCCATCGAGTGACAAACGCCAAGGAAAGCATTTGCGAATGCCATACCTGCCATCGTCGCCGCGTTTGCCATCTTTTCACGGGCGAGGACGTCGGTCTGACCGTTTTCATAAGCGCGGGGAAGATATTCGAAGACGCTCTTAAGCGACTGGAGCGCGAGACCGTCGGTATAATCGGTTGCAAGCATAGCGACGTATGCCTCAAGCGCGTGTGTTACGGCGTCAATGCCTGATGCGGCAGTAAGTCCCCTGGGAGCGGACATATGGAAGTCGGTGTCAATAATCGACATATTCGGAAGAAGCTCGTAATCCGCAAGGGGATATTTAACTCCTGTTGTTTCGTCGGTAATAACTGCAAAGGGGGTAACCTCTGAGCCCGTTCCCGCAGAAGTGGGGATTGCGATAAAATATGCCTTCTCGCCCATCTTCGGGAAGCTGTAAACTCTCTTACGGATATCAATAAATCTCATAGCCATATCCATAAAGTCTGCTTCGGGATGCTCGTAGAGTACCCACATAATCTTAGCCGCGTCCATAGCAGAGCCGCCGCCGAGCGCGATAATGGTATCGGGCTGGAACGCTCTCATAAGAGCCGCGCCCTCGGTTGCGTTAGCAAGAGTAGGATCGGGCTGAACGTTAAAGAAGGTCTGGTGCTGAATACCCATCTCGTCGAGCTTGTCGGTGATCGGCTTGGTGTAACCGTTCTGATAAAGGAAGGTGTCCGTTACGATAAACGCCTTCTTTGCTTTTCTTACCGTTCTCAATTCGTCGAGAGCTACGGGGAGGCATCCCTTCTTAATATAAATCTTTTCAGGTGTTCTGAACCAAAGCATATTCTCTCTCCTTTCGGCTACTGTTTTGATGTTAAGCAGGTGCTTTACGCCAACGTTTTCCGATACGCTGTTGCCGCCCCAGGATCCACATCCGAGAGTAAGCGAGGGGGCAAGCTTGAAGTTATAAAGGTCGCCGATACCGCCCTGAGCTGCGGGAGTGTTAACTAAAATACGGCAAGTTCTCATTCTTCTCGTGAATGCCGAGAGCTTTTCTTTCTCGGTAATTTCATTTATAAAGATAGAGGACGTGTGGCCGAGTCCGCCGTCCTCAACAAGCCTGTCTGCCTTGTCAAGAGCCTCTTCAAAGGTCTTCGCCTTATACATCGCAAGCACGGGAGAGAGTTTTTCGTGAGCAAACTCCTCAGAAAGCTCGACGCTTTCTACTTCACCGATAAGGACTTTGGTTTCAAAGGGAACTTCAACGCCTGCAAGAGCAGCGATAGTGTGCGCTCTCTGGCCTACTATCTTCGCATTAAGCGCGCCGTTGATAATGATAATTTTACGCACCTTTTCAGTTTCCTCAGCATTAAGGAAATAGCAGCCTCTGCGAGAAAACTCCTCTTTAACCGCATCGTAAACACTCTCAAGGACGATAACCGATTGCTCGGATGCGCAAATCATACCGTTGTCAAATGTCTTGGAATGTATAACCGAGTTAACGGCGAGAATGATATCTGCGCTGTCGTCGATGATTGCAGGAGTATTACCTGCGCCAACGCCTACTGCGGGCTTTCCTGAGGAATATGCCGACTTGACCATTCCGGGACCGCCTGTCGCAAGGATAATATCTGCTTCTTTCATTACGGTAGAGGTCAATTCAAGCGAAGGTGTGTCAATCCAATCAATAATTCCCTCAGGAGCGCCTGCAGCTACAGCCGCCTCAAGAACAAGCCTTGCCGCCGCGATGGTAGAATTCTTCGCTCTGGGATGAGGGCTTATAATTATAGCGTTTCTTGTTTTAAGCGAAATAAGACACTTAAAGATAGCGGTGGAGGTGGGGTTTGTAGTAGGTATTACTGCCGCAACAATGCCTATAGGCTCGGCAATCTTCTGAATACCGTAGGCTTTGTCCTCTTCAATAACGCCGCAGGTTTTTGTTTCCTTGTATGCGTTGTAGATATATTCCGCTGCATAGTGGTTCTTGATAACCTTGTCTTCAACTATGCCCATGCCTGTTTCCTCGACAGCGAGTTTTGCAAGAGGAATTCTCGCCTTGTCAGCAGCGCTTGCCGCCGCAAGGAAGATTTTATCTACCTGCTCTTGACTGTACGTCGCAAACACCTGCTGAGCTTTTTTCAGTCGCTTCATAGCGGCAGAAAGACTCTCAATATCGTCTACGATAGGGTAATTCTTGTTTTCCATATTACGCTTCTCCTTATGAGTGATGGTGGCTCTTTTGCGTGGCTCATTACGCTTTGTTAAAATATTAACATTACACGCTAATATTTTAACATACTCAACTCGAAAATTCAATTGACGCAATGCATAATAATAAAAACTTTTTATAATATGTAAGCATCATTTTTACTAAATATGCACAATGTTGAATAAAGATGATAGCATTTTACTCTGAAAAATCGCCAAAAAGATAGAGAATAGTCGCCCGAAAGGGTGTCTAAAGGTGTAAGGGAATCTCGCCTAACGCCCTGATGTCATATTAAAGCCTGCGACCTAAATAAAAAAGGCTGTTTCAAAATCTCTAAAATTTGCATTTGAGACAACTCTTTATTTGGCGACTCACGATGCTTTGAAGACGAACATGTGGTTGTAATCCGTGATCAATTTTCATAAGT
>JAZOCY010000114.1:0-20040 GCA_045596805.1 Eubacteriales bacterium | reverse complement strand
CATGGCTACGATCCGACTTAAAATCGGCAGAGGGGCAATACCCTCTGCCGATTTTTACTCTCTCTGTCCTCTTACGAGGATAAAAGCTTATTTTACGAGCTTTGCTATCTCTTCTGCAAAGTTCTCTTCGCGCTTCTGGATTCCTTCGCCCTTATCGTAACGGTAGAAGGCAACAACCTTAATGTCTGCGCCAAGCTCTTTAGCAGTAGCTGCAACGTATTTAGCTACTGTCATAGAGTCGTCCTTAACGTAAGCCTGCTCCATCAAGCAGTTCGTTTCATAGAACTTACCGAGCTTACCTGCAACGATGCCCTCAAGAACCTTCTGAGGCTTGCCTGCAAACTTGGGATCCTGCTCCATCTGCTTTGTGAGAATTTCCTTCTCTTCCTCGATAGCAGCTGCGGGAACAGACGCCTTGTCGAGATAAAGGCTGGGCATTGCCGCTGCCTGAAGAGCGATGTTCTTGGAAAATTCTGCGAATTCAGCGGTAGCCGCTGTCTTTTCGTCTGTCTCAAATTTAATGATAACGCCTGTAGCGCCGATACCGTGAACGTATGTGCTTACGATACCGTCAACGATGACAAAGCGTCTGAGGCTGAGCTTTTCGCCGATTGTGAAGGTCTTTTCCTCAAGAGCCTCTTTAACCGTCTGCTCTGCGTTTATCTTGTTGCCCATAAGAGCGTCAACGTCTGCGGGACGGTTAGCCAGAATAGCCTTAAGAATATCCTTTACGAATGCCTGGAAGCTTTCGTTTTTAGCAACGAAGTCTGTCTCGGAGTTAACCTCTACCATAGCGGTAACATTATTCTCTGTAAGAATAGCAACTACGCCCTCAGCGGCAATTCTGCTCGCCTTCTTCGCTGTAGCAGCCATACCCTTTTCACGAAGAACCTTTATAGCCTCTTCGAAATTGCCGTCAGCGGCAACAAGCGCATTTTTGCAGTCCATCATACCGCAGCCGGTCTGTCTTCTGAGTTCGGCTACGTCTTTTGCTGTGAATGCCATATATTTAATTCTCCTTATATTTTATTTTATAGAGACTTCCGATTACTCAGCAGCCTCGTCAGAAGCTACCTCTGCTTCTGCAGCCTCGTCAGCAACGGTTTCCTCTGCTGCGGGAGCGTCTGTGAGCTGTTCGCCACCTCTGCCCTCGATAACAGCGTCAGCCAATGCGCCGCCTATAAGCTTAATTGCACGGATAGCGTCGTCATTACCGGGAATGATATAATCCGCATCGTCGGGATCGCAGTTTGTATCTACGATAGCGATTACGGGAATGCCAAGCTTCTTCGCCTCAAGAACCGCAATTCTCTCCTTGCGTGTATCAACTACGAACAATGCGGAAGGAAGAGTTTCCATTTCCTTGATACCGCCGTAGTTCTTGTCGAGGTCCTCCATCTCCTTAACGAGCTTGGAAACCTCCTTCTTGGGAAGTAAATTAAAGGTTCCGTCTGCCTCCATTCTCTGGAGCTCCTTCAAACGGTTGATGCTCTTTCTTATAGTCTTGAAGTTAGTGAGCATACCGCCGGGCCAACGTACGTTTACATAGTACATTCCGCATTTGAGAGCCTCTTCCTTAATGGTGTCGGCTGCCTGCTTCTTTGTACCTACGAAAAGAACTGTGCCGCCCTCCTCGGAGATATTACGTACAAACGTGTAAGCCTCCTCGAATTTCTTAACCGTCTTCTGAAGGTCGATGATGTGGATACCGTTTCTCATGGTGAAAATGTATTCATCCATTTTAGGATTCCACTTCTTTGTGGGGTGTCCGAAATGAACACCTGCTTCAAGCAACTGCTTGATGGATACTACGAACATTTTTTTGTTCCTCCTTGTTTGGTTGTTCCGCCACAATGCGATACAGTGCCGCTACCTCATACGAAGCACCGACGGCACACACACATTATGTGAGATTTATTTTTCTGCTTTTGGGCAGATAAGGAGATAATACCACATTTATTATAAAATAGCAAGAACTTTTTTGAAGTTCACAATAAATTTACAATTGCCTCAGCAGCTACAGCCACCTATCTCCTTATCCTTATCCTTTTTTCCACATTTACCGTGTGGAAAGCAGTCCTCTGCGTTGACTATTATGACGTCCTCGCCTATTTTGGTTATTTTACACCAGGGAATGATAATATCCTCGCTTTTCTTAAAGGAAAGCACTCCGCAATCCTCTCTTACTACTATGGCGGTTATTTTTCCGTCGCAAACGTCAAAAACGACCTCTGCCACGTGTCCGATTATTTTCCCATCACATGCATTTACAACAGCCTTTTCTCTGAAATTTTCGGTATTGCAGTCCTTCATAGCGCACCTCTCAAATTCTATTATAACGTAAGGGAAATAAAAAACATTTCCCTTATTTTTTCATATATTTTATCAGCGTCGCTTGGAGGCAAGGGATTTTTCCCCAGCCCACATTCTATGGTAAATGAGGGTATCTTCATTTTCGTTAGCGCCCAGTCGGTAAGTCCACCGTATGAAGCAAGCCCTTCGGGACGCGAAAGAGCATATCCGCTTTTTTCGGACAGCGCTTCCCCTATTCTTAAGCTCTCATCAAGGACGCAGTCTCCGCTCGTATAGAAAATTTCCTCTCCCTGCGTATGGAAGGTATAGATTACGTCGGGGGAAAGCGCGCGTATCAGGTTGCACATAGCGTGACATTCAGGCTCTGACTCGGGATATTCCCCACTGAAGCGAGTGGGCGCGCCGCCGTTTATTCCGTGCTCTGACTCCATTTTTTTATATTCGTCAAAGCCCGCGTCATAGTTGTGGTTTAAATCCACGCCTCGCGCGTTTGCCTGCCAGTGTGAAAAGTCATCGCCCCCATTCATTTTCCGCAGTCTTTCACTTAAAATTCCGCCCGCCTCTATGCCCCTTATCTGCAAATCGACTCCGTCGGGATTCAGCATCGGTACAAAAACGAATCGCCCGTTTGCAAGCGCGCATGATAAATCGACTCCGAATTCTCGCTCTCCTTTCGACGCCCTCTCGCAAAGCTCTCCTATAAAGCGAAGCAGAATGAGGGACGTTATCCATTCCATTGCGTGATGAGACGCGACAAAAATATAGGTTTTTTTCCCCTCTCCGAGCGTCAGCACGTCAAGGCTCTTTCCTAAAATGCTTTTCCCCATAACGCCCGTCCTTAAAATAGGATTATGGAACGCAAGCGCTCTTACGTATTCATTCATTTTGTCATATGCAAGAGAATTTTCGTTTTCCTTTAAATAGGATACGTAATCAAATTCATTCAAGGTGATTCCCTGCCTTTACATCATTATAATACAAATTTATTCGATAAAAGGAAAATCTATGCAAAAAAGTCTCTTAAAGTTTATGTTAGCTCTTGTTTTCGGCTTTGGAATGTGATAGAATATAGAAAAGTTCATTTGGGAGACCTTTATGAATAACAAGAAGCTTTTTTCAAAATCGCTCATATTTCTCCAAGCGCCGACGCTCGTAATTATATCCGCGCTTTTACTCTTTTCGCTTACGTCTGAATTTTTGCAGCAGGGCGAAAGCTCTCTTATGCTCGCTATATATTATATTTCAAGAGCCTTGAACTACGCTCTCTATTTTATGTGGTGCTCGTATATATGCGTTATGCTCTTACATAAAAAATTCTTTTTTTCCGTTTTTCTTGCACTGACGTTCTTTATTTTCAACCTTGCAAGAATTTTCTTCTCTTTTGTATTTTCGAGTGGCACCTTTGCCGATTCATTGATTTTTCTCTCGCCGTCGGCGCTCGGCGCGCTCGCCGAATGCATAACAGTTTTTCTGCTTTGTCTCGTTTCTTTTGCGGTTCTATCCGTCTTTTATCTGATTAAAGGCGCAAAATGCGAACAAAGGTTTACATTCTTCAAAACCGAAGCCGCCACCGTTTTTTCTCTGTCTTCAAGCGGCGCTTTGTTTTTACGCGAGCTTATCACGGAAATCTCATACACTGTCAGCTTTGTATCGGCGCAGCTCGGTGTTATTTACAAAAGTGAAATGTGGAGCATCGCCTTTGATTATATTTTCCTTTTGGTTATACTTCTTTTGGGCTACTTTGTTTCTTCGCTTTATATACGTTTAGCCGACGTCTCACTTAAAAGCTCTTAAAATAAGTTTATATGGAAAACAAGCCGTTTTCCTCATTTATACACAAAACAAAATGAAAGGAAATTAAATATGATAAGCCTTAACGAATTCAACGCAAACCAAGCAGAGTACCGTCTCTGGCAGGAAAAGGAGGATTCCACGCTCATTTATTTTTATCCCGCGAGCGATAAAAAATCAAACGGCGCCGTTATAATTTTCGCAGGCGGCGGATATATGAGAAAAGCCGAATTTGAGGGCAAGGGCTACGCGCAATTTTTGAATGAAAACGGAATCAATGCCTTTGTAGTTGATTACCGTGTAAGCCCGAATATTTTCCCCGCGCAGCTCGTTGACGCGAGACGCGCTGTTCGCTTTGTCCGTTACTATGCTGAAAAGTTCGGAATTGACGCTTCGAAGATTGCCGTTATGGGTTCGTCGGCGGGAGGTCATCTCGCGGCGCTTGTTTCGACCTACAGAGACAAAATCGATTGTGAGGGCGTAGATGAAATAGACAACGAAGATTACATACCTAATCTGCAAATTCTCTGCTACCCCGTAATTAATCTCTCGGACGAGGCTATCAGACACGAGGGCTCTGCCATCAACCTTTTGGGCGAGGGCAATCTTGACTTTGTGAAAAACGTCTCCCCCGACCTGATAGCAGACGAAAAAACGCCTCGCGCGTTTATATGGCATACAGCGACGGACGGCGCCGTAAACGTAATAAACAGCTATTCGTACGCAAGCGCTCTGCGCCGCCATAAAATACCCGTCGAATTGCACGTTTTCCCCGCAGGAGATCACGGTCTCGGTCTCGGTCACGGCAACCAGTACGCAGACGCATATCCCGTAGAGCTTCAGAACCACGTAAGTCAATGGAACGGTCTGCTCTTTAACTTCCTTAAATTCATAGGCTTTCTTGCTTGATTTATAGAATAAAAAAGCTGAGTCAAAATTGATTTTTTAATTCAGCCTCTTGTAATCAGTTCACAAAAAAACACTCGCTGTCCTTTTGGATAACGAGTGTTTTTTGTATAAGATAATATTTTTGAAAATTATTTCCAAGCTCAGCTCAGCTTTTTAATTATTCCGCAAGTGAAGCCTTCACTTCGTCAAACTTTTCCCCGACTTCATTCTCGGGTACTGTGGTAAGCAAGGAAACGACAACTATGAAAATGCAGGAAACGATAAATGCAGGAAGCAATTCATAGATATCCCAAGCGCCGCCTAAGGGACGAATGAGGAACTTCCATACGAATACCGTTATTCCACCCGAAAGCATACCTGCAAGAGCGCCCCATTTATTTGAACGGCGCCAGAAAAGCGCTGCGATAACTACGGGACCAAAAGCTGCGCCGAAGCCAGCCCAAGCAAATGATACTATACGGAAAACAGAGCTGTTAGGATTCCAAGCGAGAAAGACAGCGACAGCTGCTATAACAGCGACGGTCACCCTCGCTATCCACATCTGTGTCTTTGCGGACATGTTTTTGATGAAATGCTCTTTTACTATATTCTCAGAAACGCTCGAAGAAGCAACGAGAAGCTGAGAGTCGGCAGTAGACATTGTTGAGGCTAAAATACCCGCTATTATAACACCGCCGATAAATGCGGCTAAAATGCCGTTTTTGCTGAGCAGGGTAGCTATTGCGACGATAATCGTTTCGGATTTAGATGCCGCCTCGGCAGCACTTGAAGATCCTTCTGTAAGAGAGGTGAGCGCGCCACTTTCAACCATTCCCAAGCCGACGATTCCTATAAAGATAGCGACGAACATCGAAATGATAACCCATACAGTGCCTACTCTGCGGGAAACCTTAAGCTTCCGAACATCCTCAATTGCCATAAAGCGAACGAGTATATGAGGCATACCGAAATATCCGAGTCCCCAAGCAAGAGTGGAAACTATAGGCAAAAATCCGTATGAAGAAACGTTACCTGTAAAGAGATTCTTGAATGACGTAAGGCTTATGTAATCGGAAATAGAGGTTGCGTTGTCTATAACAGCGCCGAAGCCGCCAGCCTTACTTACGCCAAACAAAAGCACGACGATAAGCGCGATAGACATTACAACGCTCTGGACAAGGTCGGTAACGCTTGCAGCAAAGAAGCCGCCTATGACTGTGTAGGCTATTATAATAGCCGCGCTTAAAATCATAGCGACGTGGTAATCAGCGCCAAAAAGTGTCGAGAAAAGCTTTCCACATGCGCTGAAGCCGGACGCCGTATAGGGAACGAAGAATACTATTATAACTATAGCCGAGATAGTAACCAAAAGTTTGCTTTTATCACGGTAACGTTCCTTAAAGAAATGGGGAACGGTGATAGAGCCTGTTTTTGCAGAATAAACGCGCATTCTCTTCGCGACTATAAGCCAGTTGAAATACGTACCCACAGCAAGACCTATCGCAGTCCAAGCAGCCTCTGCCGTACCGCAAAGATAAGCAAGACCGGGCAATCCCATAAGTAGCCAGCCCGACATGTCCGACGCCTCTGCGCTCATCGCTGTAACAAGCGGACCTAATTTTCTTCCTCCGAGATAAAAGTCGTCGGTGGAATTATTTCTTTTTGAATAAAATACTCCCACGCCAATCATAAACGCCATATAAAGTACTATGGCGATCAGCATAATAATTTCTGATTTTCCCATTTCGTTCTCCTTTAGAAAAATAGTTTTGTGTATCAAATCAAGCAAAATTACATCTTGTATATTTATGCGGCAAAACATGGCCGTCACCCAACTAATACCTGCTTATGATACCATAAAATCGATATGCTGTCAATATTTATTCACCAAATCACAAAAATTTATTTCTTTTCAATTATATAAAAATAGGGGGACGTCGGTGAATTTACTATTTTGAACATTGAAGCGCATATCCTTTTTCTTTCGAGCGTCGCAAAATAGTCGGCGAGCATCCTACCCTCCAAGTCGCCCTCCTCGTGCCCTGGATATACAGCCACCATCAGAATACCGTCGTCGGAGAGCAGTTCAAGCGCGCCTTCAACCGCAGGCATCGTAGTCTCTCTCATTGTCGTTATATTTTTTCGTCCGCTTCCGGGCAGATACCCTAAATTGAACATTCCCGCCTTTATAGGCTCCTTTACGTAGTCCTTGACTAAATGATGAGATGCGCAAATGAGCGTATAGTTTTCAGGCGCTTGCAAATTTTTTAGGCGCGCTTCTGTCGATTTCAGCGCGTGTTCCTGAATATCAAAGGCAAACACCTTGCCGTTTTCTCCTACCGCAAGTGACAGAAAGGCAGTATCGTTTCCGTTTCCCATAGTGAAATCCACTACGGTGTCTCCCTCTTTTACGTGCTGCATAATAAAATGCTTTTGCAATTCAAGCAGGTCTATCATTTGAGATTTATCCCTTCTTTTTATTCTGTACGTCTGCCTTCGGGGTAACGTACGCCGTATAATTCGTCTTATAAATTACGTATCCCGAATGTGCGCCCGACGGCTTTTTAACATTCTTTACTCTCGTATAATCAACGGCTACGGGCGCGCCGCTCGCCTTGGAATAATAGGCGGCAATCTCGGCCGCCTCTGTATAATCCTTTTCACTCGGCTCTTCGCCGTTACATATCAGAATTACGTGAGAGCCGGGTACTCCCTTCGCGTGAAACCACAAATCGTCCTTTGACGCCACTTTAAAGGTCAGAAGCTCGTTTTGCAGATTGTTTCTGCCACAAAGGATTTTGTATCCACTGTCGCTTTCAAACTCAAGCGGGCGTGACTTTATCTGCTTCGGCGGGGTATAATTTTTCATACGCGAGGCATATCCCGAATGATAAAGCTCGTTTCTTATCTCGTTGAGGTCCTCTTCGGTTTCGGCTCCGTCAAGAAAAGCGCGAACGCTTTCTATATATTCAAGCTCGCTCTGCGCCCCTTCTATCAGAGAGGTGAGATGCAATCTTGCGCTCTTCGCCTTATTATACAGCTTATACATTCTCTGCGCGTTCTGCGCAGGAGAAAGCCTCGTGTCAAGCGAAACGGTTACTTCCTTTGGCTCTTCAGAGAAATAGTCAATTGCCGTAAATGAGGACATACCTCTTTTCAGCATATAAAGGTTAGCGGTTATGAGGTCTCCGTTTTTCTTATATTCCTCTCCTTTCGCGCAATCGCAGAGCTCTTCCTTCTGCAGAGAAAGCTTTTTTCTGAGTCTTGATTCGGCATTGTCAAGCAGTCTCAATATATCGTTTCCCCTCTGCCTTATGCGCTCGGCTCTGTCCCTGTCTCCAAAAAACCTGTCAAGCAGCTCGCCAAAGGTAGCAAACGTCTCGGTTTCTGACACGCCCTCATAGCTTTTAGGCACGGTAAAATAATAATCTATAGGCTTTCCGTCTACGTCCTTTACCAAAGCAGGTGTGTAAACATTTGTTATCAGGTTGTTTATTATCTTAAAAAACTCCTCGCACAGTCTGCTTTTATCGGTCTCAAAGACGAGAGCGTCTGTCGTTTTACTTGCTCTGTACACGATTTCACGGGCAAGGGACGAGGAAATTCCGAGATACGCGCACGTTATGAATTTATCTGCCTGACG
Source organism: Eubacteriales bacterium (assembly GCA_045596805.1). Classification (GTDB taxonomy): domain Bacteria; phylum Bacillota; class Clostridia; order Oscillospirales; family CAG-272; genus UBA1740. The sequence continues at coordinate 11,405 of JAZOCY010000114.1, read as the reverse complement.
CTCGGACGGAAATGCCGCGAGCTTTTCTAAAAAGCCCTCCTTCGTCTCTGAAAGCGGATCTGCTTTATCCTGTGCAGGTGGAGTTTCGTATTTTAGACCAGGCAATATCTGACGCAAACGGCTGCTTGAAAAATCTATGATTTTAAGCGCTGATATTATTTTGTCCTCTCCGTCAAGAAGGATAAGATTACTGTACTTGCCCATAATTTCGGCTATAAGATAACGCTTTGTGTCAAAGCCCATTTCGTCATATCCGAAAAAGCAAAGTCGGACGGCTCTCTCAAAGCCGAGCTGCTTGGCAGACACAAGCCTCGCGCCTGCCAGATGCTTACGTAAAAGCATACAGAACATAGGCGCATTTGCGGGATTTTCCCTTGAGCGCTCGGAAAAGGAAATTCTCGGCGCGTTTGATGAGGCGTTGATGCACAGACGCTTGGTTTCTCTGCCCACGTGCAAAAGAAGGTCTATTTCGTCCTTTAACGGCTGATAAACCTTCTCGACCCTTGCGCCGCTCGCGACAAAGGTGTTTATTTCGTGTATAACCGCGCGAAGCATTCCCGCATCAAACATTTGTCTCCCTCCTTTTCTCTTTAAACAAGAGACTGCCACACGCGCGACAGTCCCGTAAAATCTTATTTCGGTTTATTTCAGGAAGCCGTTTACTATCTGTTCCTCTGCTTCCTTTTCGGTAAGACCGAGAGACATCAGCTTAATGAGCTGCTCTCCCGCGATTTTTCCTATCGCCGCCTCGTGAATGAGCGACGCCTCAATGCTGTTGGCGGTAATTTCGGGAATCGCGCTCACCTTTGCGTTATCCATAACTATGGCGTCGCATTCGGAATGTCCCGTGCAGCGATTGTTTCCGTTTATTTTGGAATAAAAGACCTGATACGAATCCTCTCTCGCGACAGAACGGGAAATAACGTTAGCCTTAGAATTTTCTCCGTCGAGGTCAACTATAAAATCCGTCTTTGCGTACTGACGTCCGTGAGTCATTATCTTTTCGCGTATAACGAGGCTTGACTCCCGTCCGAGCTTTGCCTTAGTTACTCTCTCGGTAGAGCTTACGCCCTTTATCTGCAAGGTATCAAGCTCCATATATGCGCCCTCGTCAAGCTCGATAACGGTGGTGGGATTCATAACGGTTTCTCCGCTTCCGTCACCGTCTCCGTAATGCTTTTCAACGTATTTGACCTTAGAATTCTTTCCGACAAAAAAAGAATGTATTCCGTCATGGCGCGATTTTTCGTCACCCGAATTATGAATTCCGCAGCCCGCTACTATAGTAACGTCGCAGTCCTCTCCTATGAAGAAATCGTTATAAACCATTTCCTCATATCCCGTCTGGCTTATTATAACGGGAATGTGTACGCTTTCGTTCCTTGTTCCCGCCTTGATTATAATGTTGATACCCTTTTTGTCCTCTCTTGTGACGATATCGATATTGGCAGTCGTGTTTCTTCCGCTTGTCTGTCCGTTACTGCGAATATTATAGGCTCCGCTCGGCACCTCGTGAAGATCGGCTACCTGCGAGAGCAAGGTCTTCTGAATACTGTCCATTATATCCACCTCATTTCAGCTTGTCCGTAAGTGTTCGGCAGGCAGAGGTATCCCCGAGCAGGCCCGGCAAAACCTCTTCTTTTGTTCCCACGTTATCAATTTTTCCGTTTGCTATAACTACTATCTTGTCGGCTATATTCAAAATTCTCTCCTGATGCGATATTATCAGTATAGAGCCCTTGATTTTTTCGTGCATATTCTCGAAAACGTTTATAAGGCTGTTGAAGCTCCAGAGGTCTATTCCTGCCTCGGGCTCGTCAACCACGGAAAGCTTTGTCTCTCTTGCGAGAACGGTGGCTATTTCTATACGCTTAAGCTCGCCTCCCGAAAGACTTGCGTTTACTTCCCTGTTTATATATTCCCTCGCGCAGAGACCTACCTCGGAAAGATATTCACACGCTTCGGAAACTCCTATTTTTCTGCCTGTCGCAAGAGTTATAAGGTCGAGAACCGTAATTCCCTTAAAGCGCACGGGCTGTTGAAAGGCAAAGCTGACGCCCTTTTTCGCGCGCTCTGTAATTCCAAGCTCGGTAATATCCTCTCCGTCAAGAAAAATTCTGCCCTCGCTCGGCTTATATATGCCCGCTATTATTTTGGCAAGCGTAGATTTACCTCCGCCGTTCGGTCCTGTTATAGCGACAAACCTCTCGTTTATTTCAAGGCTGACGTTCTTTAATATTTCCTTTTTTACCTCTCCGTCCTCTGCGTAGTAGGAGACGTTTTTTAATTCTAACATATTTCCTCCAAAAAGGCGCTTTAAAATTCATTTCATATCATCTTTATTAGTATAACATAAATTTGCCGTTTTTTCAACAAAATACCTGTTTTTTTAAAAGTATTTTTCCGAATTCCATTTTTTTGTTAATTTTCCACTATTTTCGCACCGTTTTATTGTTCTTTTTTTGGCATTTTTTAGTTTTCTTCCTTTTTTCTATTGACTTTTATAATTTTTGGGTGTATTATAATATTTAGGTGTTTTTGTATTCAACCAATTCTCTCGGAGGAATTTTATAATGTTCAAAAAGGCTTACAATCGCGTACTCCTGTTAGTGCTGATAGATGCTTTTTTGGTTTTTTGTTCACTTTTATTATCCGCTCTGACTCTTGATCTCCCTCTAAACCAAAACCTCATTATTTACGGCATTGTTGCATTGGCTTCGGCTCTCGTCTCTTTCTTTTTGCTTCGCGTGTATGACATAGTATATACTAACGCTGGGCTGTTTGATGGAATAAGAGTTATGCTCGGCTGTGTCGCCGTCGGCGCTATAACCTTTATCGCGTCTGTTCTTTTTCTTGATTTTTCTTGGCGCCTTCCCTTGATTTTCAACGTTATTTTTGCATTTGTTTCCTGCTGTCAGGTATTCTCCAAACGCTTATATAACGCTTACAAAAAGAGATACAAGGACCACAGAGAGGACAGAAAACGCGTAATGATAATAGGCGCGGGAAACGCGGGCGCTCTTATTATCCGTGAGATGCAAACCTCAAAGCATCTCACGATGCACCCCGTCTGCGCGTTAGACGACGACCCCTCGAAGCATAAAATGCTTATCTGTAACGTTCCTATCGTAGGCACAACGAGCGATATCTCCGAGTCTGCGGAGAAATATAAAATTGACGAAATTATAGTGGCTATGCCTTCGGTTTCGGCAAAGGATCTCAAGCCTGTTTACGAGAGATGCGCCGCTACAAAATGCAAGGTAAAGACTCTGCCGGGAGTATATCAGCTTATAAACGAGGACGTCAATATTTCAAAGCTTCGTCAGGTAGAAGTTTCCGACCTTTTGGGACGCGAGCAAATAAAAACAGACAACGAGCATATAGCTGAATATACGAGAGACAAGGTCGTGCTTGTCACAGGTGGAGGCGGCTCTATCGGAAGCGAGCTTTGCCGTCAGTTAGCGGCGCAAAGACCGAAGCTTCTTATAATCTTCGACATTTATGAAAATAGCACTTATGAAATAGAGCAGGAGCTTCGCCGTACGCATCCCGAGCTTAATCTTCTCGCGCTTATAGGAAGCGTGCGAGACAAGAAGAAGGTAGATGATCTGTTTGACACCTACCGTCCCGATATTGTATTTAACGCGGCGGCTCACAAGCACGTTCCGCTTATGGAAACAAGCCCTAACGAGGCTGTAAAGAACAACGTTTTCGGCACTCTTAACGTAGTTTTAGCATCTGACAAGTATTCTGTAAAGCGCTTTGTGCAGATAAGCACCGACAAGGCTGTAAACCCCACTAATATAATGGGCGCGACAAAGCGCATCTGCGAAATGATAATTCAGACCTATAGCCGTCACTCAAAAACCGAATTTGTGGCTGTGCGCTTCGGAAACGTGCTTGGCTCAAACGGAAGCGTTATTCCACTGTTCAAAAAACAGATAGAAAACGGCGGCCCCTTAACCGTGACTCATAAGGATATAATCCGTTATTTTATGACTATACAGGAAGCCGTATCGCTTGTTTTGCAGGCTGGCGCTTACGCTAAGGGTGGAGAAATATTCGTTCTCGATATGGGCGAGCCTGTAAAAATTTATGACCTTGCCGAAAATCTCATACGCTTAAGCGGCTTTGAGCCCAACGTTGACATTGATATAAAATGCACAGGTCTGCGCCCCGGTGAAAAGCTGTATGAGGAAAGACTGATGGCAGAAGAGGGCTTGCAAAAAACGGCAAATGACCTCATAAGCATAGGAAAGCCCCTTGATATTGACGAGGATTTCCTTCGCAAAAAATTAGATGAGCTTTATTCTGAGGCGTACAAGGAAACCGACAGGATGAAAGAGCTTATTGCCGAGCTTGTTCCTACATATAAGATAGATACCGAGCATAAAGCGTAGAGCTATTCAGTAACAGCATCAAAAGTCAAAGAGGCATTTGGTGCTGTTCGTTTTTAAAGATTGAGAAAAGAGAGATATAATATGCAAGACAGTACCGTTACACAAAAAGAACCATTATTCTGCAACACTTTGATACGTAAAATATCCAAAGCGATGTTTTCTGACGTCGCAAAGGCTATACTCTTCATTATTGCCGCGCTTATTGTTATCAGTGAGAAGCTTGTTTTCGGGACGCTCTTGTTTGTCGTAATAACATCGATTATCTTGGCGCTTCCAAAAAGCAACGTACAAGCGCTTTACCCGTTTTTGCTTCTTTGCGCTATAGCGATGAAATGCTATAACTCGTTTGATACCTTTATTGTATATTGGCCCATTGCGCTTGTTCCGATAGCGGCTCTTATAACAAAGCTGTGCGTAACGGCAAGAGCATTGAAATATAAACAAAAGATTACGGTCGGCAAGAGCTTTTACGGCAATCTCTCTGTCGCCTTCGCCGTCACTCTCGGCGGAATAGGCTCTATTTCCCTGTCCGAATATTTTTCGCCTATGGCGCTTTATTACGTATTCTTTTTAGGCTTTGGAATGATTCTTTTCTATATCGTCGCGCGCGAGGGGATTTTCTCGTCGGAGGAAAGCATTCCCGAGCTTTTCTGCAAGATTATGTATCTTATAGGTCTGTTTTGCGTTTTCTCTGTTTTGCACATCTATTTAAAGAACCTTCCTTTTCTTATTGAAACGGGTCGTTTAAATATGGGGATTGCCTTTCAATGGAGAAACAACGCAGCTACGTTCCTTATGCTCTGCTTGCCGTTTCCCTTTTATTTTGCGAGAAAGAACTGTCTGCATTTTTTTGCAGGCGCTCTTATGCTTGCCGCGCTTATTTTAACTACCTCGAGAGGCGCTATTGTATTCGCCCCCATAGAATTCCTTTTTTGCGCAATTTACGCTATACGCTATAATAAAAAGAATGTAATCACTCTTATCTCTTCTCTCGCTGTCGCAATCGCCTTTCTGCTGCTCTTGAAGCGCGCGCTTATATATCTGGATATTCCCGACTTCTTTAAGGGCACGACGCTATCATTTAAAAATCTTCCACCCCTTATAAAGAAAAATGAAGCCAGAAGCAAGCTTATTTCCCGCGCCTTTGAGGATTTCAAGTCCTCGCCTGTCTTTGGAAAGGGGCTTGCATATAGTGGAAATTCCGACCTTTATAACCCCAAAAAAGGCGCGCTACACTGGTATCATATGATGATACCTCAGATAATTGGAAGTCTGGGCTCTCTCGGAATACTCGCCTACGGACATCAGTTCATTGTCAGGGCAAAGCTGATTTTCAAAAAAATCAGTCCGCAAGTCCTCTGTCTCGGAATTTCCTATCTCGGAATTCTGCTTATGAGTCAGGTCAATCCCGGCGAATTCTGTCCTCTGCCCTATGAGCTTCTTACCGTACTGATATTTATTATAATTGAATACTGCGAAAAAAGAGCCGAATAAACAAAAGACGCTTATGGTACACAAAAAATGTGTAACGTAAGCGCCTTTTTTTACTTTCTTTTTATTATAGTGAAAGAACTTATTTTCTGATTATTTTTGTGTTAGCGGGAAGAATACCTGCCGAAGTATAAACTATCTCGCTTATCTGAGCTATCTGACTGCTGACGAGCTCTTCGTCGGATTTAACGATTATGCTCGCGTTTTCACCGTTTACGACAGCTATACACTTTTCGAATCCCTTTGCGACGATAAGCGCCTCTATGTTGGACTCCTTTTCAATTTCAGCGGCTATTCTTGAAATGTCCTCAAGTGCCTGTTCCTTCGTTACCTCGAGAGCGTCCTCGCTTGACACTACCTTTTCAAGAACCTCAAGAGCCTCATCCCTTGCCTGCTGACGGCTGAGCTGTGTTGCGCTGAAGTAAGCCGCGCTCGTGTCCTCTGCCTCAACGGAAACGTTCAGATCATCGCCTGCCTGATCGCTCATATTATTATCGCCGTAGCCTATATTGCTGACAGAATCATAATACCAAAGGTAATTGAGATATACCGCCAAGCCGATCAATACCACTGCGCAAACGATAATTATATTGCGTTTTCCGAATTTCATTATCGCGCCGTCTTTTCCAAAAATTTTTGCCATTTCTTTTTCCTCCATTATGTAGCTTTAATGTATTACATATATATTCCGCAATAAAAACTTTTATGCATAAATGAAATAATGTTTTTTTATTTATCGTGCCGCGCTTACGCAAACCCTGTTTGCCCCTACCCCAAGAAGCGAGCAAACAAGCTCTGTTATACAGGTCTGTACTGAGGGCTCGTCTCCGTTTCGGCAAACTATAGCGACCCCGCAGACGCGAGGCATTTTTCGGCAAAGCAGGACTCCCTCTCCCGAAGAAACAATATAGCTTCCGTCAGAGCGCTTGGCGTAAACGTATTCTTCGCCGCATTCAAGCGTGACAATCACCGTCGGACTTTCGTCTCGGCTCACTCTTCTGCATATTTGAGATATTTTCTCCTCAAGCTCTATCCTGTACCTTTCGCTTTCCTCCGTATATGCATTTTCCGAAGGCGTCCCGTTTTCATTTGTCCCCGATATTCCTCCACCCAAAAGCAAGAGCAAAATTCCGACTGCCGCCAAAAGACAGATAGCCCACTTCCCCTTTAAATTCTTTATGTATTTAATTATTGAATTGTCAACCTTCAAGCAAATACACCTCACATTCGCACCCAAGCGAGCTTTCTATATATTCTTCTATTTTGCGTATGTCTGATAACACCGCCCTGCCCGAAAGAGTTATTTCCACTCGCAAAAAAATTACCTCGCTGCCGATTATTTTAATCTTGCATTTCGCCTTTATATTCTCCTCTGACATTCCGAATTTATCGCTTAACGCGATTCTGAGCCCTTCGCAAATAGCGTCTTCGGTCTCTTTTTCGAAATCAGAATTTTCAACAGGCTCACCGCTTGAGACGTCGGTATTGAGAAAGAAATCCTGACTTATATCCTTTATATTGCCAAGCGCGCCGAAAAGAGGAGAAATGATAACGCAAAGAAGCACAAGCGACAGAGAAAACGAGACAGTCCTTTTCATTTTCCCCTCGGGCGAAAGCGTCGAAACCACCGCGCAAAGCAGTGAAACCATAATAAGTGAAAGCGCATATTCCCTCATCACGACACCGCCCACGCGCATTTTACAAACAAAGATATAATGATAATAAAAAGGAGAGTACAGAAAATAACCGCCGCCAGAGCTAAATCATACACTGTGCGGAAATCGGTATAAAGCTTTCCTATTTTAGCGCAGCCAAGCATATCCGAGACCGATGCGCAAACGTTAAGAGAAAGCCTTAAAAGCAGAAGATATATAATCACGGGAAGGGTAATTAAAAGAAGCGCCGCGACAGAAGACGCGCCCACCGTGCTTTTTATAAGCGAAAGAGACGCGGCAAGCGTGCCGTACGCCGAATTTACCGTGCCTCCCACAACGGGTATCATATTTCCTATGGCAAATTTTACTGTCCTCGCCGCCACCGAGTCGGAGGCAGAGGCAAGCGTCTGTCCGAAGCTCATAGATATAGAAAGTATCATAGTAAAAAAGGAAAGCAGCGTCATATACAGGTTTCTTACCGACCTACATAGCGACGAATAATTTATATCCGAGCCGACAGCGCCTATAAGCGTGAGCGCAAAGGATACCTGTGTAAGCACAGGCAAGGCTTTCGCGCACAGATTTTCCGTCATGACGAGGGCAGCGCCTACGCCTGCGCTTGCGCTTATCGCCGTGGCGGTATTTCCCCCGCTGAAGTAGAGCCCCGTCATTATCGGGACAAGCCCGTTCTGAAACCTTCTTATGTCCTCAATATACGTATATACCCTTGTAAGACCCGACGAAAAAAGCGTATATACGGCAAGAGCTGAAACTATCAAGAGCGCATTGTCCGTGATTTTCCCTATACTCTCATTACCTATTCCGCTTTTTATCATAGACGCGACAGCGAAAAACACGGTAAGCGCCAAGAGCGTACATAGAACGCCGCCTATGCTTGTAATTTCACCGCAAAAGCAGGAAATTACCACATCTAAAAGGAATTCAGCGCGAAGCAGCTCGGACACCCTGTTTTCTTTTAGCGCAGGCTCTATTTTGTCCCGTACGCCATCGGGCAAGGCTTCTATAAAATCCGAAATTGCTTCATCGCCTTCATACGCGCTCGCCTCAAAAAAGGCTATCGATATAAAGAAAAGTATAAATATTATTACAAAAGCGACTTTCCTTTTTATTCTCATTTTACTTTCCCTTTTTCTCATTCGGCAATAGAAATTGCCAGCTCTATTATTTTTTTCATTTCAGGCAGACACAGAAGAAGCATTTCAGCCTTTCCCAAAATTTCCAGCTTTGAGGCTATCCCCGCCTCTCCCAACTCCCGACAGGTCTCCGACGTAAGGCTCACGCAGTATCCTATAACCAATATTTTAAGAATTGTAGTTACGTAAGGCGCGAGCTTTTCCGCATACGTAAATTCGCCTAAAAACGAAAAGATTTCAGAAAAGGCGGAGAGAGCGTAAAAAAATATGAAGAGACCGCCTACAATGCCTATAAGCATAGACATTTTCCCGCCGCATTCCTTGACTATCATAGCGCAAAGGGCGGCGACGAGCGCCACTCCGCATAAGCTTTGCACGTCCATTTTAAAGTCCGAACACTTCCCTTATGGTGTCATAAAGCGTTCCTATTTCCTGCACTAAAAGAATAAGCACGATTATTATGCCGCAAAGCGACAGAAGCATCGCCTGCTCGTCTCTGCCCGATTTTGATAATATCTGATGAGATACGGCTATAAGCATACCGACTCCCGCCACCTTCAAAATAAGTCCTACTTCCATTCTTGTCTCTCTCCCTGTCCTCAAACTTGTCTTTTTTTCGTTTGCTTTATAGGAGCTGCCGAATGCGGCAGCCCCTTTTTTGTGAACTACTCTTTGTGCCATAAGAGGCAAAATTAAAGAAAAACTATAATTACCATAAGACCGCAACTAAGCACGAGCGAGCGATAAAGGCGCGACTTGTTCGGCTGCTCTTCTCTTCGTTTGCTGTATAAGGCTTCAAGCTCTCCTATATAATAATCGCAGTTTTCTATTTCTTCGTCTCGGTAGCTTTTTCCCAGCCCCTCTCCAAAGGCAAGCAAGAGATTTATTTCCTCGCCGTCAAGATAAATTTTATCCCTGCACGAATTCAGGGCTGAAGCAAAATCCCCCTTTTTCGCCTCCGAAAGAAAGCCCGACCTTTCAAGTGAGTCATTCTCAAACGATAAAAAAATATCGCGTACAGGCGTGCAAAAGCATGATATCTGGGCCTTTATGTGTCGCAAGAGAAGCAAAAAGCCCTCCGTCTGCCTCACACGTCTTCTCTCCATAGCGCTTGCTTCATAGCACAAATAAAGAGTTAAAATAAAAAGCGTCAAAGAACCGCACCATTTAAGCAACATAATTATACCCCCGACGTTTAAAATTCAGAGCAATTCAGAGTAATCCACAGTATAGGTATATTTATTTTCATTTTCCCGCTTCACGTTTATATAAGCGCCGAAAACTCCGTTTTCGGCAAGAATTTTTACAGAGCCCCTCGAAAAAATCTCGGAAAGGCTTCCTGCGTGCGCCGAGGCGATAAGCGGCACTCCGCAGCTCTGAGTATCGAGAATCGAAAGCGCCTCCTCATACCCTCCTATTTCGTCACATATGATAACGTCGGGAGAGAGTGTTCGGGTAGCAATTTCAATTCCCTCAGCCTTAGGGTAGCCCTTTAAAACGTCAATAGCGCATTCCCGTCCTATAAAATCGCCCGATAGCTCTTCTCTTGTATCCACAAGCGCAACGTTTTTTGAATATTTACCTGAGGAAAGCTGGAGAGCGCAGTCTCTCAGCATTGTTGTCTTTCCGTTTCCGGGCTGAGAATAAATCAGAATTCCGCGCCGTCCGCCAAGCCTTTCAAACGTATCTATGACTATATTCCCCGCGCCCCTTATATTATGCGGTATGCGAACGCACAACGAGGATACCTCGCAGACCCCGCAGATAATTCCGTTTTCATACGCCGCCCTGCCCGAAACGCCTATTCGATATCCGCCCTCAAAGGCTACGTACCCGAATTTTAACGATTCACTGTAAGCGTATACGGAGCCTCGGCAAAGGCGTTTCAAGCATTCTCTTATCTCTTCCTCCGTAACAGACGCCGATATGGGTATTACTCTGCCTCTTAAATTTACAGAGGACACCCTCTTCGCCCGTATTCTTATTTCGGAAAGCTTTTCTTCAAAATCGGTATAGCTTTCGGATATTCTCCGTATCTCCCTCACAATCTGCGCAGGCAGACACAAAAACAGTTTTTCCGTATTCGACGAAAACATATCAGAACAAAATCCTTTTGCAAACGGCGCAGCTCAGATAAATGCATATAAGCATAACAATAGACGCGGCGGGAATGGCGTAGCCCGTTTTCTTTACCTTTACGGAGGAAAAATAGACGGTTATGACGTAAATCATAGTCTCCGACGACGCCATAAGCACCGATGCGCAGCACCCGACAAAGCTGTCTGCGCCGTATTTCTCGAATATATCGGCTAAAACCGCGTTTGAACCGCTGCCCGAAATGGGGCGCAATATAATTAAGGGGATAAGTTCGACAGGAACACCTACTCTTTCGCCGACAGGCTCTAAGTATTTTGCTAGTAATTCAGGGAGAGTGCTTGCCGAGACCATAGAAACTCCGACCATAAGAATTATAAAGGTCGGCATTAAGGAAAGCGAAAGCGTCATACCGTCCTTGATTCCCGAAAGAAACTCATCAAAGGTGTTTTTCTTTATGAAAAGAATCATGATTGCCGCAAGAAGCAAAACAGTGGGAATTGCCAGATATGAAATATAATTTATCACGGACCTCTTTTTCTCTTTCTTCTCAAATAGGCGAAAATGCGGCATATAACAATGGCGGAAAAGCTACAGATAAAACTGACTAT
>JAZOCY010000113.1:0-6105 GCA_045596805.1 Eubacteriales bacterium | reverse complement strand
ACCTTAAGGCTCTCGCTGCTCAGTTCAAGGCTGAATATAAGGCAAAAATCGGCGCAGACTTCCCCTCTGATCCTAAAGAGCAGTTGATGGGCGCTATCAAAGCCGTTTTCCGTTCTTGGGACAACCCCCGTGCAAACATCTACAGACGTGACAACGATATTCCTTATTCTTGGGGTACAGCAGTTAACGTACAGATGATGGCATTCGGTAACATGGGCGATACATCGGGTACAGGCGTTGCATTTACACGTAACCCTGCTACAGGTGAAAAGGCTCTCTTCGGTGAGTTCCTTATGAACGCTCAGGGCGAGGACGTTGTTGCAGGTGTTCGTACTCCTCAGCACATCAACCAGCTCAAAGAGGTTATGCCCGAGGTTTACGATCAGTTTGTAAAGATCTGTAACACACTCGAAAACCACTATAAAGATATGCAGGATATGGAGTTCACCATTGAGGATAAGAAGCTCTATATGCTCCAGACGCGTAACGGTAAGAGAACCGCAAAGGCTGCTCTTAAGATAGCTTGTGACCTCGTTGACGAGGGCATGATCACTCCTGCTCAGGCAGTTCTTATGATCGACCCCAGAAACCTTGACACATTGCTCCATCCTCAGTTCGACGCTGACGTTCTTAAGAAGACAGAGCCTGTTGCTAAGGCTTTGGCTGCTTCTCCCGGAGCTGCTTGCGGTAAGATCGTATTCACTGCTGAAGACGCTAAGGAATGGGCTGCTAAGGGCGAAAAGGTTGTTCTTGTTCGTCTTGAGACCTCTCCCGAGGACATTGAGGGTATGAAGGCTTCTCAGGGTATCCTCACAGTTCGTGGCGGTATGACATCTCACGCAGCGGTTGTTGCTCGCGGTATGGGTACCTGCTGTGTATCCGGATGCTCCGAAATCCAGATGGACGAGGAAAACAAGAAGTTCGTTCTCGCAGGCAAGACCTACGTAGAAGGCGACTTCCTCTCCATTGACGGTTCTACAGGTAAGATTTATGACGGTATCATCCCCACAGTTGACGCTTCAATCGGCGGCGAATTCGGAAGAATCATGGCTTGGGCTGATGAATACAGAGCTCTTAACGTAAGAACAAACGCTGATACTCCCAAGGACGCTAAGACTGCAAGAAGCCTCGGCGCTGAGGGTATCGGTCTCTGCCGTACAGAGCATATGTTCTTTGAGGGCGACAGAATTGCCGCAATCAGAGAAATGATCTGCTCCGACACAGTTGAGCAGAGAGAAACTGCTCTTGCTAAGTTGCTTCCTATGCAACAGGGCGACTTTGAAAAGATTTACGAAGCAATGGAAGGCTGCCCCGTAACAATTCGTTTCCTCGATCCCCCTCTCCATGAGTTCGTTCCCACAGAGGAAAAGGATATCGAGGCTTTGGCTAAGACACAGGGTAAGACTGTTGAGGCTATCAAGAATATCATCGCTTCCTTGCATGAGTTCAACCCCATGATGGGTCACAGAGGATGCCGTCTTGCAGTAACATATCCTGAGATTGCAAAGATGCAGACAAGAGCTGTTATCCGCGCGGCTATCAACGTTCAGAAGGCTCATCCCGAATGGACAATGATTCCCGAAATTATGATTCCTCTCGTAGGCGAGAAGAAGGAGCTTGCATTCGTTAAGAAGATAGTTTGCGAAATCGCTGATGAAGAGATCGCAGCAGCAGGCGCTAAGCTCGCTTACAAGGTTGGTACAATGATAGAAATTCCTCGCGCAGCTATCAATGCGGACGAGATAGCAGAAGAAGCAGAATTCTTCAGCTTTGGTACAAACGACCTTACACAGATGACATTCGGCTTCAGCCGTGATGACGCAGGTAAGTTCCTCAATGCGTACTATGACACCAAGATCTACGAGAACGATCCCTTCGCTAAGCTCGACCAGAACGGCGTTGGCAAGCTCGTTAAGATGGCTGCTGAGCTCGGTAAGCAGACACGCCCCGACATCAAGCTCGGTATCTGCGGCGAGCACGGCGGTGACCCCGCGAGCGTTGAGTTCTGCCACAAGGTAGGTCTCTCCTACGTTTCTTGCTCTCCCTTCCGTGTGCCGATAGCAAGACTTGCAGCAGCTCAGGCTAATATCAAGAACCCCCGCAAGTAATTCTTAATTACTGATTAAAAAGACCCTATAGAGTATTTCTCTATAAGGTCTTTTCTTTTTTTCGCGTATTGTAAAAAATAGTGTTTTCTATTGATTTTAATCGGTTTTTGCTATATAATACTTTATGTAAAAAGAAAAAGTATGATCTAACGAATTAAAAGGGGGCTTTATGAAGGCCATACACCGTTCGGGATTTTTAAAAACCGTTCTTCTAATGTTTGTTTTTCTCGCTCTTTTTCTCTTTCTGACAAAAGAAAAGGAAAACCATATTCCCGATTGGGAAAACGAGCTGTCGCTTGACGAGATAATAGAGCTTCACGCTACTGAAAAGGCGCCAGACGGATACGTGAGTCTCGGGACCTTCAAATTGACCGCCTATTGCCCGTGTGAAAAATGCTGCGGGAAGTGGGCGCTAAACAGACCAACCGATGAAAACGGGGTTATAGTAATCACCGCATCGGGCGAACGGGCAGTACAGGGCGTTACGGTGGCTGCCGACAGCGAATTACTTACTTTCGGAACAACTCTTAAAATAAACGAAAACGATTATACTGTTCAGGACAGAGGCAGCGCTATAAAGAAAAAGCATCTCGACGTATATTTCGAAAGCCACGAGGAAGCTCTCAAATTCGGTGTGCAGTACAAAACGGTTTATATGGAAAAGCAATAGTAAAAAACAAGGTCAATCAACTAAGATGACCTTGTTTTTTTACTTGCGTTTTCCCAATTCCTTCATCAAATCAAGCACAATACGCTTTGTGCCGTCGTCCAAGGACTGAAATGCCTCCATCATTTCTTTTTCGCACACAACCGACTTTTCCGTCTCTGTCGGCTCTGCAAAAAATTCTGACATGCTGATTCCAAATGCTTGACATATTAATTCCAATGTCGTAATGGACGGAAGCGTCTCCCTGTTAAACATATTGGTGATAGTTGATTGCGGTAAGCCGGATTCTATGGAAAGACGGTAAACTGACCAATTTCTTTCTATACGCAATTGATTGATCCTCTTTAAAACGTTCACAGATACCCCTCCCTGCTTTTAAAATCCCATATGTATATTATAATATATATCAATCTAAAAAAAATTACCCATATGTATTGACTTTACAATACATATGTGATATAATAAGTCGAAATAAATCGTCGTTTTTTGTCTTTTTTTCAGAAAATAGGTATACATATGGGGGAAATACATTGCGTATTGGAATTGTTCTTTCGGGCGGAATGAGCCGTGGCGCATATGAGATTGGCTGTTTGAATGCAATTGCAGATCACTTCGGCAGAGAAAGCATTTCTTGCATAAGCGCTTCCTCTGTTGGTGTATTATGTGGATATGCATTTGCGGGACAAAAGATGGACAAGCTGACTGAAGCTTGGAAACACCTGGATATGATTGGCTGTGGAAAATCCTTCGTAGGTCTTACAAAAAGTCCTCAGTTAATTCAACAAACCAGAGAATTAGTCGATGAAAACGATAGGTTTTCCTGCCCCATATATGCAACAATATGGAATTTTTCGAAGCGAACGGCAGAGTATATTCCGCTAAATGAAGTAGAAAGTAAAACCCGCGCTGATTATTTACAGGCAGCAATTGCCGTTCCCGTAATCACAAGGAGCGTGAGGATAGGCAACGATGTCTGTATGGACGGCGCTTTCATTGACAACATACCCGTTTTCCCTATGCTCGAAAAAAATATTGATTTTATTTTTTGTCTGTACTTTGAAGAAAAAAATTATATTTTTGAAAATGCAGCCTTCAACAAAAAGGTAATAAAGTTAAACAGTTTCCCTAACAAGGGACGGCTTGACCTCTTTATTTATGACTCGAATTCCGTTGACGAAATGATTAAATACGGCTATGAATACACGATGAAAATGATAGACAAGCTATTTGTAAGTGATAACAAGGACGAGGTTTACCGCCGTATAAGCGAGCTCGAGCCACCCGAACCGCAAAAGCGAGTCACCACGGATTTTGTGCTGAACAACATTGCCAAAGCAGTAGCTCGATTATCCAAAAGAAAGATATTATGATATTCTTAAGGAATACATAGTATAGATTTATATCAAAACATTGGAGGTATTAACAATGGAAGAAACCAAAAACACAACCGAACAGTCGGCTGAGACAAAATTCTGCAAGGAGTGTGGTCAGAAAATTGCCGCTAAGGCAGTCATTTGCCCCCATTGCGGCTGTCAGGTTGAAAAGGCTCAGGAGGCTGCGCCTCAAATCGTAATCAACAACAGTAACCAGAACCAAAACCAAAACTTTAATGCGAACGCAGGCTTTGGCGGCAACGCAAAGAACAAGTGGGTAGCACTCTTGCTCTGCTGGTTCCTTGGCTTCTTGGGCGCGCACAAATTTTACGAGGGCAAGACATTTATGGGCATCGTATACCTGTTCACAGCGGGCCTGTTTGGCATAGGTGTTATTTTAGACCTGATTGCGATTCTCTTCAAGCCTAACCCCTATTACGTATAAGAGGAAACAAAAATGAAGGTTCAGTTTGATCAAAATGGCTTCATGGCGCAAATGAATTCTTCAGACACAGGCGCGGAGTCTCTAAAGCATGGGATACGCACGGCGAAAAAACACACAGCGCTGATTTTTGGTATTTTGTCACTTGTTCTTGTGCTGACGCTCTTTCCCTACGCCATGCTTTTGGACATAAGCTCGGACATCGTGGATTTGTTTGTCGCCGAAGGCTTTCAGTCGGCTCAGGAATTTGACGAAGCTATTTCAGAGCTTGGAATTCCGTTCTCTCTTGGAGGTTTATTGTATAGTATCATCTCTACGGTAAATTTACATCGTTATATGGCATTTCTTATAGGATTCGGCTTCCTCGCCCTTATCGCAGATATTGCCCTTGCTATAATGGGCATTGTGGCATACTCAAAAAACAAAGCTTCTCAAACGGCGACTGCAGGTCTTATACTCTCTATAGTTTCGCTCGCTGTCTGCGGTTTACTTGCAGTAACAAGCGTAGCGTTGCTTGTGTAACTCCGATAGAGATACGTAGAAGCCTATGCTTTATACATTGTATTCCCGAATAAATCATATGATAAATTCTTTTCTTCCCGTGCTTGTTGTATTGTCAACGCTTGGAGCTCTTGCGATGATAACGTTGTCTATCTTTAGCTGCAAGGCTCTTCGTAAGCAAGCTCGCAAAAAGCATGCTTCAAGCCACGAGTCTTAATTGCGCTCGCAGAGAAAAGCGTGTTCTGATCATTGATATTTATTCAAATATGAAAAAAACAAAGCTCCCGATTACACACGGTGATCGGGAGTTGTTTTTATTTTTTATTAGTTGCACTCTGCAACGAGAGGTCCTTCCAGATCCTTGAGGTAGAAGAGCTTACCGGGCAAGGTGGGAATGAAGCTGGACGTGATCCACATATCGGGACCGTGTCTCAAGGTCATCCAGAAGCTCATGCCCTGCCACTGCATTCCTCTGTTAAATGCGCCGTCAGCGCCGCCGATAGCGTAGTCGGCCTGCAAGAAGAGACCGGGACCTATAGTGTTAGCGCGGCAAGGAACAAGAGTTGTACGGGACTTGAAGCTTGTTATAGCGTTCTGCTCAATGGTGAGGGGGTGAAGCTTTGCGCCTATGCGGTAGCACTGCTTTTTCCACTCGTCAACGCTGCTGAATTCTCCCGCGAACTGAGGCTCCCAGAATGCGATGTGGCACATTCTGCCTATACCGTAAACGAGAATGAGCTTTGCGCCCTCAGCTTTAAGCTTCGCTATCTTTTCAGGATAGGTAGGAAGATTTTCCTTTGTAGCAAAATTTCTCTGAGATTCGGGAACTGTAAGCTCGCCAAGGGGATTAAAGAGAGCCTGACACATAGCGTTCTGGAACGCTGCGGGATCGTCAGACGGAAGTGTTGTACCCTCGCTGTCAGACCATTCGTCCATATTGAAGGTATAAACGTGATCGCACTTTACGTTCCACTCCTTCAAGAAATATACTGCCCATTTATACATACCCATAGG
>JAZOCY010000112.1:0-1599 GCA_045596805.1 Eubacteriales bacterium | reverse complement strand
TGTTGTATTATATAAACTTTAGAGTTTTTAATCTGCTTGTTTTTTGCTGTTTACAGATTAAATATAGGGAGAATTTATGAAAAAAATCGATAAGGTTGTGTTGCGTGAAACTCTGTATATTGCAATATGGACTTTTATATTCAGTCTTTTAATGCAGGCAGTTTTTCTCATAATAGGAAAATATGATATAAACGTTCTCTTTGGAAATCTTCTCGGCGCGCTCGTCGCTGTTTTAAATTTCTTTATTATGGGCGTTTCTCTTACACAGGCGCTCGAAAAGGACGAAAAGGAAGCAAAGCAGACGATGAAGACCTCTTCCGTGTTAAGAAACTTCTTTATGTTCGTTTTCCTTGTTATAGGAATACTTTTCTTTAATGTCGTCTCTGTAATACTCCCTATGTTTTTCCCGAGAATAGCTATTGCTCTGCGCCCGCTTTTCGATAAAAATTACGCGAAGTCAGACGACGATGCAAGCGGCGAACAAGAAATAAATGAAAGTTCCCCATCTGACAAAAAAGAAACGCAAGAAGAAAGCAAAGGTGAAAGATAACGTTGAATTCAAAAGCAGTAAAATTCAAGCTCGTTGATATCTGCTATATCCTTATGATGATATTGCCGATACTTACGGCTATAGTGATAAAGGTTCTGTTCACTCCCGCATCAGACGATATATCCATTGTAGGCGCGCTTATATTCTTCACTATTCCAATGCCGCTTCAGAATTTTCCCGTAACAGAGTCGCAGGTAAATTCGCTTCTCGTGCTTATAGCGATATTCGGGCTCTGCCTCTATCTCACGCACGGCATACGCGCGGGCGTAAAAACCAAGCGTCAGCTCGCGGCGGAATGGATAGTTGAATCTGTCGAAAATATGGTCAAGGAGAACATGGGCGAATATTTTTCGGGCTTTGCTCCGTTCGTTACGTCCATTTTGGCGCTTTCCGCGTTTTCGAGCCTGCTTTCTCTTTTCGGGCTGTATGCCCCGACCTCTGACCTTAACGTCGTTTCGGGATGGGCTTTAATAGTATTCATTCTCATAACCTACTACAAAATGAAATGCGGTCCTCTTCACTACGTAAAAAGCTTTGGTGATCCCGTCCCGCTTCTCTCTCCGCTTAATATAATAAGCGAGGTGGCGACGCCCGTCTCAATGGCGTTCCGTCATTACGGAAACGTGCTTTCGGGCTACGTAATATCGGTTTTACTTGCCACGGCACTTCAAGGGCTATCTTCTCTTGTGTTCGGATTTCTTCCGGGCTTCCTTGCAGATATTCCGTTTTTCAGAGTAGGTATTCCCGCCGTGCTTTCGATTTATTTCGATATATTCAGCGGCTGCCTACAGGCATATATATTCGCTATCCTTACAATGCTTTACGTAGCGAGCGGATTCCCTGCCGACGATTATGAAAAACGCAGACTGAAAAAGCTGCAAAAAAAGGCAGCGAAAGAAAATAAATAATAAAATTAAAAATAAAAAAATAAACAAATATTTGGAGGAAAAAATTATGTTAGAACTCGCAATAGGTATTATTCTCGGCGGTTGCGCTCTCGGTGCAGGCGCGGCTATGATAGCAGGTATCGGACCCGGAAGTCGGATCGT
>JAZOCY010000111.1:0-10660 GCA_045596805.1 Eubacteriales bacterium | reverse complement strand
GGTATCGGTGAAGGTAACGCGGTAGCTAAGGCTTGTGAAGCCATAGGCAGACAGCCCGAATGTAAGGGCAGCGTCACGACCACGATGCTTATGGGATGCGCTATCGCGGAAACAACAGGTCTTTACGCTCTTGTTATCGCTATTCTTCTCATCTTCGTAGCGCCCTCACGTTTCGTTGATATTCTTATGAGCGCCATCGGCTGATTTTAAGTGGAGATTTATTATGCCGCATTCGCGGCAAAGTAGGAGTTAATATGCAATATTTAGACGTCATTTCCATAAATATATGGGATACACTGGCTTCGCTTGCCAATCTTCTTATTCTTTTTCTTCTTGTAAAGAAGTTTCTCTTCAAGCCCGTCAGACGTATGCTGGACGCCCGTCAGGCCTTAATTGACGGAAAGCTCTCTGACGCCGAAGAAGCTAAGCTCGCGGCAGAAGAAAGCAAGGCCGCTTGGGAAGAAAAGCTGAGGTCGGCAAATGAAGAGGCAGACGGTATAATCAAGGAGGCGTCCGACAGGGCAAAGCGCCGCGCGCATAAGATAATTGCCGAAGCGGACGAAAAGGCGCTTGAGCTTACGCGGCGCGCCGAAGAGCAGATTCAGCTTGAAAAGGAAAAGGCAGAATCCGAAATCAAGCAGGAAATCGTTGACGTTTCACTTGCGCTCGCCGAAAAGATGCTCGCAAGAAAGCTGAGCGAAGCCGATCATCGCAATATGATAAACGAATTTATAAACGAAATAGGTGACAGCGATGACCGAGATAACTAAGGAATACGCAGAGGCTCTTTTTCTGCTCGCGTGCGAAAACAAAAGCGAGGATGAATTTCTGTCGTCTCTTGAAAAAATCTCCAATTTGCTGAAATCAAACGCAGAATTCGCAGATTTTCTCTCTGCGCCAAACATCCCCTTTGAAAGTCAGGAGGATGCTATAGAAAGCGTTTTTTCGCCAGATTATCACGAGTATATCGTTTCATTTTTAAAGCTTATGTGCCAAAAGGGGTATCTTCGCTCTTTAAATGAATGTATAAAAGAATACAAAACGCTCTTGAGCGTAAAAAACGCCGTTGTCACGGCTCGTGTCACGGGCGCTGTCCCGCTTAGCGAAAAGGAGCTTGATTCTCTGAAAGCAAAGCTCGAAAAGAAATACGAAAAGAAGATAACTATCGACTTTCACACAGACAGCTCGCTCTTGGGCGGTCTTGTCGTAGAGCTTGACGGCAAAATTATTGATGGCTCGCTGCGCCATAAATTGCAGGATATGAAGGATGTGATTAGCAAATGAGTAAAAGTCCCGAAGAAATCAGCAGTATTATAAAAGAACAAATCAAGAATTACAAATCCCGTCTTGAAATGAAGGAAACAGGAACTGTTATACTTATAGGCGACGGAATAGCGAAGGTATACGGTCTTCGCGAGTGTATGTCGAGCGAGCTTCTCGAATTTGAGGACGGAAGCGTCGGACTCGCGCAGAACCTTGAGGATGAAACCGTTTCGGTTGCTCTGCTTTCGAATAAAAACGAAATAAAGGAAGGCTCGCTCGTTAAGAGAACGGGAAAGGTTCTCTCGGTTCCTGTGGGCGACGCTCTGCTTGGCAGAGTCGTAGATGCTCTCGGACGCCCGATAGACGGAAAGGGAGAAATCAAGACGACTGAGACAAGGCCCGTCGAGGTAATAGCCCCCGGCATCATCGAAAGAAAGAGCGTCTCGGTTCCCTTACAGACAGGCATCAAGGCTATCGACAGTATGATTCCGATAGGCAGAGGCCAGCGTGAGCTTATCATAGGAGACCGTCAGACAGGTAAAACCGAGATAGCCATAGACACTATAATTAACCAGAAAAACTCTGACGTTATTTGTATTTACGTCGCTATAGGTCAGAAGAATTCCTCTGTCGTAAGCCTTGTGAATCAGTTAAAAAGCGCGGGCGCTATGGACTATACCATAGTCGTTTCGGCGTCGGCGTCAGAATCGGCGCCGCTTCAGTACGTCTCTCCCTACGTCGGCTGCGCTATGGCAGAATACTTCAGAGAGCAGGGCAAGGACGTGCTTATAGTTTACGACGATCTCTCAAAGCACGCCGTCGCATATCGCGCAATGTCTCTGCTTATAAGACGTCCTCCGGGACGAGAGGCGTACCCCGGCGACGTATTCTATCTTCATTCAAGACTTCTTGAACGCGCCGTCTGCATAGACGAGGCGTACGGAGGCGGCTCTATTACGGCGCTTCCTATAATAGAAACGCAGGCAGGAGACGTTTCGGCTTATATACCTACAAACGATATTTCTATAACCGACGGTCAGATATTCCTCGAAACCGAGCTTTTCCACGCAGGTATTATGCCCGCTATAAACCCCGGTATTTCTGTCAGCCGAGTCGGAGGATCCGCTCAGCTCAAGGCGATGAAGAAGGTATCGGGCGAGCTTAAGCTGCTCTATTCTCAGTACCGTGAATTACAGGCGTTCGCTCAATTCGGAAGCGACCTTGACGCAGATACTAAGGCGAGACTTGCGCTTGGAGAAAGAATTGTTGAAATTCTTAAGCAGAAGAGGAACGAGCCCGTTCGTGTCGGCTGTCAGGTAGCTATAGTTTACGCGGTAATCAACGGATACTTGAACGATATACCCGTAAAGCGTGTGCGCGAATATGAATTAGGCCTCTACGAATATATGGAAAACAAGTATTCTTCCCTGCTTGAAAGATTTGAAAACGGCTTCTTTGACGACTGCGACGTAGAAGAGCTCAAAAAAGCGCTTACCGAATTTAAGGTGTAAAAAATGGGCGCGAATACGAAACAGATAAGAAACCGTATAAAAAGCGTTGATTCCACTCTGCATCTGACGAAGGCTATGGGGCTTGTCGCCTCATCCAAGATACGTCGCGCAATGGAAGCGATGAGTAACGGAAGAAAGTACGAAGATGCCGTAAGAGAAGCGATAGCGCCTATCCTCAACAGTCCTGAGGCGAAAAAAAGCCCCTATATGAAAAAGGGCGAAAATGACAGGCTTTGTCTTATCGTTATAGCGGGAGACAGAGGACTTGCGGGCGGATATAACGCGAATATCTTCCGCGCGTTGAGGGAATACGCCGATTACGATATTATTCCCATAGGAAAAAAGGCCTGCGAACGCTTTAAAGGCAAGCTCTTACAGGTAGAGAGCTTCGATTACAGTCAGGCAAAGGAAATCTCGGATAATATCTGCAAAGATTTTTCCGAGAAAAAATACGGCAAGGTTGCAATACTCTGCACGAGATACGTTTCAATGCTTTCACAGGAGGCGTATCTCCGTCAGGTCTTTCCGTTAGTACCCACAGAAGAAGAAAAGTCGCATTCAATTATATTTGAGCCCGATGAAATGACCGTCCTTAACACAATGATACCTAGCTACGTCGCGGGTATTCTCATGAGCGCGGTACGCGAGAGCTTCGCCTGCGAGCTGGCGGCAAGACGCTCTGCTATGGACTCGGCGGGAAAGAACGCGCAGGAGATGATAGACACTCTGACGCTCGAATATAACAGAGCGAGACAGAGCGCAATAACTCAGGAAATTACTGAAATTGTCGCTGGTGGCGCCACCACTTAAAGGAGGAAAAAAGAATGTCAAGCTTAGCAAAAGGCAGTGTCGCGCAGGTCATGGGACCTGTCGTTGACGTACGCTTTGAAGAGGGCTTTCTGCCTTCGATAAATAACGCTCTCACTATGCAAATAAAAGACAAGTGTCTGACAGTCGAGGTCTCTCAGCATATAGGAGACAATATTGTCAGATGCATCGCCATGTCATCAACAGACGGACTTAAAAGAGGCACTCCCGTAACCGATACGGGCAGAGCTATAAGCGTTCCCGTCGGCAGAGAGACACTTGGCAGAATTTTCAACGTTTTGGGAGAAACGGTTGATAATAAGCCGTCTCCCGAATTCAAGGAAATAAGAAGCATTCACAGAAGCGCTCCCGATTACAACGAGCTCGCCACCTCTACCGAAATACTTGAGACGGGCATAAAGGTCATAGACCTTATCTGTCCTTACGCAAAGGGCGGAAAAATAGGTCTTTTCGGCGGCGCGGGAGTCGGCAAGACCGTGCTTATTATGGAGCTTATAAACAATATAGCGAAGGAGCACGGCGGTCTTTCAGTCTTTACGGGCGTAGGCGAAAGGACCCGTGAGGGAAATGACCTTTATAACGAAATGATGGAGTCGGGAGTTTTAAATAACACCACTCTCGTTTACGGTCAGATGAACGAGCCTCCGGGGGCGAGAATGAGAGTAGCTCTTTCGGGACTTACTATGGCGGAATATTTCCGTGATGACGAAAATCAGGACGTGCTTCTCTTTATTGATAACATTTTCCGTTTTACACAGGCAGGCTCAGAGGTTTCGGCGCTTCTCGGAAGAATGCCGTCCGCAGTTGGCTATCAGCCCACGCTCGCTAATGAGATGGGTATGCTTCAGGAGCGTATCACCTCTACGAAAAAGGGCTCTATAACCTCTATTCAGGCTGTTTACGTTCCTGCCGACGACTTAACCGACCCTGCGCCCGCCACCACCTTCGCGCATCTGGACGCGACGACTGTTCTTTCGCGCGCAATTGCGTCACAGGGCATCTACCCCGCAGTAGATCCTCTTGAATCCAGCAGCCGTATTCTCTCCCCCGAAATTCTTGGCGAAGAGCATTATAACGTGGCAAGAGAGGTTCAGCGAATTTTGCAGAGATATCAGGAGCTTATGGATATTATCGCCATTATGGGTATGGATGAGCTTTCCGACGAGGATAAGCTGTTAGTTTCAAGAGCGAGAAAGATTCAGAGATTCCTGTCCCAGCCCTTCCATGTCTCCGAAAAGTTCACGGGCTTTGAGGGCGTTTACGTGCCCCTTTCCGAAACCATCAGAGGCTTTAGAGAGATTATTGAGGGCAAGCACGACGACCTGCCCGAATCGGCCTTCCTGTTTGTCGGCACGATAGAGGACGCTATAAAGAAAGCCGAAAAGCAGGTGTAATATGAAAAGCTTTAATTTGACTATATCCTCACCAAACGGAAACGTCTGGGAGGGGGAAGCCGTTTTTCTTTCGCTTCGGGGCGTATGCGGAGACCTTGCTATTATGGCTGATCACACTCCGTTCATAACACCCGTCAAGCCCTGTAAGGTAAAAATCGAATTGCAGGACGAAAGCGAAATACACGGCAGCGTAAACGATGGGCTTCTCACCGTCGCAGAAAACCGTGTAACATTGCTTACAGGAACATTCACCTTCAAAAACCAAAAATAAGCTTTATATAAAAGGGTCATTTCCCCACGAAATGACCTTTTTTCTTCATTTTTGTGGCAACAAACACCACAATCTCGTTTTTTCTGTTTTCCACAGCTAAACCGTGCCACCATTTTTTAACAAATATGCGCCTCCGCAAATAAATGCGGGGCGCATATCCTCTTTTCGGAAAATCCCTTTAAATTGAATGCTTTTAAAATCAGTCAAGCTTTGTCTCGCCGTACTTGCCGAATTTGCCTACCACCTTGATTCCCATCGTCAGCAGCTCGCGATGAACCTCACACTCTACCACGTTTATGATAGACGCTCCCTTTTCTTTTATCTTGCTCTCAATGTCACATTCTCCGAATATCTGCTTAATACGGTATTGCGCCGTTTTGACTGCTCTTTCCTTATAATTCTCCTCTATAAAGCCTTCCTTCTTTATTTCCTCGCTTCTTTCAAAGAATCCATCAAGAATTTCTTTATTGTGAGAATATCTCGTTCCACAGCCGTCTGTCTCTATCGGGATATAATCTATCTTAACTCCGTCCTTCGTCAGATCGAGCGAAACAAGAACAGAGGTTCTCCATTCCTTGATTATCATAGCGTACGTATTAAAGAGGAAGTTACCCTGTCCGAATACTATCTTCGAGCCTTTATAATCCTCCTGCGCGCCTACGCAGTGAGTATGCTGACATAAAACGAGATCCGCGCCCTTATCCACTATTCTGCGGCAAACCTTACGCAAATAGGGAGAGGGATATCTGTATTCCTCTTTACCGCCGTGGTAAAGCACGATACAATAGTCGACCTGCGCCTTAAGCTCTGCTATATGGTCAAGGCTATTCAAGGGATCGAAGCCGTTTGAGCCACAAGTGCCGTAGTCCTCAATCCAGGAAAACTCATGCTCGCAGCAGGCGTAAATGCCCACCTTGACTCCGTCTTTTTCAAATATGTAAGGCTTTCTTGCGTCCTCTTCGGTAAAGCCGCCGCCCACAAAATCAATACCCGCGTTTTTAAGCGTGTTAAGGGTAGAAACAAAGCCCTCTCTTCCGTGGTCCATAACGTGATTGTTGGCGATAGTCAAAAGATCTACTGAAAGCGCGTTATAGCCCTTTATAGAAGCGGTAGGAGCCCATATGTTTGCCCCCTCCTTGTTTATGGGAGTAGGCTTGTCGCACAATGCGGTCTCAAGATTGAAAATACGGAAGTCCGCGCTATCAAGAATTTCCTTCAGCTCGTCTCCGACAAGCGCTCTGCTGTCGCCGTCAATAAAGAGGTTAACGTCGCTTTCGCTTGGTACGAGGTCTGCACCGATTATAATTTTCATAATTTTCCCTTTCTATCGATTTTTACGATATAAGTTTTATTAACACTGCTTGCCATTGGCAAACAATAGTTTATATTAATAAAATATTATTCCCAACACGGCGGAAAAAAGAATGAGTAGTATTGGGGACACCGCCCTTTTGCGTATTTTTTTATAAGCATATGAGACTAAAAATACGAGCGCGAAAATAATGACTGCGAAAATATCGAAGCTCAGCTTGTCAGATACAAGCGAGACGTTCAGAAATACGTTTAAAGCCATAGTAGCAGCCGTTCCGAGAATAATTCCGACTATAACGGGACGTATTCCCTTTAAGGTATGCTGTACGCTTTTATACTTAATAAAGTTGCGGATAAGAGAGGCGATTATAAGAATGATGACGAATGAAGGAAGCACCATTCCGAGTGTCGCCACAAGAGAGCCGAGAATTCCGCCCTGCGACGAGCCGACGTAGGTAGCCATATTTATGGCTATAGGGCCGGGCGTGGATTCCGCGACTGCAATAAAATTCATGAACTCCTCTTCGCTCAGCCATAGGTTTGTCAGGCACTTTTCACGGACCAGAGAGATCATAGCGTAGCCGCCGCCAAAGGAGACCGCGCCTATTTGCAAAAAGGTGAGAAACAATTTAAGATATATCATTGCTTATCCCCCTTTTCATCCTTCTTTTTTATCCTTTCGCGCGCAAATGAAACGCAGTAGCTTACGATTCCTATAGCGGCGCCTATCAGAATATAAAAGACGGTAGAAAATTTTACAGAAAAGAGAGAAAAGGCAATAAGGCAACAGAAGGCGGCGAGGAAAACGATGACCGAAAGCGGCTTTTTCTCCAGCTTTTTAAACATTTTAACTCCCGCGCTGAGAATTAAAAACACTACGCACGCCTGTATTCCTTTAAAGGCAGAAGCAACTACTGTAAGCGAAAGAAAAGCATCGAAGAACAAAGAAATGAGGTATATTATTACAAATGAGGGAATACACACGCCGAGTGTAGCCGCCGCCGAGCCTAAAACGCCTACACTCTTATATCCTATATAGGTCGCGCTGTTTATCGCTATAGGTCCGGGCGTCGATTCGGAAATGGTTATCAGGTCCATAAACTCGTCATGCGAAAGCCACTCCTTGCGCTCGACGAATTCCCTTTCAAGAAGCGCTATCATAGCGTAGCCACCTCCGAAGGTAAAGAGCCCTATTTTAAACATTGTGACAAAAAGGGCTAAAGCCCTTTTAATTTTCCTTGCTTCCATAGCTTTTCCTTGCATCTTTTCTTTCAAATTATGTTAACAAATTATGCCGTTTTTTTATGTAACTCGGTCACAAAAAAGGCTTGACTTTTTAGCATTATACGTATATAATTATATATACAAATGTCACGCGAGAAAAATTGAAAGGCAACGCACACCGTTTGGTTATAAAAATGAACGATTTGTCTTTATATCTAAAAAAGCTCCCGTTTTACGAGCATCTGACCGAAAGCGAAAAGCTTCTCATTATCAGTAACTGGTCGCAAAGGAATTACAAAAAGGGGCAGCTTATATACAGCCGCTCGGACGAGTGCCTCGGGCACGTTCTTATGTGCTCGGGCGAGGTACGCTGTTATATTAACTCTAAGGAAGGAAGAGAGATTACCCTCTTCCGTCTTTCGCCCAATGACACCTGTGTTCTGTCTGCCGCCTGCGCAATTACCAAGCTCCCCTTCGACACTCAAATGTCAGCGGTGAGCGACGCTTCTCTGCTCGTTATAAATTCGAGCGTTTTCAAAAGACTCGCAGAGCAAAACACTCATATAAAATGCTATATGTATGAGCTTCTTACAAATCACTTTTCCTCTGTTATAGGAACTATGCAGCAAATCATTTTTATGGGCTATGATAAGCGCTTGGCTATCTTTCTGCTCTCCGAGCTTGAAAAAAGTGAAAATAACAAAATAAAAATGACACATGAGCAGATAGCTCAATACACAAACTCGGCGCGAGAGGTCGTGGCGAGAATGCTTAAGCGCTTCGCGTCAGAGGGCATAGTCGAATACAGACGGGGCGAGGTCACCGTAAAAAACGAAAGCGCATTGAAGAGTCTTACGAAATCCTGACAACTTAAGCTTACTTAAAAACGGCAACTTAACCAAGCGGTATAAATTGCCGTTTTTTTCATTTCTTTAAAATTCAGAGCTGCTTCAAGGTATCTAAATATTTACAAGCCGCAAGAGCCGCAACGGCTCCGTCTGAAACTGCAGTAGTAACCTGACGGATTTCTTTTTTGCGGCAGTCGCCTGCCACAAATATTCCCTTTGTTTCTGTAACACAGCTTTCCGTATAATCGGCGTATCCGCCTTTATTCAAATTGAGAACGTTTGAAAAGCATTCATTCTGCGGCACAAGACCTATCGCCACGAACATTCCGTCAAGCTTAAGGTCATAGCTCTTTTCAGAATTTTTTACGGTAATTCCGAGAAAAGCCTCATCGCCCAGAATTTTATCCGCGACGGTTCCGAGAATTACCTCTATATTCTGCTTTTTCTCGACCTGCGCGCAGAGCGCGGCTTCTCCTGTAAGGAAATCGAGATTCTGCACAACATAGACCCTTTCGGCAAGCTCGGAAAGCTGTAGCGCCTCCTGCAAGGCAGAGTTTCCGCCGCCTATAACCGCTACGGTCTTATCTCGGAAGAAGGCGCCGTCACAAACGGCGCAGAAGGAAATGCCGTCGCCTATAAATTTGTCCTCGTTTTCAAGTCCAAGACGGCGATGACGCGCGCCTGTCGCTATTATAACAGCCTTACATTCAAAGTCTCCTGAGTCGGTTACTACGGTTTTGATTACTCCGTCCTTTATTTCCTTCGCCTCGCAAAACTCGAAATCAACGCCCTGAGCGAGCGCCTGCTCTACGAGCTTCTCGGCAAATTCATTTCCTGTAACGCAAGAGAATCCCGGAATGTTTTCAACCTTTGGAGAAAAGGTTATCTGTCCGCCGAAGGCTGCCTTTTCAAGCACGGCAACCGTTTTATTCGCCCGTCTTGCATATATTGCGGCGCACAGTCCCGCAGGGCCGCCGCCTATTACAATTATATCGTACATATTGACCTCAAATTAAAGAATAGCCTTTATTGCGCCAACTCCCGCATATTTTTCCGCCTTGCCGCCCGAAACAACGACAAGAGTGGGGGCCTGCTTTATACCGAGCGCTGTCGCTAATTCAGCGTTATCAGAAGCGAGAAGCTCGTTATACTTATATCCTGCCTTATCAAGCATTGTGTGAGCTATTTTACAGTTAGGGCAGGTAGCCGAAACGAAGAGATAGCTTCCGTCAGCGAGGGGCGCGCCTTCAGCTTTTGAGTCAGAGCCGCAGTCGCATTCTGACGCGCGGCCAAGGTCTCTGTTGAGAGCGTTTTCATCTACTACGTATTCTTTTCTCTCCTTATATTCCTGAGACTTACCCGTGTTCCAGTTTCCGACAGGACGGTAGTAGCCTGTTATACGGCTATAGACCTCTGTTGTCTCATTACATTCGGGACAAACCGTCTGCTCGCCCTCCAGGTATCCGTGATTCTTACATACGGAATAAGTGGGCGAAAGAGTGTAATAAGGAAGCTTATAATTTTCTGCTATCTTACGCACAAGTCTTGCGGCAGACTTCCAGTCGGGAAGCTTTTCGCCGAGGAAGGCGTGGAATACCGTGCCTGAGGTATAAAGTGTCTGAAGCTCGTCCTGAATATCAAGCGCCGAGAAGATATCGTCGGTGTAGCCGACAGGCAGGTGGCTGCTGTTCGTATAATAAGGAACGTCGGATGTTTCAGACGCTGTAACGATATCGGGATATCTTGCTACGTCGTGCTTCGCAAGTCTGTAAGAGGTGGACTCTGCGGGAGTTGCTTCGAGGTTGTAGAGGTCGCCGTATTTTTCCTGATAATCGGAGAGACGCTCTCTCATGTGGTTCAGCACGTCCTTCGTGAAGTCCTGAGCTTCCTTCTCGGTTAAGTTCTTCTTTATCCATTTAGCGTTAAGACAAGCCTCGTTCATACCTACAAGACCTATAGTCGAGAAGTGGTTTGCGAACGTGCCGAGATATCTCTTTGTATAAGGATAAA
>JAZOCY010000110.1:0-3185 GCA_045596805.1 Eubacteriales bacterium | reverse complement strand
TTCGGGCGAATCCGGAGCGACGGGCTTTTCGGTAGTTACAGGCGTCGTTATAGGGAACAAAAATCTTGTGGTTGTAGGCGCCTTTGTAGTTGTCGGTGTTTTTGTAGTAGTCGGTGCTTGTGTTGTAGTAGGTGTCTCTTCTGTTGCCGGCGCTTCTGTTGTAGTAGGTGTCTCTGTTATAGTGGGCGCCTCTGTTGTAGTGGGTGTCACTGTTGTAGTCGGCGCCTCTGTAGTAGTCGGTGCTTCCGTTACGGTGGGTGCTTGTGCCGTACCCGGCGCTTCCGTTGTAGAAGGTTCTTCTGTTTGCTCGGGGGAAACGCTTCCGTCACATGCCGACACTGTCATTGCCAAAACAACGATCAAGGCAAGCAACAGCAGGCGCAGCGAAATAGAATTTCTTTTAATCTTGTTCATCTCTTTCTCCTTGTTTTATGAGTAGTTTCACATACGCTATTATACACCAGAGTCTTTCTTCTTGTCAATATGCTTACGCAAAAAATTGCTTTTAGAACTAATTTGCTCTTTTCAAGATAAGATAAAAAACGAGGTCAATCAATTCCGGTTGACCTCGTTTTTATGTTTCTTATAATTTACAAGATTGCGATACGTAAACAACCTTGATCGCCTTTCAGCTTATTCTGCAAAATAGCCCTCGCGGTAAAGAAGCTCTGCTATAAGCACAGCGCCGCCTGCCGCGCCTCTTACCGTGTTGTGCGAAAGTCCGACAAACTTGTAATCAAAGAGAGTGTCCTCGCGGAGTCTGCCGACAGTAACGCCCATTCCGCCGTATATATCTCTGTCGAGCGCCGCCTGAGGACGGTTATCCTCTTCAAAGTACGTGATAAACTGCTCGGGAGCAGACGGGAGCTTGAGTGCCTGCGGCTTGCCTGAAAAATTCTTCCACGCGTCAAGAATTTCTTCCTTTGTCGGCTTGTTTTCAAACTTAACGAAAACCGCCGCCGTGTGACCGTTAGTTACGGGAACACGGATACACTGAGTAGTGATAAGGGGAGACTGCGCCTTTACTATCTCGCCGTTTTCCACCTTACCCCATACGCGCAGAGGCTCCTGCTCGCTTTTCTCCTCCTCGCCGCCGATATAGGGAATTACGTTATCTATCATTTCTGGCCACTCTTTAAAGGTCTTGCCTGCGCCCGAAATTGCCTGATATGTAGTAGCGACTATCTGCGTAGGCTTAAACTTGAGCAAGGGGGTGAGCATGGGAACGTAGGACTGAATAGAGCAGTTCGGCTTTACGGCGATAAAGCCGCGCTTTGTTCCGAGTCTCTTTTTCTGGCTCTCTATGACCTCTAAATGAGAGTCGTTGATTTCGGGAATAACCATAGGAACGTCGGGTGTCCAGCGGTTTGCCGAGTTGTTGGATACTACGGGAATTTCCGCCTTGGCGTAAGCCTCCTCAAGCGCCAAAATGTCGGGCTTCTTCATATCAACCGCGCAGAAAACGAAGCTGACGTAGGGCTTTACGCTATCAATGTCCGACGCGTCCTTAACTATCATATTCTTATACTTTTCGGGCATAGGAACAGACATCTTCCATCTTTCTCCCACTGCCTTTTCATAGCTCTGTCCCGCCGAGCGCGCGGACGCCGCCAATACAGCGACCTCAAAATAAGGGTGATTTTCAAGGAGCAGAAGAAATCTCTGTCCTACCATACCTGTAGCGCCTATAACGCCAACCTTTAACTTTTCCATATCATACCTCTTAAAATTTATTACTGATTTTATTTCTGTGGAATCGGATAATTCTCAAGAACGTAATCCATATCCTTGTCGCCTCTGCCCGAAAGATTTACGAGCACCGAGCCGTGTCCCAGCTTCTCTGCGAGCTTTATCGCGTACGCAACTGCGTGAGCGCTCTCTATTGCGGGTATAATTCCCTCCGCGCGTGAAAGACGGAAGAAGGCGTCTATCGTCTCGTTATCGTCTATTACGTCATATTTGACTCTGCCGATATCGCGTAAAAACGCATGCTCGGGGCCCGACGAGGGATAGTCAAGTCCGCTTGCGCCGGAATATACGGGGGCGGGGTCTCCGTTTTCGTCCTTCAGCATTATGCTGTTAAAGCCGTGCATAATTCCCTCTGTTCCGTACTTAAGGCTCGCCGCGTGGTCGCCCAGCTTCTCTCCTCTGCCGAGAGGCTCAATTCCGTAAATATTTACAGTCTCGTCCTTTAAAAATCCCGAGAAGAAGCCTGCCGCATTAGAGCCGCCGCCTACGCAGGCAACGATGTGGTCGGGCAATTCTCCCGTCATTTCGAGAAACTGCTCTCTCGCCTCAATTCCGACAACACTCTGGAAATCGCGTACCATCATAGGAAAGGGGTGAGGGCCTAAGACCGAGCCTATACAGTAAATGCAGTCCTTGTACTCCTTGCTGTACGCCTCAAACGCCGCGTCAACCGCTTCCTTAAGAGTAGCCAAGCCGTGTGTGACCTCTATTACGTTCGTGCCGAGTATCTTCATTCTCGCAACGTTGGGGGCCTGCTTTTTAATATCTACAGAGCCCATATATATGTCGCATTCAAGTCCGAAATAAGCGGCGGCAGTAGCGAGACCAACTCCGTGCTGTCCCGCGCCCGTCTCGGCTATTATCTTTTTCTTGCCCATATATTTAGCGAGCAACGCCTCGCCCATACAGTGATTGAGCTTATGAGCGCCCGTATGATTCAAGTCCTCGCGCTTCGCGTATATCTGAACGTTGCCTATCTGACTCGAAAGTCTTTCAAGATGCGTTATGGGAGTAGGTCTGCCCTGAAACTCTTTTCTTATTCTGCGAAGCTCGCTTATAAAGCGGCGCGACTTACAGATATTGAAGTAGGCGTCGGTTATTTCCTGCATAGGAGCCTTCAGCTCCTCGGAAATATAGCAGCCGCCGTACTTGCCGAAATAGCCGTCCGTAGAGGGATAATCCTTAAAATAACTCTCGAAATTTACCTTTTTTTCTTCCATCAATCTATCCTCTTACTTTAATTTATATGCGCGTAGCGCGTTTTTTGCAAATATATTTTCGTATTCGCTTTCACTGTAGCCGAGCGAAAGAAGATATTCTATCTCATCGTCCGCGCGCCACATCGGGTAATCCGTGCCGAAAAGCACTCTGTCGGTGCCGTAGCTGTCTATTATTCTTTTCATTTCTTCCTTTTCCAAAAAAGCGGAGGAGGAAGA
>JAZOCY010000109.1:0-7275 GCA_045596805.1 Eubacteriales bacterium | reverse complement strand
AAAGTTGTAAAATTATGATCTTATGGAAGAAAAATAAAATATGAATGTTAAATTGTTGTATTCGGGCGGCTTTGCTTCTAACTGTTATCTTGTTACTTCGGATGACGGCAGAGAGACTGTTTTGATAGATCCGTCGGTAAGCTATGATTTTGTTTTTCGACAGTGTCCTCAAATGCCCTCGATAAATAAAATTTTGCTGACTCACGCTCATTTTGATCACGTACTGTACCTTGATGAATGGCGTGAAAAAACAGGAGCAAGAGTATATGCAACGCAGCCTGAAAGTGAGGCGCTGACAGATGCAGAGAAGAATGCAAACCTCGTTTTTCTTGGAATAAACAAGATTTATAAATCGGCAGATGAAATTGTTTATGACGGAGACGTTATTACCTTCGGCAATAATAAATTAAAGGTTCTCTTAAGCTCTGGACATACGCTCGGCTCTTGCTGCTATTATGACGGAGGCATTGCTTTTACGGGAGATACTATTTTTGCAGATGGGGGAATCGGGCGTACCGACCTGTACGGTGGTTCTGCCACTGAGCTTCGGAAATCGCTTTCCCGTATATTTTCTCTTTTTGAGGGAGAAACCGTCATTTATCCGGGACACGGCAGAAAAAGTACGATAAAAGAAGAAATTTATAATCATAAAACTGTTATTTAATTTGGAGGATGCGTTTTACGCAAAAAGACATGGAAGATATTAAATCAAATTTTATTCACGACATAATTGATAAGAATTTAGAGGAAAATCCCTCTTTGAAAATTCATACTCGCTTTCCGCCTGAGCCTAACGGCTATTTGCATATCGGCTCGGCTAAGGCTATATGGATAAACAGCAATACCGCAAAAAAATACGGAGGACTTTTCAACCTCCGTTATGACGATACTAATCCGGCAAAAGAGGACAACGAATACGTACAGTCCATATATGAGGACCTCGCCTGGCTTGGCGCGATTCCTACGGGTGGAATTTTTTACGGCTCGGATTATTTTGATAAGTGCTACGAGTTTGCCATCCAGCTTATAAAGGACGGCAAGGCTTACGTTTGCGACCTTTCTCCCGATGAGATGAGAGAATACAGAGGAACGCTGACAGAGCCGGGAAAGGACAGCCCCTACCGTAACCGTACAGTAGAGGAAAATCTTGATTTGTTCGAGAGAATGAAGAATGGTGAATTTCCCGACGGCGCAAAAACCCTGAGAGCAAAAATAGATATGAAATCTCCCAATATGAATAAGAGAGACCCCGCAATCTACAGAATTGTTCATACAAGCCATCACAGACAGGGAAATAAGTGGTGCATTTATCCCTTGTATGACTACGCTCATCCTATACAGGACGCCCTTGAAGGTATTACTCACTCGCTTTGCTCAATAGAGTTCGAAAATCACAGACCTCTTTACGACTGGGTAGTTAACAATATAGGCTTTGAAAAGAAGCCTCATCAGTATGAATTTGCGCGTCTTAACGTGACAAACACCGTAATGAGTAAGAGATACCTTCGCGAGCTTGTCGAAACAAAATTGGTTGACGGTTGGGACGACCCCCGTATGCCTACTCTTTGCGGCTTGCGCAGAAGAGGATATACTCCCAGCGCTATTTTTGATTTTGTCGAGCGCGCAGGCGTTTCAAAGGCTTATAGTGTAGTTGATTATGAGCTTTTAGAGCATTGTATAAGAGAAGAGCTTAATACGACAGCAGAACGCAGAATAGCGATTTTGAAGCCTGTCAAGCTTGTTATTACAAATTATCCTGAGGATAAGGTTGAATATTTCTCTTTGCCTAACAATCCCCAGAATCCCGAAAGCACCACAAGAGAGGTTCCGTTTACCCGAGAGCTTTATATAGATGCCGACGACTTTGCGGAAGTTCCGCCACCTAAGTTTTTCAGGCTCAAGCCCGACGGAGAGGTTCGTCTTATGGGCGCTTACATTATCAAATGTAATGAAATAGTTAAAAACGATGACGGAAGCATAAAAGAAATACGCTGCACCTGTGACCTTGAGACAGGAAACGGAAATCCTGCGGACGGCAGAAAGATAAAGGGAACTATACACTGGCTTTCGGCCTCGTACGCAAAGGATTTCGATATCAAGCTCTACGAGCATCTTTTCACTATTGAGAACGTTGCCGATATTCCTGAAGGCAAGGGATACGGCGATTATCTGAACACAGATTCCGTTACAACTCTTAAGAGCTGCAAGGTAGAGCCTTCGCTCTCGGATGCGAAGGACGGCGACAGATTCCAGTTTGTCCGTGTAGGATATTTTGTAAAGGATACTAAGTACGAAAACACCTTTAACCGTATTGTTGGCTTGAAAGACAGCTATGTTAAAAAATAAAGGGAAATTAAAAGGGCTTTTTAAGCATATAACCGACCTGATTTTTGTACCTAAATGCGCCGGCTGCGGAGAGCGAATGCTTCCAAGTGAAAAAGGATGCCTTTGCGAGCTCTGCTCGGTAGTGTATGAAAGTGAAAGAAATAAAGAATGCGCAAAGTGCGGCAAGCTTTTGCCGCACTGTTCTTGTAGTACGGATAATTTGCAAAAGGCAAAGATAGACGTCCTTTCAAAATTGACGGTTTATAGGCCTCATTCAAATGATTTTGTTATAAACAAAATGATTTTTAAGCTTAAGAAGACCTCAGAATATAATCTTGTTGAATTTTTGTCTTGTGAGATGGCGTCTTCAATCAAAGAGGTGATAAATCCCACAGACGACTTCATCGTTACATACGCCCCGAGAAGCAACAAGGCGATGCAAAAATACGGATATGACCATATGGAAATTCTCTCAAAAAGAACGGCGCAGATACTCGGCTTAAGCTGGGGAAAGCTGTTAAAAAGGCATTCTAACGTAGAGCAGAAAACGCTTTCCTATACCGAGAGAATGAAAAACATCGCCATTTCCTTTGATAATCCCAAGAAGCTTGAAATAAAAGGGAAGACCCTCATTTTGATGGACGACGTGGTTACAAGCGGCGCAACTCTCAGCGCAAGCGCAAGAAAGCTACGTAAAAACGGAGCGAAAAATGTCGTTTGCGCAGTTGTAGCAATTTCACGGAGTACGTATATAAAATTCCGTATGAGGAAAAAGCTTTATAGTAAGTATTAAAAAAGCAAAGACACTTCTTTTTGTGTCTTTGCTTTTTTTCATTTAGCAGTTAAGTAATTTATAAAATTCGCTTTTAGTCATGCCTCTGTCCTTTGCCGCCGCTTTGATTGCGTCCATTCGTGCAAGGCCCTTTTCCTCGTAGTGTGAAACGTGCTCTTGTAAAGAAAGAGAGAGAAGCGGATTTTCTTTTGCGTTTTCACGCTCTATTTGATTTGCAGACCCGCCTTCCATTATCAGAACGTACTCTCCACGCGGAGATTTTTCTCTGTAAAGCTCAATTGCACGCGAGAGCGTTGTGCGTAAAATTTCTTCATTTATCTTTGTTAATTCTCGGCAGAGCGCAATTCTTCTGTCACCAAAAACTTCATATAAATCGTCAAGAGTGCTTCTCAGCTTATGAGGCGCTTCGTAGAATATCAGGGTTCTCGTCTCATTTTTTATTTCTGCGAGTCGCTTGTTTCTTTCACCCTTTGAAGTGGAAAGAAAGCCTTCAAACGCAAATCTGCCCGTCGGGAGACCTGAAAGCGCAAGCGCGGTAACCGCCGCGCAGCAACCGGGAACACAGGATACCGTAATACCTTTTTCTGCGCAGAGGGCAACTAAATCTTCACCCGGATCGCTTATCGCAGGCATTCCTGCGTCGGTGACAAGAGCGCAGCTTTCTCCCGCTTCTATCCTCGCGGTAATTTCTTCGCCTCTTTGACGCTTGTTATGCTCATAATAGCTTACAAGATTCTTTTTAATTCCGAAGCGGGCAAGCAGATGCTGGGTATTTCTTGTATCCTCCGCTGCAATAAAATCAACCTCGGAAAGAACCTTTAGGGCCCTTTCCGAGAAATCTGAAAGATTTCCTATGGGAACGGCTACCAGATATAACGTGCTTTTTTCTACTTTGTTTTTTTCCTCAGAAGAGGAGCTTGAAACGGTGTTTTTAATACTGCTCATATTATTCTTCAAAGCATCCTGTATCATAAATTTTTTGCATTTCTTCGCTGAAATCCTTGTTTTGAATATCCTTATATATGAAAAACGGTTTGCTTATTTTGCATCCGCATTTCGCGCCTTTTTTAGCCTCTAACAGAACCATTGACGGAATTGAATTACAGTTCGCATGAACGAACGTCATTCGTTTAGGCTCTAACGCGTTTTCTCTCAATGCGGAGATTAAATCCGAGAGCCTGTCGGGGCGATATACGCAATAGAATTTGCCGCCGTATTTTAATGCCTGCGAGGCTGCTCGGGCAAAGTCGGAAATCCCACCGAAAAGCTCGTGCCGCGCGATAGCCTTTTCGTCACTTGCGTTTAAAGCGCCGCCTGTGGAAATCATATACGGTGGATTTGAAAAAACCACGTCGCATTCTTCTTTTATGAAGTTCTTCAGATTTCTTATATCAGCGTGTAAGCATTCTACCTTATCGCTCATGTCGTTGAGTATAATATTCCGTTCAATTACTGAGGCAAAGCTCTCTTGAAGCTCTACGCATATTATATGATTTAACTTTTTTCTTGCGGCGCATAAAAAGGAAATTATCCCCGAGCCGCCACCCAGCTCTATTGCTGAGGCTTTAGGCTGTTTCGAGATAAATGAAGCTAAAAGCAGAGCGTCTGTTCCAAGCTTGAGACCCGAAGCTCGCTGAATAAGCGAGATATCGTCATTTACCTCATCTATGTGTTCACCTTCAAAAAGCGTTATTTCTTTTTTCATTTGTGTTCCTTTAAGTTTATTAAAAAGCGGAGAGCGAATAAACCGCCTCTCCGCTTTTTTGCAGTATTTCTGAATTACTCCTTAACGGGAGCAGAAACAGGGCACGTGCTAGCGCAAGCGCCGCACTCTACACATTCCTCAGCATTGATAACATACTTGCCATCACTTTCGCTGATGCATTCTACGGGGCATTCATCAGCGCAAGCGCCGCATGCAATGCAATCGTCATTAATTATGTAAGCCATTTTATACACCTCCAATAGTATTCTAATATCAATTTTATCACATATATAAAAAAAATCAATAGGTATTTTATATTTTTTTAAAAAAATATTGTATTATTCCTCATTTTTTTCTATTTCTTCGTCGTTTTGAGGGGAATTATTGTTCTTTGCGCCTTTAATTACCTTGACATCTGAACAGTCAAAAAGCTTCGGATTTTCGGGCTTATCATCTAAACGAACCTTTACAAGCTGCAAAAGGGGGCGCGTTTCGATAACCGTTCCGTTTCCTGACGAGGTGCTTACCGTAGAGCCTATGTGAGGGGTTGTCTTTAACGCTTCTTCATAGGTTTCATGCTCATAGCGTAAGCAACACATAAGCCTGCCGCAGCTTCCCGAGATTTTTGCCGAGTTAAGAGAGAAATTTTGTTCCTTCGCCATTTTAATGGAAACCTGCGCAAACTCGGACAAAAATTCCGAGCAGCAGAAGGGCCTGCCGCAGCTTCCGAGTCCACCCATTATTTTTGCTTCGTCTCTTATTCCTATTTGGCGAAGCTCTATTCTCGTTTTAAAGATAGAAGCCAAATTTTTTACTAATTCACGGAAATCTACTCGTCCTTCGGCAGTGAAGTAAAAAAGCAGCTTACTGTTGTCAAATGTATATTCAACGTCTACAAGATTCATTTCATAGTTGAGAGCCTTTATTCTTTCGGCGCAAATTTTTCTTGCGTCCTCTTCGGCCAATCTGTTCTTTTCATTTTTTTGCTTGTCGTTCTCGGTTGCTTTGCGTATTATGTTCTTAAGTGGCATAACAACCTCTGAGGGAGGCAAAAGCTTGTTTGGCACAAGCACCTTTCCGAATTCCAGCCCTCTCGACGTCTCCACAATAACAAAGTCGCCTACCTGCGCCGTAATTCCGTTGGGGGCAAAATAATAAATTTTACTTGCGCTTCTGAAGGTAACGCCTACAATTTCTACAGGCTGCTTATTTTCCTCATTTGTCGCTGCCGTGTCTTCGGCTTGCGTATTGATTTCGTTTTGTTTATCTGTGTTATTCATATCCATATAATTTTCCCGCCATTAAAATATTAATTGTTTTTAATCTGGTTCAGTAGATGATTTGTCGTAAGAGCGATATTGGAATTCATTTGAAGAGACTCAATTGATGCGAAAACGGCATCCGATATAGAATACAGTCGGTTTATACCCACTTTTTTTGAAAGACTTGTCGCGGTCTCTCTATCATAGTAATAGATTAACGGAATGTTCTCGCTTTTTTTCAAAAGTATCAGGTCTCTTATTGCCGTATATAACAGGGAAAGCTCATTTATAAGCTCATTTCTTTTTGAGGGCAGCGTTATAAATAATTCGCGCAGCTTTATAAAGTCTTCTTTTTCTGTAATCGCGCCAATAATGCCATCCACGATCTTACGCTCTTTGAGTATGCCTGACATTTCCTTCGGGCTCATAAGTGAAAGCGCTTTTCCTATGCTTCCTTGACTTGCCTCGAGCACGATAAGAAAGTTGTTTTTTGAGTTGTTGTAAAAGGAAATAGCAGTCTTATTGTCATTTAACAAATGCTTTTTCATGTCGTCGGTAGAAAACAGGGACGTTCGTATAATTTGCGCGCGGCTCTTTACTGTAGACAGAATGGTGTCCGAGCTGTCGCAGAGCAGGAGAGTCAGCACGTTTTCGGGCGGTTCCTCCAAAACCTTTAAAAGCGCGTTTTGGGCGGCGTCATTCATTAGGTGCGCCTCATTTACAATATATACCTTATATTCCGATTCACTTGAAGAAAGAAACATGTCAGACCGCATTTCTCTTATCGGATCAATGGTTATAGTCGCTTTTCCGTTCTCGCGTTCAAGGAAATAAACGTCGGGCGAATTTTTAGAGAGGACTTTTCTGCAGCCTTCACAACACATGCAAGGAAGCGCTGAATTCGAACTGTTTTTATTCTCGCAGGCAAGCGCTGCCGCAATTCTGTAAGCGAGCATTTTTTTACCGCTTCCTTTGGGGCCTTCTATTATATAAGCGTGCGCGAGAGTATTGTCTGTGATGCTCTTGCCTAAAGAGCTTTTGATTTTTTCGTTTCCGAAAATATCTGAAAAAAATTCTCTTATAGCAAAGCCTCCTAAAAACCTATACTAATATTATAACAGTATTTTTGTCGCTTGTCAATTTATTTTTGTTAATATAAATTTTATGGAAGAAAAAAATAAAAAATATTA
>JAZOCY010000108.1:0-6608 GCA_045596805.1 Eubacteriales bacterium | reverse complement strand
TACGGGTCTGTCCTCCTTGGGCTCGAAGGGAACCTTTGCAACGCCGCCGCACATAGCGCAAGTTGCATCATAGAATGTTCTTGCACCCTTGCCTGCGTTCTTTCTTGCATCGCGGCAAGCCTTGCATCTCTGGGGCTCGTTCTGGAAGCCCTTCTCTGCATAGAATTCCTGCTCGCCTGCGGAGAAGATGAATTCGTTGCCGCAGTCCTTGCACGTTAATGTTTTGTCCTCGTACATGTGTTTTACCTCACTTAAATTGGTTATAAATTTTGCCCTTAGACGGATTCCAACCGACGCCTTTGAAAACAACGCTCTCCCTTAAGCTACTGGGGCATATAAACTATTTGAGCTCGACTCGAAGCTTTGAAGTCATTCGACACAAGGCATTGCTGACAGACTTTTCGGTTTTACCTAATGCATCTGCTATCTGAGAAGTAGTAAAGCCCTTGATATACAAATCGAAAACCCTTGCCTCATAGTCAGAAAGAACTAAAATCGCCTTTTTATAAAGGTACTCCGCATCCTCATTGTCTATTAAATGCTTAGATAAATCATAGCTTTCCTCAGGAAAATATGTACGGTAGCTTCCGTATTCTTCAATTTCATCAAGAGAAAAAACCTGACCCTTATTCTTACTTCTCTTTCTCGAATCGGATATTAGCGCATTGCTGATACAAATCTTCGCGTATAATCCGAATCTAACCTTTTTCTGACTCGGATCATACGACATTGCGGCGTTATAAAGCGCGAGCCTTGCTTCCTGTATGCTCTCCCTCTCGTCTGTTCCCTTCGCATATTTATAAATCAAAGAGTTGATAAGAGGAGAAAAGCTCTGCTCGATTGCCGAAAAAACACTTTTTTCGCCCTGCTGAAGTTTTTCCAATAAAAAAGTTAGTTTTTTATCATTTTCATTCATATCAAACAACCCACGAATACTTAAACATATAATACAACAACATTTAAAATTTGTCAAGAGTTTTGTAATTTTTTTTGTTATATTTCGCCAAATTTTTGTTATTGCGTAATCAAAACCGAGAAAAAACCGATTAATTTAGCAGGTAGTCAATTTCTCCCGTCAGAGATGACATTACCGAACGGTAAATTTTTTCGGGGGAATCCTCGAAGCGCCTGCGTATAGCGTTCACCTGACTTAATGAGGAAAGTCTTAATTTTATGCTGAACATTTCTCCACTCGTGTCGGTAATAGCGCAGCTAAGCAGATACCTTTTATCCTCGCGCTCTTCATAGCTGACCGAGACCCGCGCGCCACTTTTTTGAAGAGAAAGCAGCTTTGCCGCGCTCTTTATACCCGCATTTTTTGCAGACTCCACTATCGTGCTTTGAAGCTCGCGCGCAAGGCGTCTGCCGCTGTCGGAAATCATATAGTAGCGTATTCCTTCTACGTCCTCCTCGATTATATGCCCCTGCTCCGAAAGCTCGGAAAAGCATTCGGCAAAATCGAAGGCGCCAATATATCCGTTTTCTATAATCAGGTTATTTATTGATGTATATTCAAGCGGATAATTTATATTATCCAAAAGAAACAGTACAAATATTTTTATATCGGTTTTATCTCTTATCACCGAATTTGTCTCTTTGCTCATTTTTCCTCCATAGGTAAAATATAAATAATGCGGCTGTTTCATTTAGCGCAGGTGACAGAAGCCACTTTTTCTAACTGAAACAGCCAACATTCAATCCCTCAGGATAAGCTTATTCTTCCTCAGGCGTAAGATAACGCTCGTAATTCTTCATCTTCATTTTTGTCATAGATACAAGTCCGTAAGGATTTACGGAAATCTTGCTGAGAGATTTGCTCGAAAGATAGAAAGACTGATTGAAGAGCAAGGGAATGACAGGCATATCCTCAATAAGCATTTCCTCTGCGTCATGCAAAATTTCAGCTCGCGCGTTCAAATCCTTCTCCTCGTATGCCGAAGCAATCAAGGCCTCGTAGGATTCGCTTGCATATCCACAAACGTGAGTAAGATATTCATAGCTTCTGTAGCCCTCTTCGTCCAAGGTCATATCGATTCCGTTACCGTTCAGGGTAGAAGAAAATCCGCAGAGCGCTGTAAATGCATTCAATGAAAGCATCTGATAGTCAATAAGAAGCGCGTCGCACTTGGAAGCCGAGCTTGAAAGCGACTCATAAGCCTCCTGAAGCTGATTTGACTTAACGGTTATCTTTGTGGATTCATCGTTTTTGTCTGTCAGAATGTCAACGTCTTCGGTGGAAAGCGGCTTGAGAGAAACGGAAAATCCGAGCTGCTCCCAAACACTCTTGATATATGAAGCGACTGCCTCGTCTGCCTGAGAGTACTTATATCCCAAAGTAATTTTCTTTGTACTTGAAGTCAGCTCTACGCCGGACTCCGAGATAAGCTTTTTGGCTTGGTCGATATTGCCCTTTGTATCAATGAGCTCTCCGCCCACCTCACGGAAGCTTGTCTTGGAGGAATTGCTTTCCCAAACACCGTGTGAAATAAAGCCTGTAGCGGGCTTTGCAAACACAACGAGCTCTGCCATATATTCTCTGTCAAGAGCAAGTGAAAGCGCCTGACGGATCTTAACGTTTTTAAGCGCCGCGTTACTGCTTCCCAGTACGCAAGTGTAAGTGGAAGTCAAATCGGATACTTTTGCAAGGCTCTTGCACTCTGCTCTCTTAGCAAGCGACAAATCGCCGATATAAAAGATAGAGTTTGCGGCAAAAGCGTCGTACATCTGGTCAAGGTACTGCTCATTTGTGAGCCAATCTCCCTTTTCGGCATACCATACGGTCTTTAAAAGGTTAGGAGTTACGTGGTCCTTTATTCCCTTGGTCTCTTCGGGATTACGACGGTAATACTCATTACGCTTAAGGGTAAGCTCACCCATATTATAGTCGAGAGTATCAATGCAGAAGGGACCGTTTGTTACAATAGTGGTCTTTCTCTTGCCCCAATAGTCGCTCGCCTTATCAATGTTTGAATTGTTATTATAAAGCGGAACCAATGCAACAGACGTCAGATTGCGAAGAAATTCATCATAATCAATTTTTGTTTCAAAGGTGATTGTAAGCAGCTCTCCATCAGCGGAAACACCCAAATCGGAGATAGTCATATCGCCGCGCTTAACAGCCAACGCGTTTTTAATATCGTAAAGCAACGCGCTTGACTGACCCTGGAAAGAACAGTCAAGAATTCTCTCCCACGCAAA
Source organism: Eubacteriales bacterium (assembly GCA_045596805.1). GTDB lineage: Bacteria > Bacillota > Clostridia > Oscillospirales > CAG-272 > UBA1740. The sequence goes on along the minus strand of JAZOCY010000108.1, from coordinate 3,410 downwards.
AAGCACGTCCTCGGCAGTCACAGGAGTTCCCGTACTCCAATATGTATCGCGCAGAGTGATTTCCATCTGATAGAGTTCTTTTTCCTCGTCCTCTATTATCTTATAGCTTTTTGCTAACGCGCCTACCACCTTGCCATCGCTGTCAAAAGTAAATAGGGGCTCGTAAATCAAATTAAAAAGCTTTACAGCATCATCATCAACATATGCTCTTGTTGGATCGAAGTCATACACGTCGCCGACAAAATACATATTAACTTCTGCGCCCAAGTCCTTATCCTTGCCGCAGGACGTCAAGGAGACAGAAAGCGAAAGAAGCATAGCAAGAGACAAAATTAATGCTAAAATTTTCTTCATAAAGGGGTTCCTCCGATAATGTTATATGATACTAATCGTACATAATATTATACCACTAAATTAATTCAATATCAATCAAAATTTTGTTTGAAAATGAAACATTGTATACTTGCACAATTAAAACTCGATTTTATTGTGAGTTTTTAACAACATTTTTCGATAAAATACGAATTTAAAAGCGGAATTTCAGGTACGGTTGCTCTCGGACGTATATTTTTTATTTATCTGCGAAAACTTTCCTATAAAGCAATCGAAAGGGAAACAATGCATAACAAAAATTATGAAATCCATACAGACCTCGCTCTCGAAAGATACAAGGTTGACACAAAGGACGACGGGGTTCGTTATAATGAAAGAAATGAATATGGAATTACGGTTAGCGAGCTCGAAATAACCGACGAAAAAAGCGCCGATGAGCAAGGCATAGCAATAGGAAAATATACCACGCTCTGTTTTGAAAGCTTGAGCGAAATGCAGAGCTTAGAGCAGGAAAATCTGTCAAAGGTGCTGTCCCAAGCTCTGAAAGATTATGCGCTGAGCTGCTCGAAAAAGGAAAGAATAAAGGATATATCAGTGCTGATAGCGGGGCTTGGAAACAGATATCTGACGGCGGACGCGATAGGGCCTCTGTCGATAAGATACATCACCGCAACAAGCCATATATCTGAAATTTCACCCGATATATTCAAAAGCCATTTTGGAAGCAGAGTGTCTCTAATTTCTCCAGGGGTAATGTCCCAGACGGGACTTGAAAGCTCTTATATTATAAAAAGCATATGCAGAGAACGGAGCTTCGACCTCGTCATAGCGATAGATTCCTTAGCGGCGCGCTCATGCGACAGACTCGCTACGACGATTCAGCTTTGTAACACGGGTATCACCCCGGGCTCAGGCATCGGAAATTCAAGAGAGGCGCTGAACGAAAAAAGTCTTGGCGTACCTACAATAGCTATAGGCGTCCCCACCGTGGTAAATTCCTCAACTCTTGTATATGACGCATTGAGAGAGGCGGACATAACAAGCATCTCGGAAAAGCTGCAAAAAACGCTTGACAGCGGAAAGAGCTTCTACGTCACGCCGAAGGACAGCGACACGGTAAGTGAAAACGCGGCAAGGGTAATATCAGCTTCCATAAACAACCTATTTAACGCCGAGCTTTATATTTAGTTTTCTTAGTCTTCTGCCGAAGCCGCTTCAGGACAATTTCTGACGGCATCACATAAAATTTCCGCAAAGACTGAGTCAGTTTGTAATAAAACTCTATATACGGAATAATCATTACGGACGGTAAGACAGGTAAGATGCGAAGGCGAGAGCGATGGGACGTAGTTATAGCGCAGGCCACTTGAAAGAAAGCTCTTTTTAAGCGCTTTTATTCTTTCGGGAGTGTCGGCAATCTCTACCTTCTTAATATCGGCAATTTTGAAGTTGGCAAGAGTGCTTATCCTCTTTCCCTGAATCTGTGTCACAAGGATCATTAAATCCCCGTACTCCTCTGTAACGGTATATCGGTAAGAGGACAGGAAAAAGCGAACACCCAAAAACAGGTCTATTACGACAAAAATGACAAAGGCAAGCTGTAAAAGCGAGCGACTGAACACCTCTGTCATAGCGAGGGCAAGAGAGAGGATCGCGCAGATAGCGAGCAGGATGCTCAGGCTTATTTCCTTTTTTCCCTTCGACGACGGAACGTAGTAAAAGTCTTTCATTTGGGAAGCTCCGATTTTGAAAATTTGAGTTCTTCGAGCTCGTTATAGTCCTCTGTGTTTTCATACACGACAAGGCTGCCAAGCCGAGTCTTTTCCGCGTCGTTCAGATACACGTCAATTCTGACCCAATAAACGCCATCAAGGTCAATATTATCGAAGCAGAGCTTCGCATACGTGTACATCCAGAATTCGTCGTAGACAATCTCGTCAAGCTTGTATTCCGTACCTGTATAGCCATCGTCTCCGTCAGAGCCCGTACACGCAAAGGCGGAATAAATGAACATATCCTCTTTTTCTTTGTCGGGTGCAAAGCCGTATTCAAGCTCTAACGCTTCAAAGAGTGAGTCGTTATATCTCACAGTAGTTTGCAGAGCGTCGCCTGACGGCACAACGATAGTATTAAGAGCAAAATAGTAGCCCTCCTTGCTATCGTCATACTTAATTCGTATATTCTGGCGATATGCCTCAAAGCCTTCGGGGTCTTGTCTGTATTCTTCGATTAGTTCTTCTGTAAAATAAAGGCGCTTCATTGATTTCGGGCAATAGTCCGCGCTCCAGATTCTGAAAAGCAAAGCGCCTATAAAAAGGAAAATCAGAACGCTTATCGTAACGCTTATAATTCTTTTTGCTATTTTCATAGTAATTCTCCATATATCTATTAAAAAGCTGAATAAAATTTTTACCCTATTATATTAGCACAATAAATTTAAAAAGTCAATCGGCTTATTGTGTATTAGGTGTTAAGTGACTTTTAATTTTATCTGAAAGCCTGACAAATAAAAAATTTTTACTTTTTGAATATTTTTTTCGAAAACCTATTGATTTTTCTGAATTAATGTGTTATAATAACAACGCTTTGTAAAAAAGGCCCGTTGGTCAAGAGGCTAAGACATCGCCCTCTCACGGCGAAAACATGGGTTCGATTCCCGTACGGGTCACCAAAAAAAGATAGGTACTCCTCGCGAGTACCTATCTTTTTTTGCTGACGCGCTTAGCGCGAGAACCCACTCTGCGAGCCGTAGGCGAAGCAGAATATGGGTTCGCATACCCGGCCCGAAGATCTGAAAGCTCGCTTTCAAGGCGCAGGGCGAGGGTATTCTCGCCAAAGGCGAGATTCCCAAAACCTTGAGGTACTCCTCGCGAGTACCTATCTTTTTTTGCTGACGCGCTTCGCGCGAGAACTCACTCTGCGAGCCGTAGGCGAAGCAGAATATGGGTTCGCATTCGCCGCGTAGCGCGCGTCGAGCTCGCTCGTAAGCCGCAAGCGTGCGAATCCTCATCTTCGATGAGATTCCTGTAAACTTACAGACTCTCCTCATAAGCGTCTGCCCTCTTTCTCTCTTTTTG
>JAZOCY010000107.1:0-5040 GCA_045596805.1 Eubacteriales bacterium | reverse complement strand
GCGGTAAATTTTATGTTATAATGTAGATGTAAAAGATTAAAAAAGGCTAGGCGAAATGAGATGCTGAAGATCACACCGATAGAAGAACCGAAGCTCGTAAGGCTGAGGTGCCCCAAGTGCAACACGAAAATCTCAAACGTGGGGTTGCTTAAAGACCAAAGCCGAGTCGAAGGCTTGATATTCAGATGCCGAAAATGCGAAGCACAATATTCGGTAGAAACAAACACAAATGAATAATTAATGCGCTATATGCCACAGAGCGAGAGCCAAATACATCCTGAAATGGGACGTCTTGGCTCTCTTTTCTTTTAATCATTCAAAAAAACTGAAGAAGGAGGTAACGCTATGAAAAATAAGCAGGGTAACCCTTACGCGACTAACAAGGGCGGAATGATAAAGGCGCCTAAAAATCCCGCAAAAGATTCCCCCAAGGCAACCGTAACCAAGGGCAACGACCTTCGTGTCGGTAAGAAGTAAGAGACAAAAATAAAAGAAAAAAAGGAGCCTGAAAAATGGACGAAAAGAATTACGAAAATATCGATGAAACTATCGATGAAATCTTCGCGGAGGACGAAAGCGTCGAGGAAATCGAAGAAGAAGCCGAGTCGGAGACAGAAGCGGACTCCGATGATGACTTTGAGTATGACGAAAACGGCGATATTATAATCCCCGAAGACACCGAAGAAGGTGATGAGGAAGCAGAAGCCGACACTGATGACGGCGAGGACTCGGAGAAGGCAGAAAAAGAAAAGGCTTCCGAGAATGCCGAGACTAAAGGCAAGGACTCCGAGCTTGAAACTCTTAAAGCGGAATTGGACCGTTACAAAGCGCAGACAAGGGAGACACTTGAAAAGCTCGGTATAAAAACGGACGGGGAGAATGTGATGGACGGCCTTATAAAGCTCGCCGCCGAAGCAGACGACACTACCCCCGAAGAATATCTGAAGAAGAAAGCGGACGACGAAGAGCTTGAAAGAGCAAAGCAGCTTTTGGCGCAGCAGAAGGGCGAAGCCATACGCCGTGCTGACCTTGAGGAGCTGCACCGTCTATTCCCCGAAACGTGCGAATACGACGATATATCCAAGCTCCCGCAATTCAAGCGTTTTGGAGAGCTGAGAGTATTAGGACTTTCTGCCGAGGAAGCGTACAGCGCGTCACACACGAGCGTAATAAAAAACACGGCGGCTGAAAAAGCCAAGAAAAATTCTCTCGCAGGCACGAAAAGCCATCTCCAGACGAGCGTACCCAAGGGCGCAAAGAATGACGCCATCACAATGACGAGACAGGAGATGTCCGAGATGAGAGAGACATTTCCCGATCTGAGTGACAAGGAAATTATAGCCCTTTATAAACGATCAAAATAACGAAAGGAAAAGTAAAGAAAATGTTCAGACTTGTGAAAATTTTAAACGGAAGAATCAACCAGGGCGAGCCTGTGAGACTTCCTACTACTGCAGAGGAAACGTACACATTCGGCGAGGCGCTTGTGCTTAACGCCGGAAAGCTTACCAAATGCGGCGCGACCACAGTTCCCACACATATTTGCTGTGAGAATTACGAAGCGCCCGAAAGTAATAACAGAGATATCGTCGCCGAGCCTGTTTCGGCAGATATGATATTCGAGGTGCCGTTCAGTGCTGCGCCTTCGTCCGTCAACGTGGGCGACAAGGTAACGCTCCACACAGACGGCTTACAGATTACGGCGACAAAGGAAAGCGGTGTCGCTACCATATTCGACAAGAACGGCGCGGCCGCAATTGGCGACAAGTGCCTTGTTCAGTTCAAATAAGAAGGAGAGATAAGAAATGGGAATTGTATATTCAAAATCCAGCGGATTTAACAACGCTCAGATAGGCAAGCTCGAAACGCCTATCAAGATGGTAATTGAGCACGAGAGCGACGTTCAGACCAAGAAGGGCGGTATCAGAGACTGGCTCTTCAACGTAGAAAAATCGAAGAAATTCGGAGAGACCATTATAGGTCAGAACGAGTTTGACGTATTTACCGCAGCCGAAGAGGGCGCTGGCGCGGAAAACGACGACATTCAGGAGACCTACAAGAAGTTTATCGAGCATATCCAGTTCATGAAGGAGTTCACTATCACAGCTCAGATGATGGAGGACGCTAACTACGGTATTGCCGCAGACGCAAAGCGCAGAGCAGAAAACTTTACGCGCGCCTACTACAAGACTATGCACAAGATATGCGAATACGCGCTTATCAACGGCACAAACGAGAAAGGCGTCTTCTCAAAGGCAAATCTCGACCTTACCGCGCCCGACAAGCTTCCCCTTTTTGCTAAGAACCACGAGTGGGGCGGCGCAAAGTCGAAGGGCACACAGTCCAACTACTTCTACGGAGACATCTTCTCTTCGGGTGCGTCTGACGCAAGAAAGTCAAGCACCGAAGCGTTCGAGGCAGCTCTTGGCGAGCTTGCTAATAAGATCCGTAATATGAAGGATGAAAACGGAGAAATTCTCGGCTATACTGCTGATACTATCATTCTTCCCGGCAACAGACCTCTCGCCGAGACTATCGCAAAGAAGGTATGCGGCTCTGACGGCGCGCTCGGTAACGGATACAACGATATCAATATTCAGTACGGTAACTGGAATATCGTTGTAATGCCCGACTGGCAGACAAGCGACGACAGAGTTATGATAATGTCGGGCGAGGCAAATAAGAACCTCTGTGGAAATATGTTCTTCAACCGTGTTCCTCTTACCATTCGCAACTGGGAAGACAATCACACAGGAAACTATATGTGGAACGGAAGATGCCGTTTCGGCGTAGGATTCGGCACATATAAGCACATCTTGCTTGCCGTTGACTCCGCAAGCGCAGTGACAGGCGCGACAAAGCTCTAAAAAAAGAAAAGGGGCGACTTATGAAGGTTAAAGAGCTTTACAATGCAGTCGCCCTGCTCGGCTTTGAACACGAAATAGACGAGGAAGACACCTTTTATCCCGCATTAAACACGGCGCTGCACGATATTTTTCGTATGGCGCCGACTAAGCGGCGGGCTCTCCTCGCACACTATCCACCCGATACCCTTGTTGCTGACACAGAAAAGGTGTTATATAGTAACGGGGTATTGTCATATAAGGTCGAGGGGGCAAAAGCATATTATATTGAGATATCGGGAAAAGGAGTAATTACACTCGACAACGGTGGTGAAAGCTCTGACGAACCGTTCGATAAGACTTACGGATATCAGGTAAAAAGAGGATTTTGCAGAAAGAAAGACGGAGACTTCCCAGCCGAAACCGTAATAACCATAAAAGCAGAAACGCTATGCAAGATAAGAGCAATAGCGATTTACGGCGAAATAGCGACGTTACAAACAGAAGATATCCCTGCTCTCGAAAAGTATATCGTGTATGACCTCGACAGGATTTTTCCCGATTTTTCAATGCTTGTAGCGCAGCCGAAATGGAATGAGGGCAACACCTTGACCGACTTCTATTCAGACGGAAAGCGCTTGTCAATACCGAGAGCGGATAGAGGCGATATTTTAATAGAATATACGCCGAAAATTTACGAATACACGATAGATGACGAGAATAAGGAAATAGATATTCCCGACGAATATATAGGCGCTCTTAAGCTTCTTATTGCGAGTTACGTATGGCTCGACGATAACGCAAGCCGAGCGCAATACTATAAGGGGCTTTACAACGAGGAAATCGCGCTTATATCGGCAAAACACAGAGACTTGAACCCTGTTAAATATGAGTCAGTAAATAACTGGTAAGGAGAGATGTTATGGAAAAAGAATATTCCAGATATATGTCGAATTTTCGAGGAATTGACGCGACGAGCGACTCATCAAACGTCTCTCTTAACCGCTTCTCTTTTATCCAAAATATGTATAAGGACTACAAGTCGGGGCAGGGCGTTGCGATAGAGACCTTTCCCGGCACGAGAACGCTCTGCAAGAGCCTCAACGGAAAAATATTCGGTATTCATGCATACAAGGTATCGTCGGGCAAGGTGCATATTATTGTCCACGCGGGCACGAAGCTGTATCACTTCGACAGCGCCGAGCGGGATAAGCTGAGCGATACTGCGCCTGCCGAATTTCCGAGCATCACGATGAAAGAGGCAAAAAGCTCGTCATTTGTCTACAACAACAGGCTTTACCTCATCGACGGAGAGAACTATATAGTAGTATATGAGGACAAGGACAAAAACCTCATTGCCGAGCACGTAGACAACGACACGGCATACGTTCCGACAACCTACACTAACGGCGTCGCTTATGAACAAAGAAATATGCTTACGGATAAATTTATCGAAAAGACATATTTTGAGGAAGCGGAAATTAACGACTCAGATAATCCTTCCGAGAACACAAGTGCCGAATGGGAATATGACGGCGTAAAGTACGGGATAATATGTGCTGTCGCAACTCAAAATTTTTACTTTGAACATCAATCAGAAAACGGTGCCTTGCTTGATAGTTGGTGGTATCGATGCTACCATTCGGGTTTTAGCGGTATCTGCTATGCAAATTTCGAGAAAGTAAAGATGGATTTTAGCAAGGTCCTAGAAGTAGAGCACCTTGATGGTGACTCCTATATGAGCATCGAACCTGTTACACGCAGCAAGGTTGTCGACGTAAAAAAAGAACCCTATTCATATGAAGGATTCGACGACTCGGTGAATGGATATCCGGTGTATGCGGGGACGATTGAAGGAGATTTGAATGAACGCAAAGAAACGCTTGAAAAGGTTGTACTCACCAATGAAGTCGAGGTGTTAGAGGGGACGTTTGAAGGCTGCACAAGCTTAAAAGAAATTGTTTTTAGCAACAACATAAAGTCTCTTGAAAAAGGAATTTGCAAAAACACACCTGCCTTGGAAACAATATATCTTCCCCTGTTTCTTGAAACTCTCGGCGAGGGCGCATTTGAGGTGAGTGGAGTAAAAACGATATATGCATCAGACTCAATGTATGAAATACTGAATGCAGAAGGCGCAAAAGCCACATATTCCATTCCCGAAGGAACGAGGATAAAGAAATACAGCGACGAGAAT
>JAZOCY010000106.1:0-9553 GCA_045596805.1 Eubacteriales bacterium | reverse complement strand
GGGCGGGGTATGCGAACCTGCTTTTGCTTCGCAAATCAGCTTCAAATTGACACATCAAGGCCAAAAATAAAAAGAGGGGCAAGGGCTCTTTTTATTTTTGGTCGAGGTGACAGGGTAACTTCGCTTCGCTTCGTGATACCTTCGCCCTGCGCCTGACAAGCGAGCTTGTCGATCTTCGGGCGGGGTATGCGAACCTGCTTTTGCTTCGCAAATCAGCTTCAAATTGACACATCAAGGCCAAAAATAAAAAGAGCCACAAGGGCTCTTTTTATTTTTGGTCGAGGTGACAGGATTCGAACCTGCGGCTTCTACGTCCCGAACGTAGCGCTCTACCAAGCTGAGCCACACCTCGTTATTGCTTCGACAAGCGAAGGAAAATTGACTATTTAAGTATAGCACAGTTTTCCCTCTTTGTCAAGCGTGAATTTTTCTTTTTTTGACCTTTTTGTTCTTTTGCTCTTTTGCCGTTTTGCCCTTTTTTTCGGCTCTTTTGAGCCTTCTTTCTTTCCTTTAAGAGAGGTATTCCCTTTTGAGCTTTGCCGCGGCGATATTCGATATGACTCTGAATACGGTCTCAATTATCAGAATAGCGAAAACTATCATTCCCGCAATCTGCAACGTTTCCATCAAATAATATCTTGTGCTGTCCGAATCGTTATGTATCATATAATATATGACTCGGTAAATGCTCGTTCCCGGCACCATAGAAAGAATTCCCGGAATTAAAAATACGGTGACGGGCGCTTTCATCGCTCTCGCAAGTAAATTCGAGAGAAAAGCAACTATCATTGAGGCGAAAAGCGTCGCCATAACTATTGTCGTTTTCTGCATTATCAGAAGATAACACAGCCAGCCGAGCGCTCCCACAATTCCGTCGGCTAATATGTGCTTTCGGGGAATTCCGAATATTATGGGCAGCACGCACGCGGCGACAAACGCGCCTATTACCTGAATTATCATTTCTCTCATAGCGTACCTCCAAGAAGACGCGCCGCAATAGCAAGGCCAAAGCCGACGCCTACGGCAAGGGTTGTCGCGGTAACTATCGCCTCGGTAAGACGCGCGCCCCCCGACATAAAATCGGCGTTTAACATATCGTGCACTCCGTTCGTCAGCGTTACTCCGGGTAAAAGCGCCATTATCGAGCCCGGCAGCAGTACGAAAAGATTTACAGAAACAAACGAAAGCTCGTTTACCGAATAGCTGAAAATCGCGACGCATAAGCCGATAAGAAAGTTAAACATCGCAGGATGAAGCATTACCCTTCGCTGTATATCGGTAATTATAGCGATTATAACGCCGTTAAGGGCCGCAATTACGCAGTCGCTCGCCCCTCCTCCAAGCAGGATAGTAAACGCAAGAGGGGTAAGCACCTGACACGCCTTTACCAGCATCGGCGGATATTCACTCTTCTTTTTCTCGGTCTGTAAAAGCATTTCATACGCTTCCTCTACGGTAATAACGCCCGAACAGAAGCGACGGGATATATCATTTACCACAGCAATTTTTCCAAGATCTATCGCTCGGTCTTTAATTCTCTTTGAAATGCTGAACACCTCCCCCGCCGAATCCACAAAGGAAAGCGAGAGCGAGGTGGAAAACACGTTTATTTCGGGCTCTGTAGCGCCGCCCGCCACAAGCATTCTGCCCATTGTGTCCTCTGCTCTGTAGGTCTCGCCGCCGCAGGCGGTTATAATGCTTCCCGCCAAGAGAACGGCTTTAACAAGAATATAATCCTTTTCTCCTTTTTTCATTGCTCCCTCACATCTAATAAAAGCAAGCTTTAGTTGTCAAACGAATTAAAAGGTTATGGGCTTAACCAAAGTTACGCGTCCCTTTTCCTCATCGAGCTCGAAAATTACGCCCTGCGCCTCTATGTCTCCCTCCGCGGGGATATACTTTGTGGGCATATGCGTAATATACTTATTTATAACGCATTGAGCGTTTATGCCTAAAATGCTGTCCTTTGCTCCACACATTCCGATGTCGCTCACAAAGGCGGTATTTTTCTCAAAAATTCTTGCGTCAGAGGTAGGAACGTGGGTATGCGTTCCGAATATGATATTTATTTTTCCGTCAAAATATCTTCCAACAATTCCCTTTTCTCCCGTCGCTTCCGCGTGGAAGTCGAGCACGGAAAAGTCATACTTTCCCTTTTCCCTCTCAAGTGCTCTTTCTATAAACGGAATCGGGTTATCAAGCTGCGGCTCCATATTTATACAGCCGAGCGCATTTATTACCATTATATTATATCCGTTACAGCTTTGAATGGTGTATCCCATACCCGGCGCCGCGGGCGGATAATTTATAGGTCTTAAAATTTTATCGGTGCTGATAAGGGCAGAATGGATAAATTTATTCTGCATTGTATGGTTGCCGCCTGTAATGACGTCTGCGCCCGCCGAAAACAGGTCGAACGCCTGCTCGGGCGACGCCCCGTAGACAAAGCCTGCGTTTTCTCCGTTGACTATAGTAAAATCTATCTTGTTTTTCGTCCTGAAATCCCATAGCTTTTCCTTCAGGTAAGTGACCGAACGGGTGTCGGTTACGTCCCCTAACGCGAGTATCCTCATATGTCTTCCTTCCTCAAAAAATATGTGTCATACGCCTGACGCAAAAGAGATTGCTCCCCTCTCCGCACAGCTCAAAACCCGTCTCTGATATTATTATGCAGGTAGGATTTTTAAAGCGTCTGCATCAAAACGAAGCAACCCCTTCTATGAATGCGCTATCAAGCCATTATGTAAGCATTACTTTGCATAATCTATTGTGCGGCTTTCCCTTATGACGTTGACCTTGATCTGTCCGGGATAGTCGAGGTCGCCCTCGATCTTCTGCGCAATTTCTCTTGCCAATATCTTCATATTATCGTCGTCGATCATTTCAGGCTTGACCATTACTCGAACTTCTCTGCCCGCCTGAATTGCGAAGGTCTTTTCTACACCGTCGAAGCCGCCTGCTATTTCTTCAAGCTTCTGCAGTCTCTTGATGTAATTTTCAACGTCCTCGCGTCTCGCTCCCGGTCTTGCCGCCGAGATAGCGTCCGCCGCCTGTACTATAAAGGCAACGGTTGTTTTAGGATCAACGTCGTTGTGGTGAGCCTCTATCGCGTGGATAACGTCGGCGCTCTCCTTATACTTCTTGGCAACCTCAACGCCAAGCTGAATATGCGAGCCCTCTGCCTCCTGTGTCAAGGCCTTACCTATATCGTGGAGAAGTCCCGCGCGCTTCGCGAGCGTGCTGTCAACTCCCATTTCATCCGCCATATTGCCCGAAAGAAGCGCAACCTCGATAGAGTGACGCAAAGCGTTCTGTCCGAAGCTGGTACGGTACTTCAGGCGGCCAAGCAAACGAACAAGCTCGGGGTTAAGCCCGTGAACGCCTGTCTCGAATATTGCCTTTTCTCCAGCCTGCTTAATGGTGTTTTCGACTTCCTTCTGCGCCTTTTCAACCATCTCTTCAATTCTTGCGGGATGAATACGTCCGTCTGCTATGAGCTTTTCAAGAGCAAGTCTCGCAACCTCGCGGCGAACGGGATCAAAGCCCGAAATGGTGATTACCTCAGGAGTGTCGTCTATTATAAGCTCAACTCCCGTAAGTGTTTCTATCGTGCGAATGTTTCTTCCCTCGCGTCCGATAATTCTTCCCTTCATTTCCTCGTTGGGAAGACTTACTACCGAAATAGCTACCTCGCTTACGTGGTCAGCGGCGCATCTCTGAATTGCCAAGGATAAAATATCCCTCGCCTTGTCGTTGGCCTCTTCTTTAAAGCGCGCCTCGTATTCCGAGATCTTAAGCGCCGTTTCGTGCGCTATCTCGCTCTCGGTCTTTTTAAGCAGCTCTGCCTTCGCCTCCTCGGCTGTAATTCCCGAAATTCTCTCCAAGACCTTAAGCTGCATATCATAGACGTCCTGCACCTTCTGCTTCAAGGCCTCTGCCTGCTGATTTTTTTCTGTAAGCTGAAGCTCCTTTTTCTCTATCGCGTCGGTCTTGCTGTCGAGAGTCTCCTCCTTCTGAGCAAGGCGTCTTTCCTGCTTGGCTATCTCCTTGCGACGCTCTTTCAAATCCTGCTCGGTCTCGTCTCGTATCTCAATAGCCTTGTCCTTTGCCTCAACGAGAATCTCTTTTTTCTTCGCTTCTGCCTGGCGAATAGAATCTTCAAGTATCTTTTTGGCCTGCTCCTCAGCTGAGCCTATCTTGGCCTCCGCTATCTTCTTGCGGAAGGCGCTGCCGATAAACGCGCCTACAAGCAAACCGACTGCTATACCGATAATTCCGTATAGAATTTCCATTTAAACACCTCCTTATAACGTGTTTCTCTTTTTCAAAATATACTAACATAGATAAAATATTTAATTGTGTTCGAGTGAACAACCAAATCTATTATCCCTTTGCACAAGCGCAAATAATATACACTCACGCATCTTATATTATATAATATTGTAGCCTCGTTGTCAAGTGAAAACGCCCAGATTTTGTAACCTTTTTCCTTTTTTTAATTTTACAATATGACTTTTTGCGCCCTCCCTTTTTCCTTATTTGCGCGCCGCCTGTCGCTTTTTCTGTTTTTTGCGTATATTTTTATCTTTTTTTTGCAAATTAACAAATAGTTCACAATAAAAGTCCCTTTTTCTATTGACTTTTCGCTTGAAAAGTGGTATTTTATACTTGCGATTAGCACTTGACGTGTCAGAGTGCTAAAATTGATGAGATAGAAGGTGAGATAAAATGAACGCCGATGGATTAAGCGCGAGGAAAAAACTTATTTTAAAGGCTATCATTGACGCCCACATAGCGTTCGGCGAGCCTGTCGGTTCAAAATATCTTTCCTCGGATAAGCAGTTGTCCTGCTCGTCTGCTACCATCAGAAACGAGATGGCAGAGCTTGAAGCCCTGGGATATCTCGAACAGCCGCACACCTCTGCGGGAAGAGTCCCGTCCGAGCTTGGCTACAGATATTACGTTAATTCTCTTTTGCAGGATTATACCTCTACAGCCGCGGAAATAGAGCATCTCAACCTTGCGTTAAAAAGCAAGCTCACCGAGCTTGACCGCCTCCTGACAGAGGCGTCAAAAATAGCTGCGTCGGTTACAAACTACACGGGCTTCGCTTTAAAATCAAAATCGACTACGGTAAAGGTCAGCAAATTTGAGTGTGTCTATCTCGACTGTCGGAACTTCGTTTTGGTTATGCTGCTCGACAATCGCTCGATAAAGACGAAATCCATTCATCTTTCCTTTAATATTACTAAGGAAACGCTTGAAAAGCTCTCCTTTCTTCTTAATCGCTCGCTCATAAACGTGGGCGCGGACGACATTCTCCTTACCGAGATTATGAAGATAGAGGAGGAAATGGGCGAGCAATCTCCCATCGTCACCCCGATAATAAAGGCTATTCACGAAACGATGAAGGAGCTTGACGGCGCCGATATGCGCGTCGAGGGCGTAAATCATCTGCTTCAATATCCCGAATATACCGATTTAGAGCAGCTTCGAGGCCTGCTCGGAATGATAGAGGATAAGGAGCAGTCCTTGAATCTTGTGCCGCTTGACAGCTCGCGAGACGACGAAATCAACGTATATATAGGAAGCGAAAACAGTGTCCGCGTTATGAGCAACTCCACCCTCATCTTCAAGAGCATTAAGCAGGGAGATAGGGTAATAGGCGCCATTGGCGTAATAGGACCGAGACGAATGAATTATTCCAAGGTCATTTCTACGATAGACAGTCTGGCAAACGGAATTGACAGTCTCTTAAACGAGGACCTTGCCAAATTGGAAGAATACAACGAATAGAGAGGTTTATCTTATGACAGAGAAGGACGAAATCATCGAAGAGAATACCGAAAAAACGCCAAAGGAGGCCGAAACGGAAAAGCAGACCGAGCAAAAGGGGGGCGCGAAAGCCTCTAAAAAGGAAATAAACGCGCTGAAGGCAGAGCTTGAGGCGAAAAGCGAGGAAGCGAAAAAAGCATCTGAGGAAGCCGCTGACGCGAAGGACAAATATCTGCGTCTTGCCGCCGAATACGACAATTTCAGAAAACGCAGCCAAAAGGAAAAGGACGGAATTTATTCGGATGCCGTCGCGGATACGGTAAAAGAAATTCTGCCCATATTCGACAACCTTGAACGCGCCGCCATATACGAGGACGCAGAAAAGGTGGCGGAGGGACTCGCAATCACCGCGAAAAGCATTGATTCAATGCTTTCAAAGGCGAAAATCGAGAGATTTGGCGCCGTAGGTGAAAAATTCGACCCCAACATTCATAACGCCGTTCTTCATATAGAGGACGACACGCTTGGCGAAGGCGTAATCGCCGAGGTCTTTCAGACAGGATACAGACTGCAGGACAAAATCATACGCTATGCAATGGTAAAGGTCGCTAACTAAACTTTACAAAAAACAAAAAATCAACATACAATTATTGGAGGAAAAATTATTATGGGAAAAATTATTGGTATAGACTTGGGAACAACTAACTCTTGCGTTGCGGTATTCGAGGGCGGCGAGCCTATCGTAATCCCCAACCCCGAAGGAGCGCGTACAACGCCCTCTGTTGTCGCTTTTTCCAAGACAAACGAAAGAATGGTCGGTCAGGTTGCAAAGCGTCAGGCTGTTACCAACCCCGACAGAACTGTAAGCAGCATCAAGCGTCATATGGGCTCCGACTTCAAGGTGAGCATTGATGATAAGAGCTACTCTCCTCAGGAGATTTCGGCAATGGTTCTTCAGAAGCTCAAAGCAGACGCTGAGGCTTATCTCGGCGCGCCTGTAACTCAGGCTGTTATCACGGTTCCCGCCTACTTCTCGGACGCTCAGCGTCAGGCGACTAAGGACGCGGGAAAGATAGCGGGACTTGAGGTTCTCCGTATCATAAACGAGCCGACGGCGGCTGCTCTCGCATACGGTATGGACAAAGAATCCGAGCAGAAAATTATGATTTTCGACCTCGGCGGCGGTACCTTCGACGTATCACTGCTTGAAATTTCCGACGGCGTTTTCGAGGTTCTCGCGACAGCGGGTAACAACCGTCTCGGCGGCGACGACTTCGACGAAAGAATTATCAACTGGATGGCTGATACCTTTAAAAAGGAAAACAATATCGATCTGCGTCAGGACAAAATGGCGCATCAGCGCTTGAAGGAGGCTGCGGTGAAGGCAAAAATCGAGCTTTCGGGTATGACCACGACTCAGATAAGCCTTCCCTTCATCACTGCCGACGCGACAGGCCCCAAGCACTTCGAGGCTACTCTTACGCGCGCAAAGTTTGATGAGCTGACGCACGACTTGGTTGAGGCTACTATGAAGCCCACGAAGCAGGTTCTCGCAGACGCAGGCCTCAGCGCGTCCGACGTAAACAAGATACTTCTCGTCGGCGGCTCGACAAGAATTCCCGCCGTACAGGAGGCTGTCAAGGCGTTTATAGGAAAAGAGCCCTTCAAGGGAATAAACCCCGACGAATGCGTTGCGCTCGGCGCGGCTATTCAGGGCGGCGTTCTCGGCGGAGACGTAAAGGACCTTCTCTTGCTCGACGTCACTCCTCTTTCCTTAGGTATTGAGACACTCGGCGGCGTATTTAACCGCATTATTGAAAGAAACACGACGATTCCCGTAAAGAAGAGTCAGATATATTCTACCGCGGCAGACGGACAGACCTCTGTTGAAATTCACGTGCTTCAGGGCGAGCGTGATATGGCGGCTGGCAACACCACTCTCGGAAGATTCGTGCTCGACGGTATCCCTGCGGCTCCCAGAGGCGTTCCTCAGATCGAGGTAACCTTTGATATCGACGCAAACGGCATAGTTAACGTTACGGCGACAGACAAGGGCACAGGCAAAGAGCAGCACATCACTATCACCTCCTCCACGAATATGAGTCAGGAGGATATTGACCGCGCGGTTAAGGATGCTGAAAAATTCGCTGAAGAGGATAAGAAGCAGAAGGAAGCTGTTGAGACGAAGAACCACGCAGAAACCCTCATCTTCCAGAGCGAAAAGGCTCTTACTGAAATGGGCGACAAGGTGAGCGACGCCGACAAAGCGAACGTTCAAAGCGCTATAGATAAATTGAAGGAAACCGTTAAGGGCAACGACACCGACGCAATAAAGGCAGATACAGAAGCTCTTGAAAAGGCCTTCTACGCGCTTTCCGAGCAGCTTTATAAGGCAAGCGGCGCACAGGGCGACCCAAATGCGCAGGGCGCGTCTGGCGACGGCACCTACTACAACGCAGACTACGAGGATAAGACGAACGGCTAATTTCCCTTTGGACTCGCGCCTTTAAAGCCCTGTCCTTAATACGAAAGCAAAAAAGAAGAAACGTTCCTATATAGGCAGACCTTTTGATTATGCTATAGGAACGGTTCTTCATTTGCTTTTTACTTAGCCCCTTTAGTGTGACCTTTTATATATCGAACGACTGTGTGTTGTAAACAAAGATTTACATTTTAAGTTTTATTAGGAGTTATCATGGCTGAAAAGCGAGATTATTATGAGGTGCTTGGCGTCGGAAAGGACGCAACCGAAGCGGACTTAAAGAAGGCCTATCGCACACTTGCAAAAAAATATCATCCCGATATGAATCCGGGCGACAAGGAAGCCGAGCAGAAATTTAAGGAAGTAAACGAGGCCTACGGAGTTCTTTCCGACCCCGACAAGAAGAGCAAATATGACAGATTCGGCCATGCGGCGTTCGATCCCGCATCGGGCGGAACGGGCTTTGAGGGCTTCGACTTCAGCGACATCTTCTCTTCCTTTTTCGGCGGCGGATTTGGCGGGGGCTTCGGCGGAGGCTCTTCTCAGAGAAATCGCCCGATTGCGGGAGAGGACGTATTCACACGAATCGACATATCCTTTGAGGAGGCCGCCTTTGGCTGTAAAAAAGAGGTCTCCTTTAACCACATAGAAAAATGTCCCGACTGTAACGGAAGCGGAGCCGCAAAGGGCACGTCTGCAGAAACGTGTAACGAATGCCACGGATCAGGTCAGGTTTCCGTGCGTCAGAACACCGCCTTCGGCGTGTTCCAGACCTCACGCCCCTGCCCCGCCTGCAAGGGAAGCGGAAAGATTATCAAGACGCCCTGTAAAAATTGCAACAGCAGAGGCTATATAAAAATTAAAAAGAAGCTCGAGGTGAGCATTCCCGCAGGAATTGACAACGGACAGCGCATAGCGCTCAGAAACGAGGGCGACAGCGGACGTAACGGCGGCCCGAACGGCGACCTTATTATAGAGGTGCGCGTTCGCAGACACGCTATCTTTGAACGCGAGGGCAACAATCTTTATTGCGAAATTCCAATATCCTTTACCGAAGCGGCATTGGGCGCGGAGATAGACGTTCCCACGCTCGAGGGCAACCAGAAATATACTATTCCTGAGGGAACACAGACGAACTCGTCCTTCAAAATCAGCGGAAAGGGCATGCCCGACATAAACACAAAGAGAAAGGGCGACCTTATTTTCACCGTCTCCGTAGAGGTCCCGAAAAACCTGAACGCAAGACAGAAGGAATTGCTTGGCGAGTTCGCTCAAAGCTGCAACGAAAGCAACAAC
>JAZOCY010000105.1:0-2290 GCA_045596805.1 Eubacteriales bacterium | reverse complement strand
TGTAAATTAAAGCCGCCTGTGTATGCATCTACGTCAAGAATTTCTCCTGCAAAGTATAGGTTTTCCGTCAGGCGAGACATCATCGTTTTTGGCGATATCTCCTTTACGTTTACTCCACCCGACGTGATGATAGCCTCGTCTATGGGACGAAAACCGAGAATGTCAAATTCCCAGCCCTTTAAGAGCGAGAGAATTTTCGCTCGCTCGGCTTTTGTAATGGAATTCACCTTTTTTGTAGGCGATATATCGGTCTGTTCAATGAAGGTCTCTATCATTTTTGACGGAAGCAGGTCGCAAAGCGCATTAGCGAAATCTCGGTTCGAGTATTTCTCAAAGTCGGACAAAAGACGCGAATCCAACTGCTTCTCGTCAAGCGCGGGCTTCATATCTATTTTCAGCATGAGCTGATTTATAGGAATATTTCTTATGTGAGAGGAAGCGCTTAAAATCATAGGGCCGCTTACCCCAAAATGCGTGAAAAGCATTTCACCGAAGTCGGTATAGACTGTTTTTTTACTTTCCTTGTGTATTATCGAAATACCTACGTTTTTAAGAGAAAGTCCCTGCATATTACGGCAGGCGTTGCCTTTTATTTCTAACGGAACGAGCGATGGGATTATGTCGGTTATAGTGTGTCCCGCTTCCTTTGCCAATTTGTAGCCTGCGCCGTCAGAGCCTGTCCTCGGATACGACATTCCACCCGTAGCTATTATTACCGCGTCGAAAAAGTAGCTTTTGTTGGTTCTCAATCCTGTGATTTTTCCGTCATCTATAATCAGGGAAGTGACCTTTTCGTGAATGATTTCAGCGTCGCTTATGTATTTTTTTAGCGCGTTTACAATGTCGGACGCGCGGTCAGAAACGGGGAAAACTCTGTTTCCTCTTTCGGTTTTTAGAGGGACGCCGAGCCCTTCAAAAAGCGACATCGTGGATTCGGTATTGAATTCAGAGAGAGGGGCGTACATAAAGCGCGGATTTTTTGTAACGTTGTTCATAAATTCCTCGTTTGAGCAATTGTTCGTTAAATTACATCTGCCTTTTCCTGTAATCAGCAGCTTCTTACCCAAAATCGCGTTTTTTTCAAATATCGTAACGCTCGCACCATATTGCAGGGCAGTACCTGCCGCGAGCATTCCCGCAGCCCCTCCGCCTACTATAGCAATTCTTTTCGCATTATCTTTTTGCATATATTTCGTATTCTTCCCAGATTCTTTCGAGCTTTTCGAAGCGTTCCTTGACCTCGTCCTGCTTCAGCTTCGTTATTTGAACAAGCATAGCGTTAATTATGCTTAGAGGCGCGACGAGTGAATCTACGTATGACGCCATATCGCTCTGCGCGGTGAGCAGCTGATTTGCGTAGCTTGCGATAGGCGCGCTCTTGCTGTCCGTAAGGGCGATAACGTCAGCGCCCTGCGCTCTTGCGTATTTTACCGCGCTGACCGCCATTGAGGAATATCTCGGGAAGCTTATTGCTATCATAACGTCATTTTCGCTGATGTTGAGCGCTTGCTCAAAAACCTCGCTTGTTCCCGACGGCTGAATGAGCCTTACGTTTTCAAAAATCATACTCAAATTGAAGTGTAAAAACGACGCGAGGTAGGATGAGGAGCGAACTCCGAAAATATAAATTTGCTTTGCGTTTATAATCGAATTTACGGCGGCAGAAAAATAATCTCTGTCTATATTGTCAAGCGTGTATTTTATTTTCTCTATATCCGACGTCATAACCTTTGAGAGTAGGTCTCCGTCGCCTATTCTCATATTAGTCATTTCAATTCTCTGATTAGGTGTCAGACGCGTGCGTACAAGCTCCTGTACGGCGCGCTGAAATTCGGGATACCCGTCAAAGCCAAGCTCTGTCGCAAAGCGCACGACGGTTGATTCTGAAACGCCTGCCGCTTCTCCGAGCTTTGCCGCAGTCATATACGCCGCCTTCTCGCAGCTCTGTATTATAACGCTTGAAATTCGTTTTTGCCCTTTTGATAATGTCGGCATTTTCGCTTCTATAAGCGCAGAAATGTCATTCGTCATAAAAGCATCACCTTCATTCGATTTGATTTTCTACTAATATAAATACACATGCAATTAGTATATCACTTTTTTATCGTTTTTTCAAGTCTTACAGTAAATATTTTTTCTTTTTTATAAGAGAGCAGTTAATGGAAGGCATTGACGTGAAGGACCTCAAAGGCTCTATTCCAAAAGCGCTTGAGACTAACGAGACTCTGCGTAATATCGTTATGATGAGCGCAGCAGGCGAAATCTTTATGAACGTGTCGAAATTCCAAGA
>JAZOCY010000104.1:0-1783 GCA_045596805.1 Eubacteriales bacterium | reverse complement strand
CCGAGTATAAGACCACCTATGACGCTTAAGGAGTTAGAGAGCATATTCGGTGTATTCATCGAAGCCAGCTTCAGTCCGTCTATCGCAAGCTCACAGAGCAGAAGCTGTAGAAGTATCGGCATGCCTCCCGGCGACTGTGGCAGAATAAAATTAAGCTGAGGCGGGAGAATATCCTGATTTTGCAAAAGCAAAAGCCAAGTAGGCGTTAAAATAAGCGATAAGATAAATACGAGATGGCGAATGACACGCAGATAGCATCCCGTAAGGGGCGGAAAATAATAGTCGTTAGTCTCCTGCCAGAAATCGAAAATAGAGGTGGGAAGCACCATCACCTGAGGCGAGGTGTCGCAGATTATAATGACCTTTCCTTCCATTATCTCCGACGCGGCGGCATCGGGACGTTCAAGAGTCCGTATTTTCGGGAAAGGATTATACCATCTTCGCTTTATAAGACTTTCCGCCAAGCTCATATATCCGAGAGTCATAGCGCGCGGGGCTATCTCATCTATTCTTTTCGAGAGCTTTTCCACGTATTTCTTGTCTGCTAAGCCCTCCATATAACAAATTACTATGTCGGTTTTTGACGAGCCGCCCACGTTCTTATAGAGCATAGTAAGTCGCGTGTCTCTGACACGTCTGCGAAGAAGCGCCGTGTTGAATATCAAGGTTTCCACAAAGCCGTCCTTCGCGCCCTGCATAACTCGGTCATTGTCTGGCTCTTCGGTGCTTCTTGCGGGATAGGTCCTCGCGTCTATTATTATGGCTTCGTTTTCAAAGGTGCTTCCGAGCATTACAACAGAGCCCGAAAGCACGGCAAGCGTAAGCGAGTCGATATTTGAGCTTATATCAACCTCTACGTAAGGCACGTGGGAGGAGGCAAAGCGTCTCGCGGAATTTTCTCCGGGGCACGTATCCTTCAAGGTAAGGAAATACTGCATTATCTTCTGCATTACTCCGTCCTTTACAAATCCGTCTATATAATAAAACGTAGCCTCGTCCTTGCCTATCGTAAGATGTCTGCTTATGAGGTCAAAGCTTTCCTTTACACGAAGCAGGCTGTCGAGAGTCCTGATGTTTTCCTTGTATTCTTTTGATAAATTATTCATAAAAAATCCTCTTTCTTTACGGATAAAAGTGTAACCGAAAGAGAGAGGATTATGCGTATTTTCGCTTTATATTTCTTTTGCTATTATTATTTGCCGTTTTTAAAAAACTGATACAGATAGCAGGGAATCATTCCGTTATAGAGCTTCCTTACCTTGTCGGCGCGCTTTCCGTAAAGCTGCTCAAATCTATCATCCGACGTAATTACGTAAATCTGCCACGGAGATAGGCTGCGAAACTTTATTCCAAGCTCGCGATACAGCTTTTCCGCTTCTTGCTTTGTTTGAAGCCGTTCTCCGTACGGGGGATTTGTGACGATAGTGCCTCGCCTTCCGTCCGAGCTTATTTTTCTCGCGTCTGCCTGAAAGCACTTCACGTATTGCGACACACCTGCGCGTAGGACGTTGCTTTTTGCAAGGGCGACGCATTTTTCGTCTATATCCGAAGCATACGCCTCAAACGCGGTATGAAGCTCGGTGTCAAAGGCTTCCTCTCTCGCGTTTTTCCACATCTCGCGGGGGATAAGAGGAAACTGCTCTGCGGCGAAATGGCGGCTTCTTCCGGGGGCTATATTATTTATGAGCATAGCGCCCTCAATGGCTATAGTACCCGAGCCGCAAAGAGGATCCCAGAAAAGAACGTTTTCGCGTGGGCGCGAGATCGCCGCTATAGCGGCGGC
>JAZOCY010000103.1:0-10994 GCA_045596805.1 Eubacteriales bacterium | reverse complement strand
AGACGCCTTCGGGCCCTTTGCGCCCGTAATATCGGTAGCCTTTCCGAGAAATTCGGTGTCAACCCAGCCGGGACAAAACGCGGTAGCCGAAATTCCGAGATGCCTTACCTCATATTTAAGCGCCTTCGTGTAATGCAGAATAAAGGACTTGCTCGCGGCATACACGTTGAAATTCGGAAGAGGCGTGAAGCAGGAGCCGCTGCCAAGCTGTATAATATGAGAGCCTTTTTTCATATAAGGGATAGTCATATGAGTGATAAGCACAGAGGCTTTTACGTTTAAGTCTATCATTTTTTCGGTATCGTCTTCGGTAATCTCGGAAAAATCGCCAAATTTGCCGAAGCCCGACGCGTTTATAAGATACTTGACGTCAGGCGAGTTTTCCTTAAGGGCCTCGCGTATTTTTTCAAGCCCCTCTTTTTCAGTCAGGTCTGCGCAAATAACGCGCGCGTTTCCGCCGAGCTTTTCCTTTAAAGCCAAAAGACGCTCTTCTCGCCTTGCTATAAGATAAAACTCATCAACCTCTTTTTTATTGTAAAGCTGGAGTGCGAATTCGCGTCCCAAGCCTGACGAAGCGCCTGTAATGATAGCGACTGACATTGTGTTTCTCCTTAATAATGATTTTAATTCTTTGAAAGCGTCTGATAGGTTTTTTGCGCGGCGTCGCTTTCGGCAGATTTTTTGTTCTTGCCCTCGCCTATAGCGAAATCCTTGCCTTCAATTTTGCACAAAACACGGTACTGCTTCTCGTGCTCGGGGCCGAATTCGGCAACCACCTCGTATATAGGTCGCTCAAGCGAGCGCGCCTGACACCATTCCTGCAAGAGATTTTTACTGCTTCGCTGTTGGGGCCTCTCGGTCCTCTCAAAATAGCGGTCAACCTCAAGCATTTTGTCTACTACCTCGATGACTACCTTCATATCCTTGCCGCAGTCGAAATAAAGAGCGCCGATAATGCTCTCGAAAAGATCCTCCATAACGGACGGCTGTACGGCGATATTCATTTTTTCGTCGCCACGGTTTAAAAGCAGATATTCATATAAGCCAAGCTCTTTTATTCTTGCCGAAAGCATACTCTTGTCGCAAAGGCGGCTTTTTACGTTGGAAAAGTCACCCTCGCCCAGCTCGGTGATTATGCCGAGAGAGGACAGCTTTGAGTATCTTTCCATAAGAAGCGTGATTATTGCGCCCGAAAGAACGCTGTCCCCACAGAATTCAAGGACCTCGTTGCTTTGAACTTCCTTTCCCGACTGCCTCATTTCGTTGCAGTAGGACGCGCGCGTAAACGCCTGCTTCAAAAGCGCCTTGTTATTAAAGACGTAGCCAATTTTTCGCTCGACAGCCGAGCAATCAAAAAATTTCATACAAATTTTCCTTGCAAAATGTAAATATTAGTTGTCGCTTTTCTTGCAAAAAGCCGTTTTCACCTCGTCTAAAATGCTTGTGGGAAGCAAAGGCGTGAGGTCGTCGCCCTTTTCGAGCGCGCTTCGTACGAGAGTCGAGCTGCAATTTTCAAGCTCTTTTGAGGACGCGAAAAACAAGGTCTCTCGACCGCTGCGCCTTCGGTTAAAATCTGCCATCTCGGCTTCATAGGAAAGGTCCTTTTCGTTTCTTATTCCCTTTACTATGCAGTCGATATCTTTGCTCTTTACGTAGTCGCACACCATACCGTCGCTGAAATCGCAGACGACGTTTTTAATATCGGCGCAGGCTGCCTTCATAAAGGCGAGACGCTGTTCTTTTGAAAAGCAATAGCTTTTTTCGGGATTGACAAACGCGGTGACGTAAACCGTGTCAAAAAGCGAGGACGCGCGCCTGATAATATCCAAATGTCCGAGCGTTATAGGGTCGAAGCTGCCGCAAATAAGCGCGCTTCTTTTTTTGTTGTTTTCCATAATCATTCACCCTTATAGGTCAGAATAGTTATATAGGATTTGCTGTAGCGCGCGCTCTTTTTAAGCTCAAAGTGGTCGGAGAGGCTCTCTCTTGTCTCAAAAATATCCTCATTTCCGCTTTCGCATACGATAATGCAGCCAGAAGAAGCGAGCTTAGCCTTGACAATTCTTTCAAGCGCGTCGCCCACCGAGTTGTCGGCATAGGGGGGATCTATAAAAATGAGGTCAAATTCCTTCTCGTTTGCCGCTTTACGTATATAATTTCGGTAGTCGCTTATAAGATAGCGGCAGCGTTCGGTAAATTTGGTTTTTTCAATATTTTTCTTTACTATGGCTATAGCCTCAGGAGAAGAATCAACGAACATACAGCTCTCAGCCCCTCTTGAGAGCGCTTCAAGCCCCATCTGTCCGCTTCCTGCGAAAAGGTCAAGCACTCGGCAGCCCTCGACTTCAAACTGAATAGCCGAGAAAACGGCTTCCTTTATTCTTTCCGAGGTAGGACGGGTATTTTCTCCTTCAAGCGTTTCGAGCCTTACGCCCTTTGCGCTTCCCGTAATAATTCTCATCATAAAAATTCTTCCCTTTCAAAAATGTAAACTTTAGGTAGTCTTTTTGGAGATAAGCGCCAAAGGACGCAAGAATTTATCTCCGAGTGGCTTGTCGGTCATTTAACGCCGAAGCCTTGTCGGTCGGTCAGCCTTTCTTTTTCTTTTCAAAAAAGGCGACGATGCGCTCGGCGTCTGCTCTCGTTATTCCCCTGACGGAAGCGATATCCTCAACGCCGGCACCCGACAGCCTCTTGACGCTGCCGAAAAAGGTGAGCAGGATTTTCGCCTTTTTTTCACCTATACCGTCTATATTGCATAAAACCGATTTTTTAAGCGTTTTTCTTTTCGCGTCTCTTGCGTGTGAAACGGCGAAGCGATGAGCCTCCTCCTGTATGCGAAAGATGAGCGCGTAGAGCGCCTGCTCGTGCGCGATGCCAAACTCGTTTTCGGTGTCGCAGAGCGTTCTCGTCTTGTGATGCTCGTCCTTTACCATACCGAAAATCGGAATAGAGAGACCGAGCGCTTCAAGGACAGACTTGCCTACCCCGACGTGTCCGACACCTCCGTCAAGCAGAATAAGGTCGGGGGAGTCGCCGAGAGAGGCGCTTTTGTCGCCTATATGGGAAAGCCGCCTTGTAAGCGCTTCGCGCAGAGCGCCGTAATCGTCTACTCCGTCGGTTGATTGTATTTTGAAGCTGCGATAGTCCGACCTTTTCATTTTTCCGTCTGCATAGACGACCATAGAGGCGGTAATATGCTCGCTTCCTATGTTTGAAATATCAAAGGCCTCTATTCTTTCGGGCAGAATTTCAAGAGAGAGTGTTTTTGCGAGTAAAATCAGCGCCCTGTCCTCTCGCTCTATCTCTTTTCGGTAGCGCTCGGCGCGTTCCTTCGCGTTAGCTTGCGCCATCTCGCAGAGTCTTTTAGCCTCGCCTCGCTTTGGCGTATGAATTAAAACCCTGTGTCCCGCCCTTTTTCGTAAATGCTCGGAGAGAGGAGAAAGGTCCTCCTCTTCAAGTGTCGTGTCTAAAAGAATCTTGCGAGGCAGAGACGAAGAGCTTGAATAATATTCGAATAAAAATGCGGAAAACGCTTCAGAATCGGAAATTTCATCAGAGGAAAAAACAAATTCGTTTTTTGAGATGAGCAGCCCCTCGCGCACCGAAAGCACGGAAATTACGCCGCACAGCTCATCTGTGTAAAGAGAAATTGCGTCAAGCTCTGTCTTGTCTGAGGTCACTGCCTTTTGCTTTTCTGAGAGCTTCTTCAGCGCAAAAATACTGTTTCTGCAACGCAGAGCGTCCTCAAACTGCTCCTTTTCGGCAAAGGCGAGCATCTCGCGCTCAAGCTCTGCCACAGTTTCTGAGGTCTTTCCGTCGAGGACTCTTTTTGCCGCCCGTATAAGCTCGTTATACGCCTCCCTCGAAATAGAATCTGCGCAGGGGGCGCAGCATTTTCCCATCTGCTTATAAAGACAGGGACGCTCGCGTCCTATGTCCTTCGGGAAGCTGCGCTTGCAGTTGGGAAGCGAAAAGACCTTTCTTATAGCGTCTGCCGCCGCATAGGCGTCTGCCATTCCCGAATAAGGGCCGTAATAGCTTCCGTCAGACGCTCGCTCGCGAGTGACTATCAGCTTCGGATACGGCTCGTCTGTTATCTTAATATAGGGATAGGACTTCGCGTCCTTCAATTTTATATTATATTTAGGCGAGTGCTTTTTTATCAGTATATTTTCAAGAGTCAAGGCTTCTATTTCACTGTCGCACAGAATGGTGTCGAAATCAGAAACCGACTGAACCATTTTTTCGGTCTTATACGAATGAGCGCGAGAGAGAAAATAACTGCTGACACGGTTTTTCAGCTTCTTTGATTTTCCGACGTAAATTATTTTTCCGTCCTTGTTCTTCATAAGATAAACGCCGGGACAGAGGGGCAGCGCATTTGCTTTTTCTCTTAAATAAAGTATATCGCCCATTTTTCATCCCCCTGTCATTTTTTATCCCGTATATAAGAAAGGGCGGTGCAAAAAAGCGCCGCCGTCTTCCTTTCCTTAGCCGCGTCCTGCTATAAAACAGTCGGGCTTAGTCCTTAAGCTGAGTGTCAATTAAGTTTTCGAGACCGTCCAACGCTTCCTTTTCGTCGGCTCCGTCCGCTATCAGCGTAACGGACATTCCGTTTGTGATTCCGAGCGAAAGGACGCCCAAGAGGCTTTTCGCATTAACACGTCTGTCTTCCTTTTCAACCCAGATAGAAGCTTTAAAGGTATTAGCCTTCTGAATGAAGAAGGTAGCAGGCCTTGCGTGCAGACCGAGCGCGTTTTTTATTGTGACGTTGCGAGTAATCATTTTTTATACCTCTGTGAATATTTATTACTATAATTAAAGTATAGCAAAAATATCAAATAAAATCAATAGGTTTTGAGCAAATTTAACGAAAAAAAGTTAACGATAAGATTTTTTTTGCAAAAGTCACAAAACGGAGAGGAAAATATTAAAAAATATCTACGTTTACGATAAAAATATTCATCTCGGCAAGCGCGTTTTTGACGGGGACTGTCATATTCGGCGCAATATAGACGTCTCCGTTTACGAAAAAGCCGCCCTCGTTTTGCTCGCCCGTAACCGAAAGTGTGCCGAAAACGTCATAAAGCGAGCTTGAGCGAGTCTTCGTTATAACGCCGTCAAGGCTCGTGACGAAAAGCTCGGCGGCATCAAAGCGCAGAGATTCCGTCATAACGTTGCCAAGCTCGGCGCCGTCGGCGAAGAAGAGCTTTCGTTCAAGCTGTAGGACGTTTAAAAGCTCGGGAGGGACGCCGTGTACTTCAAAGGAAATTTCGGCGCTCGTCTCAACAGATTCGAGTGAGTTCATTTCCGCCTTTACAAAGCGAGAAAAAACGCTTAAAGCAAAGCAGGCGAGCAGCGCAAGAATGACGTAATCGAGATATGAAAGACGCCTTTTTGCCATTCTTTTCATAGCCCCTCCTCCGCGCGCGTAACCGAAACGCATTTTCCCACGCCGTAAAAGTCGGGAAGGCGCAGGGCGATTTCCTTTGAAAGACGCAGGGGATAGCCGTTTACGGAATATCCGCGCTCGCTTTTTGAAGCAGAAGCCGACACGGTAAGAACTATATCGCAGTAGCCCTCATATTCGGAGATGACGTTTTTGTTCTCGCGATGGCTGAAGACCTCGGCGCAACAGCGCTCGTAGCGGATTTCAAGGACCTCTCCTATATTGTATTTCCCGACTGCCTCTATAACGCTGTCGCCCTGCTTTATGTGTAGGGCGACGTCGTCTCTTATCCTATGAAGCCTTATTTTGTATATCAAGGGAACGCTCTCGGCCTCCTTCGCCGTTGAGACGAGCGGGGTCGAGCAGAAAAACGAAGAGCAGATAAAAATCAAAGCAAGAGAAAAAAGCAAAAGCGAAAAGACTTTGTTTTTACGGCGCGTAAAAGAAAAATTCATTTAGCACCTCTTTATTATAAGCGCAAAGGGGATGTAAACAAACGTTTACCTTGAAGTCTGCACGTCGAGTGTCGCCTTGTTTGATATAAGCGAGGAGAGATAATCTCTCTGTCTCTGCTCGGAAAGGCCTATTCTGTACGACGCGGTACAAAGACCGAGTAGTAGCCAGAAGAGGAAGCAGACGCGATAGTTATACCAGACGTAATCGGTGAGTCCGTTCGTCAAAAGAGCGAGAACGGAACAAAAAGCGGCGGCGCAGACAGGATGCACCGAGCTTTCATTTGTCGAAAATTCGAGAGAAAAGCAATTTTTGCAGGTAAACAGAAGAATTAAGGCAAAGGTGAGCAGAGCGAAGATGCCGAGCTCGATGCCTATTTGCAAATAAAGGTTATGAGAATGCTCTACCGTCTCCGCGCCTATACTGCTAAACGCCCTGTAGGCGTTATGAAAGGCGTCGGGACCGACACCCACGCCGCCGAAAAGGTTGCTCGAAAAAAGCTGCAGCGAGTCCTTCCATACTGTAAATCGGTAGGAGACCGATGAGTCTACGTTGGCGTCGAGGAAGGAAAAGATGGAGGAAAAGCGAGAGGTAACCGAGCGTGGCGCAAGCAGAAGAAGATTCGGGATAAAGGTGAATATAAGCGCGAATATCCTCGGGGATTTGCGCAGTCGGAAGATGGCGAAGCAGAGAAGGGACACGATAAGTCCGAGCCAGGCGCCTCTCGACCAGGTAAATACAAGCGCCGCAAGTAAAAGCGCAAGAGCGAAAATCTTGAACACCACCGAACCGAAGCTCGGTTTTTCCCTGTACGGCACGAAAACGAAGGGAATTATCATAATAAGATACGACGCGAAAACGTTGGGATTGTCGAAGGTCGAGCTGACTCTGCCCGCAATGTCGGCGAATGCCGCGACGTCAAGCCAGTCGGCGACGGCGTTTCCGCTTAATTGCTGATAAATTCCCAAAAAAGAAATTATCACGCCCGAAAGGAGCATAGCTCTCATAAAGGTTCCTATAATACGCCTGTTAATCAAAAGGTTTGACGAAAGGAAATAAACCGAGATTATACAGCAAAAGACTATCGAGTTTTCAAAGGAGGAAAGCCCCTTTGCATAGGAGACCAGACCTCCGCCCAGATAGAAGAGCATAAAAATCAAAACGAACAGGTCGCAGGGCGAGAGACGGAATGAGCGCTTTTTAAGCAAGAGCTTTCGCAGATATGAGACGTAGCAAAGAAGTATAAAGGCGCATACGATGACAGTCGGATGGCGCAGATAGGTCAAAAAGGGAAGAAGAAGCGCAGCCGACGTAATTCCAAATTCGGGAGAGGCTATGACGAAGCCGACAAAAAGCGCTAATAACAGTATGGCCAGAATCTTTACGGGAGATACGAGAAAAGCGCAGAGCCCCAAAAATATTCCGTACGCGACGGGATAAAAAAGCTTCACCTTGATTTCGTCCTCGCGATTTTGCTTTCGCGCGCCTAAAAAGCGGAAAAACAAAAGGTCGGAGATAAAGCTGTTTTCTAAAACGTGTGAAATAGTGCGCCGACTGAAAATCAGGGGCAGTGAAATAACGACGCAGGCGAGACCTGCCGCCGAGGACAGATAGCCCGTATCTGAATAGGGTATGTTCAGAAACATGGCGGACAGATGTCCAAGCAAGACGAAAAGACCGAAGGTCAAAAGAAACGCGCCGTAATGTCTCGCCTCGCAGAAGGCGAAGGAGAGATGCATCTTATGCAAAAATTTAGAAAGACGGTTGGTATAGCAAA
The DNA here is from genome assembly GCA_045596805.1 of Eubacteriales bacterium. Lineage (GTDB taxonomy): Bacteria > Bacillota > Clostridia > Oscillospirales > CAG-272 > UBA1740. The sequence goes on along the minus strand of JAZOCY010000103.1, from coordinate 3,312 downwards.
ATGCGCTGAAGCGTTCAAAAAAGCGGCGAAGCTTCGATTTTGAGTCAAAGGACACCTCACGCTCTTCAAAAAGGCCGAGAAAAAATTTTAAGAAGGGAGAGCGATGAGCAGAGGAGATAAACCTTCTCTTTCTTATTTCTCTTAAGCGCTTATTCTTGCGTATTTGCGCCGAGACGTTTTCGTTCCTGCGCTTTTTGCGCTTTTCATTTTGCGTAGAAACGGTTTCGCTTACCCTCGAAATGACTTTAGTCATACTCTTTGAAGCGTCTCTTTCCTTCTGAGAATAGCCGTCGCGCGAGGGGCGCAAGCGCGCCGCCCTTTCGTTTTTTTCAGACGGGGCGACCTTTTCGGAATTGGGAGAATGCGTACTCTGAGAGGCGCGAGAGCTTGAAGCACTTTTGCCCTTTTGCGAGGGGGATTGCGAGCTGTGTAAAGTTTTGTTTGCTTTTTTGTTCGTGATTTCTTTTGAGGGCTTTGCGGTGGCAAAATCGGTTGTCTTCGCTTTTTCAAGGTCGACGGTAAGGTCCTGTTCAAAATCTTCGTTGCGAAAAACGCTTCTCGACGCCTTTTTCGGCGCGCCTTTTTCACCCGAGCTGCCTGCTTGATAATACTTCTCGGAGACGGGATTTTTTTCTTGTCCGTTTTCACTCATTGGGCGCTTCTCCTTTCGGCTTTTTTACGCGCTTTTTTTTCTCCTCCTTCGGAGGATGCAAGCGCGTATATTCAAGATAGAGGTCGGGACGCCGTTCCTTTGTAAGAAGCAACGAGCGCTCAAGCCGCCACTCTTCAATTTTTTTGTGATGCCCCGACAAAAGAATCTCGGGAATGCCCACGCCGTGAAAGACGGCGGGACGCGTATATTGCGGATATTCGAGGAGTCCGCTCGCGATGCTCTCGTTCTCGTAGCATTCGGGGGAGGCGAGGACTCCGTCAAGAAGGCGCGAAACGCAGTCGACCAGAATGCAGGCGGGAAGCTCTCCCCCCGTCAGAACGTAGTCCCCGACAGATATTTCCTCGTCTATTATTTCGTCGAGCACTCTCTGGTCGACTCCCTCGTAGTGTCCGCAGAGAATTATTATGTTGTCGTAGCTCTTAAGCTCTTCTGCCTTCTTTTGCGTCAGTATTTGTCCTTTTGGAGACATATAGATGACGCGGCGTTTTTCTTCCTTGTTCTCTTTCTTATCAATAATGGAAGCAAAGCAGTTATATATGGGAGGCGCCGCCATAACCATTCCCATGCCGCCACCCGACGGAGTGTCGTCTACGGTGCGATGCTTGTTCTCTGAAAAATCTCTGATATTATGGCATTCAAATTCCAGAAAACCCGCGCGCGCGGCTCTGCCTATTATGCTTTCGGAGAGAATGGCGGTCACCATCTCGGGAAAGAGAGTCATTATATCAAACTTCATCGAAAAAACCCGATATTGGACAGATTTTTACACCCGTCTCAATGTCAATTTCCTTAACAAATTCCGAGATGGCGGGATACAGGACCTCGCCGCGCTCGGTTTCTATAGTATAAAGTGGGGTATGCCTTGAAAAGTCGGCGTCCTTTATTTTACCGTATAGTCTGCCCGTATCTGCGTCGTACACGGGAAGACCGATAATATCAGAGAGGAAAAACGCCCCTTCTTCAAGTGGAATATCGTCTCTGTCGGCATAAAAAACACGGCCCTTGTATTCACGCGCCTCTTCGGGCGTCTCGACGCCGTCGAGCGTCATAAGAACGAACCTGCCTGCCGCCGACGCGCGCTTTACCCTCGCTTTGTAATAGCTTCCGTCCTTTTCCTCGAAGTAAATCCGAGAAAGACCTGCGGCGACCTCGGGCGAGTCGCACCACGGCTCGATTTTAAGAGCGCCGTGAATGCCGTGAATATTTATTATTCTTCCGCATTCAAGATATTTTTTCTTCATTTTATTATATTCCTCTGTAATTGGAAATTCTATACAGAGACATTGTATCATAAAACAAAAATAAATTCAACCTATTTTTTTAAACGAAGCGCGGTTTTTGAAAAAGAGAGGTAGTTTTCGCCGAAAAACGACTCTTTAATTTTTGGAAAGCTCTCTGTAGAGCGCTTCGTATTTTCTCGCCATAGCGGCCGCATTAAGCTCGTTTCTGTAAAGCTCATAGCCTCTTTTTGAGAGAGCCATACGCGTCTTATCGTTTTCAAAGAGCGAAAGAATCGAGCGCGAAAGAGAAGAGGCGTCGCCGCGTTTAAAGAGCAGACCGCAGCCTCCTTCGTTCAACAGGCGTTTGTTTCCGTCAATATCCGAGGCGATGACGGGAATGGCGAGACCGAGAGATTCGGAGATGGCGAGAGCGGAGGTTTCCGAGCCGTAAGACGAGTTTACAGACACGTCGAAAAGGTTCATTATTTCGCCCGCGTCCTGTCTGTGTCCGCAAAAGCGCACAAAAGAGGAAATGCCCAAGCGCGCAGAAAGCGCTTCGAGCCTTTGTCGCTCGCCCCCGTCCCCGACAAGCATAAATATGCAGTCGCGCCTGACACTCAACACCTCGCGCGCGCCTCGCAAAAAAACGTCCTGCCCCTTTATTTTTTCAAGTCTGCCGACAATTCCGATGACTCTTGAGGTGGGCGGAATATTAAACAAGGCGCGAAGCTCTTTCTTTTTTTCCTCGCTTATAGCCACAGGCGCTTTTGCGCCGTTCACTATTAAGCGAAGCTTCTCTCTCGGCACCCCGTAGGAGAGCATATGCTCATATAGCGGATGCGAGGTGCAAACCGTAAGGTCGGCGGTTCTGTTGTAAACAAAGCTTGGCATTTTGATAGGCGTGTCACAATGGCGCGTCAGTATGCATTTTGGAAGTGAAAGCGAGCGCCCCGCGAGCCGCGCGGAGAGCGCGCCGTGTGTGTGGAGGACGTTTGTACGTCTTTTTGAAAGAATGCGCAAAAAAAGGAAAAAATCCTTCGGTGAAAACGAACGGTCGGGAGAAATATCAGCTTCGAGCAACGGAATATCAAGCGAGGAAAGCATAGGCGCCAGCGCCGCCCCTCGCGGAAGAATTACTTCAAAGGCAAAATCCCGTCTGTCGATTTCGGAGAGAAGATTACAGAGCAGTATTCCCGCCCCGCCTATATTGCTGTCCGTAATTACGTGTGTTATTTTTATCATTTTTTCTTTTCCTCCCTTTTTTCTTACACATTAGTATTGTAAAAAAAGGCGTTATTATTTTAAAAAAAAAGAGGACCATCAGCAAATTCGCCATTTAAACATTTAACAAAGCAAAAGAAAAAGAGACTTTATTAGAAAATAAAATCTCTTTTTTGCGATTATGCCTGAATATGAAGC
>JAZOCY010000102.1:0-15822 GCA_045596805.1 Eubacteriales bacterium | reverse complement strand
AAAAAAAAGAGGACCATCAGCAAATTCGCCATTTAAACATTTAACAAAGCAAAAGAAAAAGAGACTTTATTAGAAAATAAAATCTCTTTTTTGCGATTATGCCTGAATATGAAGCCGAGAGGAAGCGAACGACGATAAAAGAAGCCCATTAAAATGAAGAAATCCGCAGGATTTCAACCTTATAAAATTGTTTTTTCCGTAGACTTAATTCTTCCTATGGGCTTGGTATGTTTTTTATTATAAAGCGTCGGGCTTCTTTGGTTTTACCAAATATGGCATCCCCTTCATCGAGGGAGTTGACCTATTACCTTACCACAGCAGGAGAGAGAACCGAAGCGCGAAAGCGGAATGTCCTCATAGCTCGGATTGAGAGAGCGCAGACAGTCGCCCATAAAGCGCTTGAAGTAGCCCTTGCCGTCCCCTATAAAGATGCCAAGCTCGCCGCGCTCGACATACTCTTGACTTTTGACGAGCAGAATTTCCCCGTCCGAGAAGGTAGGCTCCATACTGTCGCCGCTTATTCTCAGAGCGAAATCCGCCTGTGAGGTTGTTTTTGTGAGCTTTATTTCAAGAGGTTCGGCATTGTCGCTGTCGAGGAAAACGCCGGGACCTGCCGAAACGGGGAGGTCGAAAAGCGGAAGAATACGGGAGCGAGAGTCGGCATTTGCCAAGCCTGTATTGACGGGGTCCGAAAATTGAAGAATTTTCGCGCTGACGCCCTCGCCCTTTGCCTGCTTTGCGTTATTATCCGATTTGGCTTGAAGCCGCTCAGCTTCCTTTGAAAGAACTAAAGAGACAAGCTCTTTTCCGTGAGCATCAAGCTGACGGAAATCTCTTATAAAGCTCTTTTCCTCTTCGGAAAGCGATTGATTTACAAACTCGCCCTCGCCGTCTATTAAATAGCTTATGGGACAGTCGAGCGCGGTAGCTATCGCTATGACCACGTCTAGCTTGGGGTTAGCCGCGTCGTTCGACAAAATTTTATTGATAGTACTGAAAGGGATGCCCGAACGGCTGCTCAATTTCTCGTTCGTTATTCCTTTTTCGTTTTTTACCTTCTTTACCTGTTCGGAAAAATTCATCGCTTTTCTCCCTTTTAAAATCAGTTTCGCGTTCTTTTCAGACGCTCATAAAATTTAAACAGCTCACTTTTACGTCTATATTGTAGCACAAAAAAATCGCTTTGTAAATACTTTTTGGACAAAAAAATCAAAAAAAATATAAAAAATGATAAAAATTTCAAAAAAACTATTGACAAAATGGAAAAATCGTGCTATAATTTATCCAGAAATGGAAAAAGCATTCCTCGAATGAGAAAAGATGGAGGCAATTATGGATAGATATAAGGGACGTATAAATAAAGTTAACGGAACGGGAGGACAGTGTGTTATTGCCGCGCGCAAAACTGAAGCGGCAAGAGCAGCTGAGGCAGGATACCGCGACTATTTTGCGGAAGCTCTCGCGTTTATATGCCGTGTTTTGTCACATTATGCGTTTCGCTTTGCTTTTTCTGCAGTCGGCTTTATTTCCGTGCTTGTTTTCACTCTCGGAATAGCGGGCGGAATTCAGCTCAATACGCTTTCGCTTGCCTGCGGAATTCCTATGTGCGTTATGCTGCTCTGTATTCTGGGATTTCTTAACAGGGCGAGAAAATAAATAAAAAAGTAAAGATGGGAAATGACGTAAATGAAGGTAGCAATTGTAGGTTCAAGGTCTCTTACCGTTACGGATCTTTCGAAATATCTGCCTGAGGGGTGCGATGAAATAGTGTCGGGCGGCGCGAGGGGGATAGACACCTGCGCCGAGGAATATGCGAAAAAGCACGGCTTGAAGCTCACCGTTTTTCTGCCCGAATACGAGAAGTACGGCAAGGTAGCCCCCTTAAAGCGAAACGACCAGATAGCAGACTATGCTGACGAGGGGATAGCCTTTTGGGACGGCGAGTCTCGCGGTACGGTATATACTATAAAGCGCTTCCAAAGTCTTGGAAAAAAGATAACGGTATTAAAGAGCGTGAAAAGGTTTGGCATATTTCCGACTTGGCGTTGACTCCTCCTTTTGAGGATTTTCGGTTTTTCTCAAGGGCTGCTTCGAGTTTTTTAACACGGAATTTTCGCTTTGTTAAAAAACAGATGCTAAAATAAAACTAAATAAGGGAGTAGTCAGCGCGAAGCGCGCCGAAGCCGACATCTCGGATTTTTCCCGGCTCGGCTCAATTGACGAGACTTATCTGCTTTTTTTGCGGATAGGTCTCTTTTTTTGTTTATAAAAGGGCGAGCTTTTTATAAACGGCGTCGCTTTTAAAGCGCCGTCGCTCGCCTCGTTATCTGAAGAAGAGAACAAGCGACTAAATTCCCGATTTAAGAGTAATAATAGCTACGTAAAAGGGAGGCTTATATGCTTGAGAAAAATTGGGTCAGAGCTCTGTTTCGGCAGAGAGTGTTGGTTATTACACTGATTTTGGCGCAGCTCGCCGCGATAATTTATTTTAGTGCGAGTCGCGGAATGACCTCAAGAGTCATCCGAATATCTATAGACGTCATAAGCGTGCTTGTGAGCGTTTTCGTAATAACGAGCAAAAATTCAATTTCGGCGTATAAGCTGCTCTGGGTTTTCGTTATACTGATGTTTCCCCTGTTCGGCTGTATATTTTATCTCTTGTTTTATATACAGACGGCAAACCGAGGTATGCGAAAGCATTCTGCGCAGCTTGAAGCAAAGACGAAGGACGCGCTCGCCCTTTCACGCTCGGCGCCTCTTGAAGTTGAGGCGGACTCTGACGAATACACGCGCACGATGCGCTATCTGGAGACCTTTGCGGGCTTTCCTGTCTATAAAAACACGGAAACGAAATATCTAAGCCCCGGCGAAGAAATGTTCAAGGCATTTTTAAATGAGCTTTCGCAGGCAGAGCATTACATTTTCCTTGAATATTTTATCATACAGGCGGGGGTAATGTGGAATTCCGTGCTTGATATTCTGAAAGAGAAGGCGGCAAACGGCGTTACGGTGCGAGTTTTGTATGACGACATCGGGTGCTTTATGCTACTTCCGTCGGATTATCCGAGAACTCTTAAAAATTACGGCATCGAGTGCGCGGTTTTCAATCCGTTCAGACCGTTTCTGACAATACGCCAGAATAACCGAGACCACCGAAAAATCGCCTGCATTGACGGAAAAACCGCCTTTATGGGCGGGATAAATTTGTCCGACGAATATATAAACGCAAGGCAACGCTTCGGGCATTGGAAGGACGCGTCGGTTATGCTTAAGGGGGAGGCAGCCTGGAGTGTTGCTCTCATGTTTCTTTCTATGTGGGAGCTTACTACCAAAAAAAGCGAGGACTTTAAAAAATATTATCCGAGCGAGAGCGCCCCTGCCCAAAGGCTCGGAAACGGATACGCGCAGCCCTACAGCGACAGCCCTCTGGATAACGAGAGCGTCGGAGAGCAGGTATATTTGCAAATTATACAGAACGCAAAAAAATACGTATATATCAATACGCCCTATCTTATACTTGACGAGCTTATGACGTCATCGCTCTGTCTTGCCGCCAAAAGCGGAATCGACGTGAGAATAGCGACGCCTCATATACCCGATAAAAGGCTGGTCCATATGACCACGCGCTCTTATTACCGAGCGCTTATAGCGTCGGGCGTCAAAATTTACGAATACACGAACGGCTTCATTCACTCAAAGACCTTTGTGTCAGATGACCGAGTTGCGACGGTGGGCAGCGTCAACCTCGATTTTCGCAGTCTCTACCTGCATTTTGAGTGCGGCGTGTTTATGCGCGACACCGACGCAGTTGCCGAGATAAAGGAGGATTTTTTGAGAACGCTCGACATCTGTACGCCCGTTACCGAAAATGACTGCAAGGGCGGCGTTTTCAAATATGCTTTCCAGAACCTTCTCAGATTTTTCGCGCCGCTTATGTGATTTAATCTTGGCGCAATCACAATGTCACCAAAGCAACAAAAAAGGCGACAGCAAATTCCTTTTCGGTAAAGCTGTCGCTTCTTGTTTTTTCAGACTAACGGGGCTTTGTGGGGTTATCCTTCATTTTTGCGCTTTTCGTGAAAGTATGAGCGAAGAATATCCGCGCAGTCGTCGGCGAGAACGCCTGCGTCTATTTGCGCTTTGTGGTTTAAGGGCAGAGCATTAAGGTCGAAAAGGGTGCCGAAAGCGCCTGCGCGTCGGTCAGGCGCGCCATATACTACGCGCCCTATTCTTGAATTTATAACGGCGCCCGCGCACATCGGGCAGGGCTCTAACGTAACGTAAAGCGTACAATTTGGCAGTCTCCAGCCACCGAGTCTTTCACAGGCGGCTTCAATTGCGAGAATTTCGGCGTGATGAGTGGCGCATTTGTCCGACTCGCGTCTGTTATACGCCCGCGCTATTATTTCGCCCTTGTGTACTATTAAGGCGCCGACGGGGACCTCGTCCTCGTCCTTTGCCTGCTCGGCTAATCTAAGCGCCTCTCTCATAAATGCTTCGTCTGCCTCTGCGCTTATGAACAGTTTGTCATTTTCAAGCTTTTCAAACATAATTATCTCCAAAAAAGAATTGGTTCTATAAAATATTTATTATACGGTAAACAGTATCATAAGCAGAGCAAAGAAAATAAGAGGTGAGTAGAGCGCCGATTTCAGCATAGGCTTTACGCTTTTGTCGGAGAAGATTTCTACGCAACCCTGAAGCGCCCCGTTTCTGACGGCGAGGAAGAAGGAAAGAGGGAGGAGGCATATCGCCCCGCCGAAAAAGAAGAGAAGCGCCGAGTCGGGCAGATAGAAGAGCGCGACGGATATAAGGTTGTTAAGAAAGTGAAACAGTATGGGAACGAAGACAGAGCGAGAGGCGAGAGTCAGCGTCGCCAGCATAAGCCCTGCAAAAAAAGCGTACGGCATCTGATACAGGTTCGCGTGCAGAAGCGAAAAGACGATAGCCGAGAGCAAGGCGCTTCCCCCTCGTCCAAAGGGGGAAAGCAGGCGCAAGAGCGCGTATCGGCAGAGAAGCTCCTCGCAGACCGACGGAACGAGCGCGTCAAAGATAAGGGCGTAAAAAATATTGTCGCTCGGCAGGACCTCAACGATTTTATATCCGACGGCGGCGAAAAGCGCCGAGCTTACAATCGAAATTATTATAACTCCCGCAAGGAAAAAGGGAAACAGGGGAAGAAAAGAAGCCGTATTTTTTGTGCAAAAGCCGATTTCCTTCGACTGTACGCAGCCTTTTCCGAATCGCGTGCTGAAGAAAAGAAGAGGAAGCAGATAGGAGAGGACAGAGCCAAGCTCGGACATACGCGGAAAAAACATGGCGAAAGAGTAAGCGAGCGCAGTACGTAAAAAAAGAATAATTGCGACGCCTGTCATCGAGCGCTTCATAGGCCCCTCCCCCTTTTCAAAAACTGTTACGATGTTATTATAGACAAATAAAGAGACAAAGTCAAGAAAAACTCGGAAAATATTGACTTTTCTGTTCCGTGTGGGTATAATAGAAAGGACATAAAAAGAAAAGACGGAGAAAAAATGCATTCACTTCAATCTAACAGAGATTTTTACAAAACGGCCTTGCGCCTCGCGCTTCCCATCGCGTTTCAGAACCTGCTTGTTTCCTGCGGCGCGCTTATAGACACCTCTATGGTAATGGCGCTCGGCAACGTCTGCACCTCGGCGGTCGGACTTGCGGGACGCTTCGCGTTCCTCTTGAACGTCGTGGCGTTCGGCTTCTGCTCGGGCTCGGCTACTCTTATTTCGCAGTTCTGGGGCGCGAGAGAGCTTAAGAATATAAAAAAGACCTTCGGACTTGCGCTTTGCGCTTCGCTTGTCGCGGCGCTTCTTTTAGGCGTGCTTTTCTATTTGTTTCCCTATTCGCTTATGAAAATATTTACCGACGAGAAAGCAGTCATAGAGGCAGGGGCGGAGTATCTCAAATATTACGCTCTCGCTACCGTTTTCGTTATGTTTTCACAAGTCGGCTGCGCCGCGCTTCGCGCGCTTGAGCGTGTTTCGGTGCCGCTTATTTCCTCCTTTCTTTCGGTCTCGGTAAATATATTCTTCAATTACTGCCTTATAGGAGGAAATTTAGGCTTTCCCCGTCTTGAAATGAAGGGCGCGGCAATAGCGACGGCTATAGGCGCTTTCGTTCAGGCGCTTGTCGTATTCTTCTTTGTCTTTTTCGGCAATTCGCCCTTAAGAGGTAAAATAAAGGACTATTTCGGTCAAACGAGGGAGTTCGTTTATAAGTTTATACGGGTGGGCGCGCCCGTGCTTTTCAACGAGACGGTGTGGGCTGTCGGCACTAACGTTTATCTTGCGGTAATTGCGCGACAGGGTGTGGAAAACCACTCTGCCTATACCGTATACGACACCTTTCAGCAGCTCTTTTTCGTGTTCTTCGTAGGCGTTTGTAACGCGGCGGCAATTATGGTAGGAAAGCTGATAGGAGAGGGAGATAAAGAGGGCGGCTACAGCTGCGCCAAGCGCTTTATGCAGATTATCCCCTTCCTGTCTGTCGCTATAGCGATACTTATGATTTTACTCCGAATGCCCATACTTAAGCTCTTGCCTGTGGAGACGGAGACAACGCGGCAGATGGCAGCGACGCTTCTTTTGGGGTACGCAATCTGGCTTCCCGTAAAGATGATGCCCTACACCTGTATATGCGGAATTTTCCGCGCGGGAGGAGACACGAAAACAGGCTGTGTTATAGACTTTTTGTCGCTTTATTTAGCGGGTATTCCCACTGTGGCGATTTTAGGCTTTTTCACCGAAATTTCCTTTCCGCTTCTCATTTTCCTTATGTACGTCTCTGAGGATATACCCAAGCTGTTTATGTGCGCGAGACATTTCTTTAAACGAAAATGGATAATAGAGCTTTCGGACAGAGGCGAAGCGTCGAAAAAGGCTCTTTAAAACAGCGATTTGCGCCGAGAAAACGGTTATAAAAAATGAAAAAACCGTTACGTAAAATGGAAAGACTTGCTTGACAAAGACGAAATGATGTTGTATAATGTAGTATTGTAATATATTAAGTAATAAACTATTGTGACAAGCGAAAGGATTTTGCTATGGAAAACAAAATAAAGGAACTGAAGGCGCAATTTGCGCTCGGTATGGCAGAGGCGCAGACGAGCGAGCAGCTTGACGCCTTGCGTGTCTCCTTCCTTGGAAAGAAAGGACAGGTTACAGAGCTTTTAAAGGGCTTGAGAGATGTTCCTGTGGAAAAGAAAAAGGAAGTAGGTCAGTTAATAAACGACCTGAAGACAGCGCTTGAAGAGGAGCTTGCGGCGGCAGAGGAGAGGATACGCGAAAAGGCGCTCTCGGACGCTATAAATAACGCAAAGCGCTACAATCCTACCCTGCCCTCCTCCGAGCCTAAGGGCTCTTATCACCCGATAACTCTCGTGCAGAGAGACCTCGAAAAGATATTTGTGAGCATGGGCTTTACTGTTGAAGACTATTTTGAGGTAACCGACGACTATAACTGCTTTGAGGCGCTTAATATTCCGAAGCATCATCCCGCGAGAGATATGCAGGATACCTATTATCTTGAAAACGGACAGCTTCTCAAGACGCAGACCTCTGCGGCGCAGAACGCTATAATGAAGAAATACGGCGCCCCTCTTCGCGCGATATTCCCCGGACGCTGCTTCCGTAACGAATCGACAGACGCCTGTCACGAGAATACCTTCTTCCAGATGGAGGGTATGATGATAGATAAGGATATCTCCATATCGAACCTCATTTACTTTATGAAAACGATGCTCAGCGAGGTTTTCGAGCGCGAGATAAACGTAAGACTGCGTCCCGGCTTTTTCCCCTTTGTCGAGCCCGGTTTTGAATTGGATATAAGCTGTCTTATCTGCGGCGGCGAGGGCTGCCCGTCCTGTAAAAACTCAGGCTGGCTTGAGCTTTGCCCCTGCGGAATGATACATCCGAACGTTCTTACTGCGGGCGGAATCGACCCTGAGGAATATACGGGCTTCGCCTTCGGTCTCGGTATGACTCGCTTGGCTATGATGAAGTACGGAATCAAGGATATCCGAGACTTCAATTCGGGAAATCTCAAGGCGCTCTCGCAATTTGAGAACAATTAAGGAGGTCTTACAATGCTTTTATCAATGAATTGGATAAGCGACTTCGTGGATCTCGACGGACTTGATAAGGAGGCGCTCGTTCGCCGCTTTACGCTTTCCGCCGCAGAGGTCGAGGATATTTACTATAAGGGCAAGGACACTCGCGGTGTCATTGTCGCTAAAATTGTTTCCGTTGAAAATCATCCCTCTTCAAAGAAGCTTCATCTTCTTAAAATAGATACGGGAAGCGGTATAACCGACTGCGTATGCGGCGCGCCAAACGTACGGGAGGGAATGAAGGTCGCGTTTGCTACGGCGGGCGGCGCCGTTTGCGGTCACGAGATAACTCGCGCGACGGTTGCGGGCTATGAGTCCAACGGTATGTGCTGCTCTGAGGCAGAGCTTGACATAAGCGCCGACAATTCGGGAATTATGGAGATTTTCGAGGACGCGCCTCTCGGCACGGACATTAAAGAGCTTTACGAGATAGACGACCTTATCTTCGAGGTCGATAACAAGTCGCTGACGAACCGTCCTGATTTGTGGGGACACTTTGGTATCGCGAGAGAATTTGCCGTTTTGGCAGACCGTCCCTTGAAGCAGCCAACGCTTGTTGACGAAAAGAGTTACGAAAAGCTTCCTTCGGTAAGTATTGATATAAAGGACAGCGAGCTTTGCTACCGTTATATAGGCACGAAGGCTGAAAACATAACGGTAAGGACCTCGCCCGTCAATATGAAAATACGTCTGCATTATTGCGGACTTCGCGCTATAAATCTCCTCGCCGACCTGACAAACTACGTAATGCTTGAGCTCGGTCAGCCGATGCACGCCTTTGATTTGCGCAGAGTTGACAGAATACGCGTACAGAGATTTGACACACCCTTTAAGTTCAAGACGCTTGACGGCACGGAGAGAAGCATAGACGAAAACACTCTTATGATATGCAGAGACGACGAGCCTGTCGCCGTTGCGGGTATTATGGGAGGACTTGACTCGGAAATCGAGGACGACACCTCCTCGCTTCTGCTTGAAAGCGCGACCTTTGACGGCGTAAGCATTCGTAAGTCGTCAACACGAATAGGGCTTCGCACAGACGCTTCAATGAGATATGAGAAAATGCTCGACCCCGAGCTTGCCATGCTTGCCGCCAAGAGATTTTTGTACCTGCTCTGCGAAATAGACAAGGGCGCAAGGGTAATAAGCTCTATAACAGACAGCTACGTAAAGAAGTATGATACCATAGCTCTTGAAATAAACAAGGCATTTGTTGACAGATATACGGGAATAGATATTTCCTCTGACAGAATAGAAAAAACCCTGCTTTCTCTCGGCTTCGGCGTTGTGAGAAGCGGCGACAGCTTCCACGTTACAGTTCCCTCGTACAGAGCGACGAAGGACGTAACCATAAAAGCGGACCTGATAGAAGAAATTACCCGTATCTACGGATATGACAACTTCGAGGTGTTTACCGCGAAGAGCGAGCTTTGCCCTATAAAGCAGGAGACGAAGAAGACCGACGAGGACAGAGCGAAGGACCTTCTCGTAAGCAAATACGCGCTCTCTGAGGTTCATTCGTATATCTGGTATGACAGAGCGAAGAACAAGGAATTATGCATCGAAACTGACGAAAACGTAAGGGTAATTAACGCGCAGACGCCCGATAACGACACCCTTCGCAGCGCGATGACCCCCACTCTGCTCAACTTCCTCAATGAGAACAAGGGCTATGCCGACACCTTCGGTATATTCGAGGTCGGCAAGGTCGTAAAGGGACTCGACGAAAAGAATGAGTGCGACGAAAGAAAGACTCTCGGACTCGCTCTTTACAGCAGAGAGCAGAACGAGGAGAGCGTATTCCTTCGCGCGAGAGATATCGTAACAACGCTTTGCCGCAACGTAAAGCACAAGACTCCCGAATTCGTTTCTGCCGAGTGCGAATATAACTGGCAGCACCCGAAAAACACCTTCGATATTATCCTTGACGGCGTCAAGATAGGCTTCCTTTCGGTGCCTCACCCGTCGGTAATTTCAAAGCTCGATAAAAAGGCGGGCGTTGCGTTTGCGGATATAGATATGAGTCTTTTCTCGCAGATTTCACCGTCTGACATCAAGTATGCCGAGGCGTCTAAATTCCCCTCTATCGAGATAGATCTCTGCTTTAACGCGAAGCTCTCCGACATTAATTTCACAGACGTGAAGCGCCGCGCGTTTGCGCTCGCAGAGGAATATATCACCGATATTTCGGTTTCGGATATTTATGAGAGCGGGGAGGCTTCAAGCATTACGCTTCGCTTCACCTTCTCCTCCAAGGAGCGCACGCTCACAAAATCCGAGCTTGCCCCCATAACCGACGCTATAGTAGCAGACCTTTCGGGCATAGGACTCTTATTTAAAGCTATATAAAAACAGACAAACAGGCGCGCCGTTTGATAGAGCTTTCTCGTATCAGGCGCGCCTCTTTTTGCTTTGCAGCCTTGCTTGGAATATGGATTTTCTCAAGCGAACGGAAAAAATAGGAGACTCGGGCAGAGAATGCGACAAGGTTGATTTTTAATTCGCGAGGCGAAAACAGCTAAAAAGGTCGTTTTTGTTCGGATTATAATACCAAAAATTTACGGATAATTTAAAAAAACAGTTTACAAAGCCCGTAATTTGTGATATAATATTATAATAATAGTACAGAAAGACATTCACCTGACAATCGGGAGGGAAAAATATGAGATGCCCTGCTTGCAACAGTCCCGACAGCAAGGTTTTGGATTCAAGACCTGTTGAGGAGGGGAACAGCATAAAAAGGCGCAGAGAGTGTATCGGCTGCGGGAAGCGCTTTAACACGTATGAGGTAATAGACCTGGTGCCGATAACCGTGCTCAAAAAGAACGGAAACCGCGAATTTTTCGACAGACACAAGCTTCACGCAGGTCTTCTTAAGGCGTGTCAGAAGCGCCCTGTGGATACCGAGAGCCTTGTTTCGCAGATTGAAGCCGAGCTTACTAATTCTCTTGTGTCCGAGATAAGCACAACCGAGCTTGGAAATATGGTTATGGAAAGGCTTCGTACGCTTGACGCCGTCTCTTACGTCAGATTTGCGTCGGTTTACCGTGAATTTAAGGACGTCGACACCTTCCTTGAGGAACTCAACAATATGATACGCAAGGAAAAAAAGAATAAAAGCGCAAAGGAATAAAAAAATGATAAAAAGCATGACCGCCTTCGGCAGAGCGAAGGCAGAGGGCGAAGACAAGGATATCACAGTCGAGCTTAAATCGGTAAACAGCAGATATTTCGACTGTACTTTGAAAGCGCCCCGAATATACTACGCTTTAGAGGAAAGAATAAAGGCGTACGCGAAGCAGAACGCCTTGAGCCGTGGAAAGCTTGATATCAGCATATCGGTGGATAGGCACACCTCGTCCGTCGGACACATCGCCCTTGACCGAGAGTATGCGGCGCAATATATTGACGCTCTGCGTGAGCTTTGTCGGGAATTTTCTCTTAAGGACGACATTTCAACTATGAGAGTCGCGCAGAACAGAGATATTTTCACGTACGAGGCGGCGGCAGAGGAGGATATCGAATGCGAGTGGGAAAGACTCCGTCCCACACTCGACGAGGCTATTGCCGAGTACGTCAGGATGAGAGAGTACGAGGGTAAGAGGACAGAGGACGATATAAAGAGTAAGCTTTTGTTTGTACGTGAAACGGCGAAGGAGATAGACGCAATTTCACGTAACGACAAGGTAGGCTACGCCGACAAGCTGAAGGCGCGAATTACGCAGCTTCTGGAGGAAAACGGCATTTCGCCCGATGACCAGAGAATACTTACCGAGGTAGCGATATACGCTGATAAAATAGCGATAGATGAAGAGATAGCGAGACTTAACAGTCATATAGACGCTTTCGATGAAATATGTCTCTCGCCCGAGCCTTCGGGCAGAAAGCTCGACTTTCTTATGCAGGAAATGAACCGAGAGACGAACACGATAGGCTCAAAGGCAAACAACGTAAAAATAGCCCGCTTGGTAGTTGATATTAAGGGCGAGCTTGAAAAAATACGCGAGCAAATTCAAAACATCGAATAAGACGAAGAAGCGAAAAAATCGAACAATCGAAATAAGAGGTAGTTATGAAATTCATCAACATAGGCTTCAGCAATATGGTTTCAGCCGCCAGAATAGTGGCTATAGCAGCCCCCGATTCAGCCCCGATAAAAAGACTCGTGCAGGACGCGAAGGACGATAACAGGATAATCGACGTCAGCTGCGGACGAAGAACGCGCTCGGTAATAATTACCGACAGCGAGCACGTCATTCTTTCGGCAATTCAGCCCGAAACGATTTCAAACCGTCTCTGCGACAGCACCGACGACGAGGACCCCGAGGAAGAGGAATAAGCCCTTTTCGAATTTTACAGGCTTTTAATTTATCAAATTCAATACAGGAGAAAAATATGATTTATCCATCTATTACAGAGCTTACAAAGAACGAATTCAACCGTTATGAGCTGGTTATAGGCACGGCGAAGTCTGCCCGCCTTGTTACAGACGAATACGTAAAGGAAAGAGAAGCGGCTGAAAAAATGATAGCCAACCGCGAAACAGAAAAGCCCCTTTCATCGCTTATCAGCCCCGAATACAGAGACCAGAAGGCAGTAAAGATAGCCATAGGCAGAATGTATGACGGAAAGCTTAAGATGGTTCGCAAGAGCGAGCAGGAAGCAAACTGCGAGAGCGTAATTAAAGAGGACGCGCCTGGCGCGACAGAGGAGTCCGCTCCTATAGCAGAGGAAGCTAAAACCGAAGAATAAAACGAGAAAAAAGACGGCGCTGCCGTCGGGAGAGGCAAGGAGAAAAATGCAGAAATATGTAAACATTTATTTACTAAGCTCTCCCTATCACATAGATAAGCCCTACACCTACGCTCTGCCAGAGCATCCGTTTTCGCAAACGGTAAAGAGGGGCAGTCTTGTTGCCGTGCCGTTCGGACGCGGCGACAGGGTGAGCTTCGGTGTGGTAGTCGGCTTTTCTGCGCCGACTGAAGAAATAAAGATTAAGCCCGTGCTGTCGGTTTTAGATAACCGTTTTTCCCTTTCGGAAGAAAT
Organism: Eubacteriales bacterium; assembly: GCA_045596805.1. Taxonomy (GTDB): domain Bacteria; phylum Bacillota; class Clostridia; order Oscillospirales; family CAG-272; genus UBA1740. The sequence goes on along the minus strand of JAZOCY010000102.1, from coordinate 2,639 downwards.
GCTCGGGCTATGCTTGTTTTTAAAAGAACAAACGCTATGCACTGTCGGAGAGGCGGTACGCGCAATGACGCCTGCCCCCGTTTTTTCTCTCGGCGGCGCGAGGAACATAAAAAAGGAAAAGCTCTACGCCCTTGCAGTCTCGCCCGAAACGGCGCTGCTTCTTACAAAGGAGAAGCGCGAAAAGGACGGTGAGAGCGTGGGCGCAGACTTTGACGCGAGCGCGCTTGCGCGCGAGGAAATAAAGCCGTTAAAGAGCCCCTCTCACCGAAAAGTAATTTCTTATCTGCTCGAAAACGGCGAGACGGGCGCGAAAACACTTTCAGACGAGACAGGCGTGTCGGGCGCCGTTTTGAGCGCGCTTTGTAAAAAAGGACTGATTTCATATACCGAAAGGGAGATAATAAGAAATCCCTATCTTAAATACGAAAAGGAGCGCGACTATAGCGAGATAGTCTTAAACAGGCATCAGGCGCAGGCGTATGAAAGCCTTTGCGAGCTATATTCGGAGGATAAGGCGAACGCGGCGCTTCTTTATGGAGTTACGGGAAGCGGTAAAACAAAGGTAATAATGAAATTACTTGACCGTGTGCTTTCCGAAAAAAAGACCGCTATAATGATGGTCCCCGAAATTTCGCTGACACCGCAGACCGTATCCATTTTCTGCAAGCGCTACGGCGGCAGGGTGGCCGTCATACATTCCTCGCTCGGTGAGGGCGAGCGCTTCGATATGTGGCGCAGAATTGCCGACGGCGAGGTTGATTTGGTTATCGGCACGCGCTCGGCTGTATTTGCGCCGCTAAAAAATCTTGGGCTTATCGTTATAGACGAGGAGCACGAGCATACCTATAAGTCCGAAGCAAATCCTAAATATCACGCAAAAGACGTGGCGGCGTACAGAGCGGGAAAAAATAACGCTCTTATGCTTCTGGCGTCAGCGACCCCCAGCCTTGAGAGCTTTTACAAGGCTAAAACGGGCAAATATGCCCTGATAGAGCTTCGACACAGGTACGGTGGCGCCACTCTTCCCGAAACCGAGATAGTAGATATGAGAGACGAGCTTCGCGCGGGAAACACAAGCGGAATAAGCGCTCTTTTAGCCGACGAGCTTAAAGAGACCGTCGAGCGAGGAGATCAGTCGATTCTCTTTTTGAACAGGAGAGGCTACCACTCGCACCTTCACTGCCGTGAATGCGGTCACGTTCTTACCTGTCCCCATTGCAGTATATCGCTTACCTATCATTCGTCGGCGACGGGAGGATATTTGCTCTGCCACTCCTGCGGCTACAGGCAGGGTGTTGTCAGAAGCTGTCCCGAATGCTCGAGCGAGCGGATTTCCTATCTCGGTATAGGAACGCAGAAGATAGAGGGCGAGCTGTGTTCTTTTCTTGAGGGTGCGAAAATAGCGCGAATGGACGCCGACACTACGGTGGGAAAACAGGCGTACGACACTATTTTAGGAGATTTCAGAGAGCATAAGTCGGATATTCTTCTCGGCACGCAGATGGTAACCAAGGGACACGATTTTCCCCGCGTTACGTTGGTCGGAGTGCTTTTGGCGGACACCTCGCTCTATATGGGCGACTTCCGAGCCGCAGAGCAGACCTTTTCGCTTCTCACTCAAGTAATAGGCAGAGCGGGCAGGTCGGAGTCGGGCGGACGCGCGATAATACAGACGCTCTCCCCGAATAACGACGTAATAAAGCTGGCTTGCAGTCAGGACTACGACAGCTTTTATGAAAGGGAGATAAAGCTACGCCGCGCTCTTTCCTTTCCCCCCTTTTGCGATATAGTACAGCTGACGCTCTGCTCGGAAAACGAGGAAAAGCTGAAGTCAAGCAGTGAAAGGCTGCTTTCCGAGGCGGTCTCTTTAGCCGAGAGGGAATACAAGGACCAGCCGATGGTGATGTTCGGGCCGTTTGAAGCGCAGACCTATAAGGTATCGGGCAAGTACCGTATGCGTATGGTCATAAAATGCCGACTGAAAAAGGAAACGAGGGAATATTTTTCGCGCCTTCTTTGCCTTTTCGCGCTTGAGAGAGACGTCACTCTTTCGGCAGACCTGAACCCGATAACAAGCTGAAACAAAAAAGACGCTGACATATAAACCAAAAACGAGCTTAACATATGTAAACAAAGATTTACACCAGCAGAGAAACAGGAGAAAACACAATGGCAATACTCACAATAGTAAAAGAGGGAGATCCTATACTCAGAAAGGTATCCCGTCCCGTCGAGGAGATAACGCCCCGAATTCTTACCCTTTTAGACGATATGAAGGAGACAATGCATAAGGCAGAGGGCGCAGGTCTTGCCGCCGTACAGGTAGGCGTTTTACGCAGAATAGTTATAGTAGAGACAGATGACGACGGATATTTTGAGCTTATAAATCCAAAGATAATAGCATATTCGGGAACTCAGGAGGACGCCGAGGGCTGTCTTTCCGTGCCCGGTGTGTGGGGGCTCACAAGACGTCCCTACGCTGTAACCGTGCGAGCCCTGAACAGAAAAGGGGAGACCTTTGAGGTAACGGGAAAGGGGCTGCTTGCAAAGGCGTTTTGCCACGAGCTTGACCACCTTGACGGAAAGCTCTTTACAGACGAGATGATAAGACCTCTCACCAAAAAGGAATTAGAAAAATT
>JAZOCY010000101.1:0-20905 GCA_045596805.1 Eubacteriales bacterium | reverse complement strand
TTACCCTAAAGGAATTCAAGCTGCTCAAAATGCTGATCGCACGCGCAGGCGTTACTATCGAGCGCGAGGAGCTGTTCCGTGAGGTTTGGGGCGAGAGCTATATGGGCGAAACGAGAACGCTTGATATACATATCTCTCATCTCCGCGACAAGATTACCGAATGTGGAGGTGGCGATGTGATCGTTACCGTGCGCGGTATCGGCTATCGCTTTGTGGGACAATAGCTTATGAAAAAGAAAATATTTTATAAGGTATTTGCCGCAACGCTTGCCTGCGTTCTTCTGATGTTCGTGTTCGGTATCATTGCGGTTAATATGAATACGAATAAGATCGTAAGCGAACGGTTGAAGGATGAAACCGAGCTTGCCGCAACGCTGATGAACGAGCAGAGCGACTTTACTGTCTTTAATCAGTACTCGGATAACCCCGAGCTTCGTATTACGATTTTCGATACAGACGGTAACGTTCTTTACGAGAGCGACACCAAAGCACCTCTTGAAAACCACGCAAACCGTGAGGAAATCAAAAACGCGATTGAAGGTAAGCCCGATACCGTAGAAAGATATTCGGAAACCTTTAAGTGCGATATGACCTATTATGCAACCAAGACCGCCCTTTCGGACGGCACGGAGGTGATCCTCAGACTTGCGGTAAGAAGCAGCCAAGTGACGCCTTACTTTACCGCCATCATTCCGCTTTTCATCCTCGTTCTTGCGGTATCACTTATTCTTTCCTTTGTTCTCTCAACCTTTATATCCCGTAACGTTTCATCCAAGGTAACCGAGATTGGCGATAGTTTGAAGAGCCTGAACGAAGGACAGTATGCACCGATAAAGACCGATATGAGCGAGCCGGAGTTATTTGGCGTTCTCAATCAAATCAACGAGTTGAACGCAAACATTCATAGTCATATACGTATCGCAGACGGAGAGAGAGTGAAGCTGAACGCCGTGCTTGATAACGTATCGCAAAGCATTATTGCTCTTGATAAATCAAAGCATATCGTTTTCGCCAATAAGCGCGCTTTTGAAATGTTTAAAGGAACGCATCACGATATTGGCAGAGATCTTGTTTTTCTGATTGAAAACCTACCCGTTTACGAGCAGATCTCCGAGCATCTCGGAGAGGATTTCGCTTTCAACTGTGCTTACGACGATAAGTATTTGTCGGTAGTTATTACCAATGTAACAAACGAGGTCATCTGCGACGATATTTCCGCTATCATTATCGTGACGGATATTTCAAAGGAAACGCTGATTGAAAAGCAAAAGAGTGACTTCTTTGCCAACGCTTCTCACGAGCTCAAAACGCCTATTACGGTTATGCAGGGCTTTGCCGAGGTTCTGATGAACAAGGAAGGTATGGACGATACCTCCAAAAAGCAGCTCGGACGGATATACAAGGAAAGCCAGAGACTCGGTTCTCTGATTTCGGATATGCTGATGCTATCAAAAATCGAAAGCAGAGATGCACCCAAGAGAGCACTTTCCGAGGTAGCTCTTGAGGATATCGCAAAAGAGGTTCTCGACGGACTTTCCGAGAAGGCACAAAGCAGAAATATTACCGCAAATATCCTTGGTTCAGCCAAGCTTACCACCGATCAAACAATGATTTTTGAGCTTGTTGAAAATCTTGTTTCCAACGCCATCAAATACAATAAGGACGGCGGCTCGGTAACAATTTCCATTACCGAAACGGATACAGGCGTAAGCCTTGTGGTTGAGGACACAGGCATCGGTATAGAAAAAGAGCATCTGCCACGTCTTTGTGAGCGCTTCTACCGAGTGGATAAATCCCACTCCAAGCGTATCGGCGGAACGGGGCTCGGTCTTGCTATCGTCAAGCATATATGCGCTATTTCAGATGCAGAGCTTTCCATCGAAAGCGAATTTGGTGTCGGTACGACCGTTACGGTTGTTTTCAGTAAATAATTAAACAGCCCACTATGATCTCCTTTTACAGATTTCATAGTGGGCTTTTTTATTCAATTCGTGCTTTAAAAGCGCTTATATGTATGTCAGTCGGGATATCCATCGGGGTTGCTTTTTTGCCATCTGGCAGCATCCTCACACATTTTTTCTATGCCGTACTCTGCTTTCCAGCCAAGAATTTCATACGCCTTGGTAGGATCGGCATAGCATTCTGCGATGTCGCCTGCTCTTCTCGGCGCGATTTCATACTTAACGGGCAAGCCCGCCGCCTTTTCAAACGCCCGAACAACCTGAAGCACTGAATAGCCGTTTCCTGTTCCTATATTGAAATATTCAATTCCCGTAACAGCTTTTGTTCTGTCGAGCGCTTTCAAGTGAGCGTTTGCCAAATCAACGACGTGAATATAGTCGCGGACGCCCGTGCCGTCGGGCGTGGGATAATCGTCCCCGAAAACCTTAAGACAATCCAGCTTGCCGAATGCCACCTTTGAAACAAAGGGGAGAAGATTGTTCGGTATGCCCTTGGGGTCCTCGCCGATAAGTCCGCTTTCGTGAGCGCCTATGGGATTAAAGTATCTGAGAATAGAAACACTGAGCGAAGGATTTGCAACAGTCAAATCCTTAAGTATGCGCTCTATCATGAGCTTTGTTTCGCCATAAGGATTGGTGGTGGAAAGAGGAAAGTCCTCTCTTATCGGAACTGATTCAGGAGAGCCGTAAACGGTAGCTGACGAGCTGAATACTATTCTGTTTACGTTATATTTATTCATAAGCTTAGAAAGATTGAACGTGCCCGTCAAATTGTTATGATAATAGAGCAAGGGCAAGGCGACAGATTCTCCGACTGCCTTCAAGCCTGCAAAATGTATAACCGAATCTATATCGGGGTGCGACTTGAATACACCTTCAAGCGCATCGTAGTCCAAAAGATCCACTTTATGAAATTCAGGTCTTTTTCCACATATTTTTTCAATTCTGTCAAGAACGCACATCTTACTGTTAGAAAGATTATCTACAATAACAACGTCCTTTCCGATGTTTAAGAGCTGAACAACGGTGTGGGAGCCAATAAAGCCTGTTCCGCCTGTAACCAATATTGACATGAATAATTCTCCTTTATAACGTTATATATAACAAAAAAGAGCAGAAAATCTACTCTTTTTTGTTATTGATTAGTCAGCGTATACGCTTACACGCTTCTTATCTTTTGTAGCATACTCAAACTTTACCTTGCCGTCAATCAATGCAAACAAGGTATCATCAGAGCCAAGTCCTACGTTCGCTCCGGGAGCGATCTTGGTTCCGCGCTGTCTTACGATAATATTACCAGCCAAAACGTTCTGACCGTCAGCCTTCTTTACGCCAAGGCGCTTAGACTCACTGTCACGTCCGTTTTTGGTAGAACCAACACCTTTTTTATGAGCGAAAAACTGTAAACTGAGTTTTAACATTTTAACACCTCCGAATTATTAAGTATTTCGGACGAACCGAAATGGGTGAGCGCTTATTAATCTATCGGGCGTTCCTCGACATCTACGGAAAGATAGTCATAATACTCTTCCACTAAGTCGTTCAACTGATAGTAATAAGCCATTATAAGACCTGAAACGGCATACCGTTTTTTATCGTCCTTTTCGAATTTAGAAAGCGCTCCCTTAGCAATAACCTTAATGTCGGTTGTTTTTTCATCGATTGTGTACTCAACGTCGGAAGCATACGCCACCTCAATTGCGTTCAAAATCAACATAGTCATAGATGACAGCGCCGCGCACAAAACGTCGTCGCCCGACTCGCCGTAACCTGTATGACCGCGCTCTTCAAAACCGTAAAAAACGTCGTTTGTCTTATAAAATACGATTTTCGTCATGATTAACCTTCGATTTTAGTAATCTGAAGCTTAGTATAGAACTGTCTGTGTCCTATCTTCTTCTTTTCGTTCTTCTTAGGCTTGTATTTGAAAACGTACAATTTCTTGCCCTTGCCTGTCTCGATAACGTTAGCAAGAACAGAAGCACCCTCTACATACGGAGCACCTACAGAGAACTTATCACCGTTGGAAACTGCAAGTACTTTATCAAAAGTAATTGTTTCACCGTCAGCTACATCGAGTTTCTCTACGTAGATAACATCGCCTTCGTTAACTTTGTACTGCTTTCCACCTGTTTCAATAACTGCAAACACGAAAAGCACCTCTCTTCCATAAAAAATCGCTACTGTAGGCGCGAATTACCGACTTTTATAAGCCTACAAATATGCGTCGTAATATTATACAACATTATTTTTTAAATGTCAATAATAATTTTGGTTTTTTTGAAAATATTTTTATTTTACAACAATGTTTACAAGCTTTTTGGGAACAACTATCTCTTTGACAATAGCTTTTCCTTCTATTGCAGAAGCAATTCTTGAGTCGGCATTTACCGCCTCTAAAAGCGCCTCTTTAGAAATTTCGCTTTCTACTGTGATAGTTCCTCTGAATTTTCCGTTCAGCTGCATAGCGATTTCGACGGTATCGTCTACTATCTTCGCCGCGTCATATTCGGGCCATTTCTCAATAGAAACCAGGCTCGTATTGCCTATAAGACTCCAAACCTCTTCCGCGAGATGAGGCGCGAAGGGAGAAAGCAGACGACAGAATATACCGAGCTCACATTTAGTGATGCTGCCGTTATCATATACAGTGTTGATAAACGACATCAATGCCGCTATTGCGGTATTGAATTTCATATCGTCAATATCTTCGCTGACCTTTTTGATCAATTTGTTGAGAGGCTTATCTAACGCGTCAGTAACTTCTCCGTCCTTTACGATATCGAGAAGTCCCTCAACTCTGTCAAGAAATCTCTTACAGCCCTTAATGCTTTGAGGATTCCAAGGAGCAGATTTTTCAAAGTCACCTATGAACATTTCATAGAGACGCATTGTATCTGCGCCGTACTCATTTACAATATCGTCGGGATTTACGACGTTGCCTCTCGACTTGGACATTTTCTCGCCGTTTTCGCCCAAAATCATACCGTGAGAGGTACGCTTGAGATAGGGCTCGGGGCACGGTACTGTTTTTATATCATATAAGAACTTGGACCAGAAGCGTGAATAGAGCAGATGCAGTGTTGTATGCTCCATACCGCCGTTATACCAATCGACAGGCATCCAATAATCAAGAGCCTCCTTAGATGCGAGCGCATCGTTGTTGTGAGGATCGCAATAACGGAGGAAGTACCAGGAAGAGCCTGCCCACTGAGGCATTGTATCTGTCTCTCGTTTAGCGTCCTTGCCGCATTTAGGACACTTGCAATTTACCCAGTCGGTAATGAGGGAAAGAGGAGACTCGCCTGTTGCTGTAGGCTCATAGCTTTCAACCTCAGGAAGCCTGAGGGGCAATTCCTCCTCAGGAATAGCAACCCAGCCGCAATCGTCACAGTTAACTACCGGGATAGGCTCTCCCCAATAACGCTGTCTTGAGAATACCCAGTCGCGAAGCTTATAGTTAACCTTTGATTTTCCTATTTTATGTTCATCAAGATACTCAATTATCTTTTTCTTTGCCTCCGCAACCTCAAGTCCGTTCAAGAAGCCCGAATTGACCATGATGCCCGTTTCGACATCGGTGAATGCCTCCTTCTGAACGTCTCCGCCCGCAACGACCTCGATAATGGGAAGATCAAACGCTTTAGCAAAATCCCAGTCACGTGTATCGTGCGCGGGAACCGCCATAATAGCTCCTGTTCCGTAGCTTGCAAGTACATAGTCCGAGACAAATACGGGTATGGAATTTCCGTTCAGGGGGTTAATGGCAGATACGCCGTCCAGACGAACTCCCGTCTTATCCTTAACGAGCTCTGTGCGCTCAAAGTCGGATTTCTTAGACGCTTCTTCCCTGTATGCAATAATCTCATCGTAATTTGTGAGCTTGTCCTTCCACTTGTCAATTAAATCATATTCGGGCGCGATAACCATATAAGTAGCTCCGAACAACGTATCGGGACGCGTGGTATATACCTTTATAACGTCGCCCGTGTTGGTACGGAAATCGACCTCGGCGCCTGTAGAACGGCCAATCCAGTTGATCTGCTGGGTTTTAACGCGCTCGATAAAGTCAAGACCGTCGAGTCCCGAAATGAGCTTTTCGGCATATTCGGTAATCTTGAGCATCCACTGCTCTTTAACCTTGTGTATAACCTCGCTTCCGCAACGCTCGCATACGCCGCCGATGACCTCTTCATTCGCCAATACGACCTTACATGAGGTACAGAAGTTGACAGACATTTGCTTTTTATACGCAAGGCCTTCTTTAAAGAGCTGTAAAAAGATCCACTGCGTCCACTTATAATAATCGGGATCCGTGGTATTTATCTCTCTACTCCAGTCGAAAGAAAGTCCGAGCGCCTTCAGCTGGTCTTTAAATCTCTTTATATTGTTTTCCGTAACAATTTTGGGATGAATCTTGTTTTTAATAGCATAATTCTCGGTTGGCAAGCCGAAAGCGTCCCATCCCATAGGGAAAAGAACATTATATCCCGACATTCTCTTTTTTCTGGAAATAATGTCTAAAGCGGTGTAAGGACGGGGGTGTCCTACGTGAAGTCCCTGACCTGACGGATAGGGGAATTCAACAAGCGCAAAGTATTTAGGCAAGGTATAATCGTTCTTCGCTTCAAATGCTTTTGCTTCGTCCCACTTTTTTTGCCATTTTGGTTCAATAGTCTTAAAATCGTACTTCATTTTTCTGCCTTCTCTATTAAAAAATTATAAATTATAATCAAATACCTTCGTCCAAAGCTTTCAAAAATTCAGACAAATCTTCCTTTGCTTCCTCATTTAAAAGTCTTTCGAGCTTATAGAATTCACGCGCTTCCTTCGAAAAAACATGAACTATCACGCTTCCGAAATCGACAAGGACCCAAGCGCCTCCGTCACGCCCTTCGACGTGCAGCGCTTTCACGTTTTCGAGCTCAAGCTTGTAACAGACCTCGTCTGACAGCGCCTTGATATGCGTAGATGAACGCGCAGAGCAAATTACGTAATAATCGGCTATAACTGTATTATCGGCAACGTTATACATCATTATATCGCTTCCCTGCTTTAAGTAGAGCGCCTTTACAGCGCTTAAAGCAACCGCCTTCGGCTGCTCGGATGCAGAGATCTTGTTTTCTGCTTCAATCATAGTATTGCATCTCCAAATTAAGACTTTATATTTATTTTTATATTTTTTATGTCTTCATCAGAATAAACCGAATAATCATAATTCGGCGCATAGTATATATTAGAAAAATTCAACAGCTTATCGTTAAGCAATCGGTGACTCGCATCGAATTTCGACCTTTCAAAGCCGTAAAACCCTTGCTTATAAAGCATATCGATAGCGGAAGCTCGGTTTACCGCGTAATAGGAAAGCCCGTTTTCCGTATCATTTGCCGCTTCGCCCGGAAGCGTCATATAATACACCTTGTACTGCGAGCCCTCGCCAAGCATTTTCACGGCAAAGGAGAGTAAAAGCTCTGTCGACATATCCGTAGAGGTGTAAGACGCGCAGTCCTTTAAAATTGAAATGGCGGTGGGGATATTGATTTTTTCCTTTACTGTATTTAAAAAAGCCGAAAGAAAAATTTTCTGCGCATCGACTCGCCCGATGTCCCCTTCGACGTATCCGAAGCGATACCTTACAAAGTCAAGCGCCCTTTGTCCGTTTAAAATCTGCTTTCCCTTTTTTATACATATATCCAGATTCTGTTCCGCGTCAACGTATTTCATATCGTACGGAACGTCAATTTCGATTCCGCCGATTTTATCGACTGTCTTGGAAAGAGCAGCCAAATCCAAGGAAAAATAATAATCGACAGGCAAGGCAAGAATATCTGAAAGGGTTTCCTTCAGCTGTAGCATTGCCGAATCACGATTCCCCTTTTTTTCATAATAGGTAGAATACAGATTGTTTATTTTTCGGTTTGACGACTCGCCCGACACAAAAGTGTCTCTCGGAATCTGAAGAAACTTCAAGCTTTTTTCATTTGTGTTCACCGAGACTAAAATCAGAGAATCGGTATTGTTACCGACATAATCAAAGCCCGCGCACAAAAATGTCACCGAGTCGCGCTCGTTTATATTAACGGTTTTGCTTTTACTGTCGGAAGAGGAAAATCCAGATCCAAGCAGAAGAAGGACGACGATCAAGCAAATAAAAATAAATGTAAGCGTAATAAAGTATTTTTTCATAGACACTCCAAAATTAATATAATTTTAGTTTGTCTCAAATCGAAAAAAATACTTATTCGTTGAAAGAAGAAAAACCTTCCAAAATAGCGTTACGCGCCTTTACCGTATCGGGCGAAATCAGCAAGCCCGACTTAAGCAGCTTTGAGATCGTGCTGTCAAGCGAAAACAAAATCACCTCGTCAAGCAAACGTAGTCTCAATTTTTCGCTCTCGCATTTATCTATGTTCTGCCAGAATTTATCTCTCACTAATATGCAAAATTCGTTTGTTCTTGTGCACTCTGTAAAGTCGGAAACGAACAAAAGCTTATCGAAAAGCGACATGTTTTCCGAAGCTAAGGTGTGCTTATAGATAGCCCCTGCGATTTCATGCGTTACCAGATCGGGAAATTTCTCATAGGCGATGTACGCGCCTGTTCGGGAATGAATGACCGCGGGCGCCTTTTTCTCGCTATTGTGTAACATTATACCATACTTTTCACATAATTGCAACTGTTTTTTTACAGAATATTCCTTTGTAATATCGTGCAAAAGGGCGGCTATCTGCAATTCAAAAATTTTATCGGGTAAATATATTTTTCCCATACGGGTAATCTCGTCCTTTACTCCCAAGGTGTGAGAAAATCTGCTTTCACCGATTTCGCCCTTTAACGTCCCCATTATCCGTTCCAAAGCAGAGCTTTTTACTTCGTCTGATAAATGTTCCATTTTCTGATATATTCCTCTGTTTCCTTGTTTAAATAAGCTGAGGTATTCTGATTTTTTCTTATCATTTCACGTAGCTCGGTAGAAGAAATGTTTATAGGCTCGGTCCTTAGCTCACGCACGTTAGCGTTATACTTACTTACGTATTCTTGCGTTTTTGATTTTATCTGCTCTGTAATAAGCTCGTCATTTTCTCGCCTTATATAGACGATATCCGCCATTTTGAATATATCCTCGAAGCGATACCATTCGTCAAAGGTCAATATCATATCAGTTCCGCAAAGAAAAACGGGTCTTATGTCGTTTCTTTCGCTTATCAGCTCAGAAAGCGTTAAATAGGTATAGCTCTTCCCTTTTCTTTCAATTTCCATATCGCTGACAGAAACGCCCTTTACGTGTGAAAACGAAAGCCTGCACATTTCAAGCCTTTGCATAGGGGTTGCGCTCTTTTCGCACTCCTTATGCGGAGGCTGATACGTGGGTATTATTATAAGCTCGTCTAACTTTTCCTGCTCTATAAAAGCTATAGCGGCAGAAACGTGACCTATATGAGGCGGAGAAAAGGTTCCCCCGTAAACGCCTACCTTTTTCATCTTTGACATTAAAGCTCTATCCTTTTATGCTTTTTTGATTCTCTGTACAATACAAACTTAAGTCCAACGACAGCAACAACCTCTGCGCCCGTCTCTTCGGCAATTACCTCAGCCGCTTCTCTTGCGGTGTAGCCGCTATTGTCAAGAACCTTTGCCTTTATCAATTCTCTCGCTTCCAATGCGTTTCCTATCTGAATACACATCTCCTCGCTTATTCCGCCCTTTCCCACTTGAAAAATGGGCTCTAAGGAATTTGCAAGAGACCGAAGACTCGCTCTTTGTTTACTTGTAAGCATTTATTCTCCTTTCAAAACCCGAGAAAACTCTCGGCAGAAGCTTCTCATCGCCTTACCTCTATGACTTTCGGTGTTCTTTTCCTGCATAGAAAGCTCGGCAAACGTTTTTTCAAATTTATCTACGAAGAACAGAGGATCATATCCGAATCCTCCGTCTCCTCTGTATTCGGTAAGTATTTTACCTTCACAGGTATCCCTTACAACGATTTCTTTTCCGTCGGGGAAAATACACGCGATGACGCAGACGTAGCGAGCGCTTCTCTTTTCATAGGGAACGCCCGAAAGCTCACTCAAAAGCTTTTGATTATTTGTTTCGTCGTCGGCGTGATAGCCTGAATAACGCGCGGAATATACTCCCGGTGCTCCGTCAAGTGCATCAACTTCAAGACCTGAATCGTCTGCTATACATATATATCCGAGCTCTGCCCCGACTTTTGCTTTGATTTTTGCGTTTTCTTCGAAGGTAGTTCCGTTCTCCTCTATCTCCTCGTTATAATTAATATCATCGAGCGAGAGAACATTTACAGAAGAAACGTACTCGGAAAGCAAGGTTTTTATTTCTCTTATTTTACCCTTGTTTTTAGATGCGAGTAATACGTCCATAATTATACCTCTTCGTTGTCAAAAAGCGCTGACGCAAATTCATCGGGATCAAAGGGACGCATATCCTCTGCCTTTTCTCCGACACCAATAAATTTAACGGGAATATTAAGCTCTTTTTTAACCGAAATCAAAACGCCGCCCTTAGCGGTTCCGTCAAGCTTTGTCATAACTATGCCTGTAATGCTTGCGGCATCCTTAAATTCTTTAGCCTGATTTACTGCGTTCTGACCTGTTGTAGCGTCGATTACGAGCAAAATCTCCTTGTCGCTGTCGGGAAGCTCTCTATCAATAACGCGCTTTATCTTGGCAAGCTCATCCATAAGATTTTTCTTATTGTGAAGTCTGCCCGCAGTATCGACTATAAGGACGTCACCCTTTCTGCTCTTTACCGCGTTTATGGCATCAAAAACGACTGCGGCGGGATCTGCGCCCGCTCCCTGCTTTATTATATCTACGCCCGCCCTGTTACACCAGACCTCAAGCTGCTCTGCGGCTGCCGCCCTGAACGTATCGGCAGCTGCAACAACGACCTTTTTCCCGTCGTCCTTAAGAAGCTTTGCTATCTTTCCTATAGAAGTGGTCTTCCCCACTCCGTTTACGCCAATTACTAAAATAACAGACGGCTTCGTATTTATAATCAAGCCCTCGTGCTGTCCTATGGTGTCCTTCAGAATGCCATAGAGCGCCTTTTTTACGTCCTCAGGAGAAGAGAGTCTCTCGCTTTTTACGGTGTCTCTTAATGTATCGAGTATCTCCTCCGTTGCAGAAACACCGACGTCGGCGCATATCAAAAGCTCTTCCAGCTCGTCAAAAAAGTCCTCGTCAATTCTAACGAAATTCTTGAAGATATCATCTATTTTCCCCAAAAAAGACTTTTTCGTTTTGGAAAGACCTTGTTTTAGTTTGTCAAAGAATCCCATCCTCTATAAGCTCCTTCTTTTTGCTTTCTATCTCATTTACATCAAGAGGCAAGACTCTTGATATTCCTCGCTCGGGCATAGTAACTCCGTACAAGCGATCCGCAATTTCCATCGTGCCTCGTCTGTGTGTGATGAGAACGAACTGCGTGTCCTGACAGAACTTCTTGATATATTCGCCAAAACGGAATACGTTGGTTTCATCAAGCGCAGCCTCTATCTCGTCCAGAATACAGAACGGCGAGGGATTTACCTTCAAAATAGCGAAAAGCAACGCGATAGCGACAAACGCCTGTTCTCCACCCGAAAGCAAGGAAAGGCTCTTTATTATCTTTCCGGGAGGGGCTGCTTTTATCTCAATTCCACTTGTAAGCACGTCATCGGGATCAGTCAGGGAAAGCTCTGCGTGTCCGCCGCCGAACAGCTCTTTAAATACGCCTGTAAAGTTTTTGTTTATTTCGGCGAAGGTAACTATAAAGCTGTTTCTCATTTCTTCTTCTATTTTGTTGACAACGCCCGAAAGTTCTTCATAAGAGCGTGTAAAGTCATCGACCTGAAGCTTTAACGCATCATATCGCTCTTTTACTTCCTTGTATTCCTCTATCGAAGAAACGCTTACAGGACCGAGCGACTTTATTTTTGACTTACAGGAATTCTGCACGGATACGGCTGCCGAACGGTTCTCCGACGTTACGGGCGGATAATTCAATTCTATAGCCTGATCGTAGGTAATTTCGTAGTTTTCCCACAGGCTGACACTCAATCTGTCCTGCTCGTCGGTAAGTCTCTTCAGCTTTGCCTCGGCTGAGGTAAAGGCGCGCAGAGAGATCTCCTTCTGAGCGCTCTTCTCTCTCGTCTTTATACGTATTTCTGCGCCTCGCTTATCAAACTCAGAAATCTCCTGCTCTATCTCCTCACGCTGAACCCTCAGTTCATTCAATTGAGCGTCTGCGGCTTCATAGTCTTTTCTGTTTTCTGCCTGTGTCTCAATTTGCGTTTTTTCCTTACTGTTAAACTCCTCAATGCGCTGATTCTGCAGCTGCTTTTCACTGAACAGCTCATTTAAGCGAGCGTCGGCGTTTTCCTTTTCTCTTTGTGCGGCATCAATATCCTTGCCTACCTCAGTAATGCGTATATAAGCATTATTCGCCTGTTCTACAAGCTCGTCCTTACGGTCTATCTTATCATTTTTGCATATTTCCTGCTCGTTTCTGTAGCTCTTGATTTCATCAATTTCAGCATTTACAGAATCGAGCTTCAAGGAAAGCTCGGCAAGCTCGTTTTTAAATAACAAACCGTCGCCTGTCAGTTTTTCGTAGTCGCCTTTAATCTTTTCAATCAAAGAATTTTTAGCTTCCAATTTTGCGTTAGCGCTATCAAGTGCGGCAAACTGCGATCTAGACAGGGCAAGCAGCAAGTTCTTTTGTCCTTCCGCCTCTTTCGACTTCTGCCTTGATTTTTCTATGGAATTAACAATGTCTTCTATGCTCTTATCAAGCTTGACAATGTTTTCTTCGAGAGCTTTAGCGTCAGAAAGCATCTGTTCAATTTCCAAAGCTCGCGAAAGAATTCCGCTGCTGTTTTTGGTCGAGCCGCCCGTATATGAGCCACCCGCATTTATAACCTGTCCGTCGAGCGTGACAAATCTTACTCTGTATTTAAGAGAAATGGCAGCGGCGGACGCATTGTCTATATTATCAAAAACAAGCGTTCTTCCGAGAAGCCATTCAATAATATTTGCGTACTTTCGGTCAAATGAGGTGAGCTTATCGGCACGGTTAACGTATCCCTTAAGCTTGGCGGCGTTATGTATCTCCTCAGGCTCAGCGCCCGGCTTTATCGCGCTGATAGGATAGAAGGTAGCGCGTCCTGCCTTTGCGTTTTTCAGAGCAGATATTGCCGCCTTAGCGGTAGCGTCGTTATCAACAACTATGTTCTGCATATTCGCGCCGAGAGCAGTCTCAATAGCGACAACGTATTTTGAATCGGTAGAAATGATTTTTGAAATGGGACCGAAAATCTCCCCTGCGTCCTTTATAGTCTTTTCAGAATACGCCTTCATAACGAAGCGTACGCTTTCATTATACCCTTCAAAATGCTCTTCCATACGGCGCAAGGTATCCGCGCGCTGTTCAAGCGTTCCCTTTTCTATTTTTAAGGAAGCCATTTCATCTGCAAGCTGGTCGCGTTTTTCGGAAAGCTTCGCAATCTCGCCCTCCTGCTCGGAAATTATTTCCTCCTGAGAGGAAATTCTGTCCTTAAATGCCTGCGCGCTTTCTTCGCATCGCTTCGCCTCCGAAATAAGCTCATCTCGCTCGGCCTCGTATTCGGAAATTTGCTGCAAGAGAGTATTTTCTTTAGAAGAGTCGGTTGTTTGCGTATTCTTTATTACATTTATACGCACTTGAAGATCTAAAGCTTCCTTTTCCTTTTTCGAAAGCTTTTCAAGGCTTTCTGCCAGAATTTCTTCCTGACGCTTTATTTCCTCTGCTATCTTTTGCTGCTCTGAAAGAAGCTCGAGTCGCTCGGTTCTGAAAATTTCAAGCTGCTCTTTTAAGCCCTCTATTTTAGCTTCGCTGTTAATTCCGTCGCTTCTTATCAGCGCTTCAGACGCGTCGATCTCGGAGATGCGCTTCTTGCACTGCTCTATCATTTCCTGTCGGTGCAAGGCTTCGTTTTCAGAGACCTTATATACATTGTCAAGGTTATGCATACTCTGCACGAGCTCGTTTATTTTAGTTAAAACCTGCTCGGACGCGAGCTTGTTCTTTTGCGTCTGCTCATAGATTCTGTCGCTCTGGGCAGAAAGAGAGTCGAGCGACTCGGAAACAACGTCGAGCTCGTTTTTCGAAAGCGCGAGGTTTTCTCTCGCCTTTTCTATTTCAAAGCGCAAATGCTCGGTATCAAAAAGCCAAAGTGAAACGTCGGCGCGCTTTTTCTCCTCGTAGAGCTCTAAGTATTTTTTCGCCTTCTCGGACTCCTTTTCAAGAGGTCCTACTCGTACTTCAAGCTCATTAAGAATATCACGGACACGAACCATATTGGTTTCGGCTTCGTTTAGCTTGCGCTGCGTCTCCTCTTTTCTGTGACGGTATTTTGAGATGCCTGCCGCCTCTTCAAAAATATTACGCCTATCCTCGCTTTTCTTGGAAATCATCTCGGCAATTTTACCCTGCCCGATGATAGAATAGCCCTCTCGTCCTACGCCTGTATTCATAAAAAGCTCGTGAATATCCTTAAGACGTACGGGCTTGCGATTTATAAGGTATTCGCTTTCGCCCGATCTGTAATAGCGTCTTGTGACGGTAATTTCGTCGTAAGGACTATCCATACGGTGCGTTTTATCTGTATTGTCAAAAGTAACGGAAACCTCTGCAAAACCCATCGGGCGTCTTGTGTCGGCGCCACCGAAAATGACGTCCTCCATTCTGTTTCCTCGGATATTTTTACTTGAAATTTCGCCAAGAACCCATCTCATCGCGTCGGAAATGTTGGACTTTCCGCTTCCGTTAGGTCCGACAACGACGGTAGCTCCCCGTTCAAAGTTCAATACCGTTCTGTTTGGAAATGATTTAAAACCGTGTAATTCAAGAGATTTCAGATACATTTTTTCCCTCTATTCTAAAAATGGATTTTTATTTCGTACGCTGACAGGCTCTCATTTTCCTCTACGTTCACAGAGGAAAAGCCGTAAAGCTCCTGTAAGCGAATTATGTTCTTTCGTTTTTGCCCTATGACCTTTGATTTTGCGTTTAAGGGCGCTTCAATGGTTAATTTTTTGTTTTTTGTGTCGCATTCCTTTGACGCTTTCAATTCTTCAAGAATAAAATCGTAATAAAGCTCTCCGTAGACAAGCTCGCCTAAAGCCGAATGATTAGGTCCTGCAAAGTACGTATCCTCGGAAAGTAAATTTTCAGACGCGCAAAGTCCGATACGTATAATGTCTATATTGTTCCTAATAAACAGCTTTGCGACCTCTTTTGAACGCATAATTGCGTCGTCTAAGGAAAGTGGAGTGTAGCTTCCGCAAAGGCACATATCCTTTAATTCTGTGTGCTGCAATACTACAGTCGGATATATGCGCGCGCCTATCGCGCCGTTTTGGATAATAAATTCTGCCGTTTTTATTTCATCGGCAAGCGTTGAATCAGGCAGTCCTATCATCATCTGACCTACAAGCTCAAATCCGTACTCGCAAATAAGGCGACAAGCCCTTTTTGCGTCGAGCGACGTATGACCTCTGCGACAGCTCTCTAACACTCTTTCATCAGAGCTTTGCAAGCCAAGCTCAATGGTTTTTACGCCGTACGCTTTTAAGGTCGTCAATATTTTATCATCAATATAATCGGGGCGCGTGGAAAGCCGTATTGAAGAGACGTCCCCTTTTTCCACATAGCCGTAGGCTGTCGATAAAAGCTCGCACATAAGAGAAAAATCAATCCCTGTAAACGAGCCGCCGAAAAAGGCTATTTCGACATCCGAAGAAGATAAATCTATTGTGGAAAGCGACTTGGATATAATTTTGTCAAGCTGTGACGCGTCAAACTCGTCAACGCCCGAAATTGTCCTCTGATTACAAAAAACGCATTGATTGGGACATCCCAGATGAGGAATGAAAACGGGTATATTTATATGCTTTTTATTCATTTTAAACCGTCTTTTATGCCAAATAGCAGCAAGGCCTCGTGAGCCGCTTTTTGTTCTGCTTCTCTTTTTGTGCGTCCGCTTCCCTTACCGATAACGTTACTGTTAAGCTTTGCGGCAACCGTAAATTTCCTGTTATGAGCAGGTCCACTTTCGGAAAGGACCTCATAATAAAGGCTTTCTATTCCGTCCTGCTGAACTAACTGCTGAAGAGAGGTCTTATAATCCTGATTCTCGGAATACGAGCGCAGCAGCTGCTCTCTCATCAAATCAAGGGCAATATTCTTTACGGCGTTTAATTTATTATCGTCATTATCGAGATATATTGCCGCCAAAAGCGCTTCAAAGGTGTCTGCCAAAACAGAGTCTCTTGCGCGTCCAACCGCCGAATCCTCGCCCTTTCCCAAAAGCAGATACGCTCCTAGATCAATAGAGCGCGCGGCTTTTGCAAGCGCTCTTTCACAAACCACGTGCTGTCTCATTTTTGTCAAATCGCCCTCGTCCTTGTCGGGAAATTCAAGAAAAAAATATTCACTTATGATAATTTGCAGAATAGAATCTCCGAGAAATTCGAGCCTCTCATTTGAAGAGACGGAGGGCGCCTTTTTTCTGTTTTCGTTATAATAGGAAGAATGAGTCAATGCATTTTGAAGTAAAGATTTATTTTTAAAGGAGTAATTTATTTTTTCTTCCAAAAGAGCAAAATCTTTTTCCTTTGGCATATGTATTTTCCATTCCTTATGCTTTTATTTTATTTTCCAAAGCCGACGGAGAAGCATTTTCCTCGCTTTGCGCTTCTTTTTGTTGCTCGTTTTTCTTTTCAAGCGCCCATCTTGCGATGTCCTGATTTATTCCAGTATTTACAAAGGTAATAGCTTGATGAACCGCATTTTTTATAGCGCGAGCGTCAGAGCTGCCGTGAGCCTTTATAACGGGCATTGAAATTCCGAGAAGCGGCGCGCCACCATGCTCGGACGCGTCAAAGCCCGACTTCATTTTACGAAGCTTGCTTTTCATAACCAAAGCTGACATCTTTGTCATAAAATTAGAGCGGAACATTGTTTTCAGCTCGGAAAAAATATATTTACCCATGCCCTCTAACATCTTAAGAATTATATTTCCCGAAAAGCCGTCGGTTACCAGCACGTCACACGCTGAAAAAGGTATAGCTTTGGCTTCGACGTTTCCGACAAAGTTGATGTCCTTTGACTCAGACATCAATTCATACGCCTTGACCTGAAGTGGAAGTCCCTTGTTATACTCAGTTCCGTTATTTACCTGTCCTACTCTGGGATTTTTTATTCCGTAGACCTTTTCCATATAAATAGAGCCCATTATCGCAAACTGCTCGGCATGCGCGGGCGTAATCTCAAGATTTGCCCCGCAATCCATAAGCATAAGCGGAGAGGAAAACGGAATGACGGTAGCAATCGCTGCTCTTTCAATGCCTTTAATTCTTCTGACGAGAAGCGTCGCGCCCGCAAGTAAGGCGCCTGTGTTGCCCGCGCTTACGAATGCATCTCCCTCTCCCTGCGAAAGCATTTTAAGACCTACGCTCATCGAGGAATCCTTTTTTTCGCGCACAACGGATAGGGCGCTGTCCTCCATATTGATTACAGAGGCGGCGTGTACGACGGTTATTTTTTCAAGAGAAAGCTCTTCTCTTTTTGCAGTTTCTTCTATAACTTCACGGTCGCCTACGACGACTATAGAGGCTGAAAATTCCTCTGATGCCAGGCAAGCGCCACGCAAAATCTCAGCAGGGGCATTATCGCCGCTCATAACATCTATTATTATTCTCATTTAAGCTTGTCCTGCCTTTCTTTAATATTTTCGTATATTTGCTCGATAATTTCGAGAGAACGGGTGGCGTAGGCTTCATTCCTTGCGACCTTTCCGCCCTTAACCTTTTTATCGAGAGGGGCAATTACGCCAAAATTAGCGTTCATTGGCTGAAATGACGAAACGCCCGGATTACTTATATAAGACGCAAGCGCGCCTATTTCGGTCTCTGTCGGGAAAATTACGCTTTGTTCGCCGAGAGCTCTTTTCGCCGCGTTTATTCCCGCGACGAAGCCTGAGGATGCCGACTCTATATATCCCTCTACTCCCGTTATCTGTCCCGCAAAGAAAATATTCGGATTTTTTCTTACCGAATAATCGCTGTTTAACAGCCTGACCGAATTCAGATACGTGTTTCTGTGCATAACTCCATAGCGGAAAAATTCAGCATTCTCAAGACCCGGAATCATTCTGAAAACTCTTTTTTGCTCAGAGAAGGTCAGATGAGTCTGAAAGCCCACCATATTATACATGCTTCCCTCTAAATTCTCTTTCCTTAACTGAACGGTGGCAAAGGCGTCCTTGCCTGTAGAAGGAAGCGGAAGTCCGACCGGCTTCATAGGCCCGAAGCGCAAAACGTCATATCCTCTTTGAGCCATAACCTCGACAGGCATACAGCCCTCAAATACCTGCAGTTTTTTCTGTGATTCGGAATCAAAGTCCTTAAGAGTCGCCATTTCGGCATTAAGCAGGGCGTTATAAAAGGCGTTGTACTGCTCTTCGTTCATAGGGCAGTTCAAATAATCGTCCCCTGAGCCTTTTCCGTATCGGGAAGCGAAAAACGCAACGTCGTAATTTATGGTGGACGCGTCAACGATGGGCGCCGCCGCGTCATAGAAATGAAGCTCATCTCCACCTACAAGCTCAAGAATACTGTCGGCAAGCAAATCGCTCGTGAGAGGTCCTGTGGCGCAAACAATTATTTCGTCTGTCGCCGCATCTATTTGCGTAAATTCCTCGTTTATAACCGTAATGCGAGGATTGTTTTTTATTTTTTCAGTGATATAATCAGAAAACCTTTCTCTATCTACGGCAAGCGCGCTGCCCGCAGGAATTTCGCAGGCGTAAGCCGCTTCCATAATCAGAGAGCCCATTCTGCGCATTTCTTCCTTTAAGAGCCCTATTGCATTTGAAAGCTGGTTAGAGCGAAATGAATTTGAGCAGACAAGCTCTGCGAATTTTTCACTGTGATGCGCGGGCGAAAAGCTTTTCGGCTTCATCTCATAGAGTGTCACGTCAAGTCCGAGCTTGGACGCCTGCCAAGCCGCCTCGCATCCCGCAAGTCCCGCGCCGATTATTTTTACGGTTCCTTTATTCTTCATTGTTCTCTTTAATGCTTTCCTCGCGCTTGTAATTACAGTCCTTATCTAAGCAAAGGATTGTTTTTCTGCTTTTTCTGTAAAAGAGCATCTTGCCGCACTGCGGACACTTTTCGTTGAGTGGAATATCCCAAGAGGAAAAATCACAATCGGGATATCTTTCACAGCTATAGAAGAGAGTCTTTTTTCTTCCGTGCTTCGCGACGATATCAGCGCCGCACTGAGGGCAGGCGACACCGATTTTAGAAACCTTTTGCTTGGTAAACTTACACGTCGGATAATTCTTGCACGCATAGAAGCTTCCGAATTTGCCGTTGCGAATAACCATATCGCCGCCGCACAATTCGCACTTGAAGCCTGCAAGAAGCTCGTCGTCCTCCTTCTTTTCCAGAGGGGCGCCGTTCTTTCCGAGCGCCTTTGTATTTTTACATTCGGGGTAGTTCGGACAAGCGAGAAAGCGTCCGAATCTTCCGTTTTTGTATACCAGCTTAGCGCCGCACTTTTCGCAGAGGTAGTCCGACTCCTCAGGCGGAATCTCTATTTCCTCGTCGGCAGTCTTGCTTTCCGCCTGCTCGAGCGACACCTTAAACTTGTCGTAAAACTCATTTAAGACATCTAAAAGCTCGGCAGAGCCCTTTGCTACCATATCAAACTTGTTTTCCATATAAGCTGTAAACTTGTAGTCCACTATCTCGGGGAATTGCTCTTTCATAATCTTCGTGGTAATATCGCCTATGGGCGTGGGAACGAGCGATTTTCCCTCGTGCTTTACGTAGTTTCTCGTTATTATTGTTGTGATGATTGGCGCATAGGTGCTTGGGCGGCCTATACCGTTTTCCTCAAGGAATTTTACGAGAGTCGCCTCGTTATATCTCGGGGGCGCTTCGGTGTAATGCTGAGATTTATCAAAGCTTGCAAGCGTTACCTTATCGCTCGGAACGAGCACGGGAATAGCGGTGATGACCAAATCGTCATTCTCTTCCGTATTCTGCAATTCCGACGCATCGTATATAGCGAGGTAGCCCTTGAATTTAAGAGCGTTTCCGTTTGCCTTGAAGATATATCCCGCGCTCTCAAAATCAACCGAAACCGTGTTGAAAACAGCGCTGGACATCTGGCTCGCCATAAAGCGCTCCCATATCATTTTATAGAGCTTAAACTGATCGTTTGTCAAGCTCTTTCTTATGTTTTTCGGTATTATATTTACGTTTGAGGGTCTTATAGCCTCGTGCGCGTCCTGAGAGTTGTTTTTTGTTTTATACTGCTTAGGCGTATGAGGGAAATAATCCTCGCCGTAAAGCTTGGAAATAAGCGCTCTCGCCGCATCCTGAGCTACGGTAGAGACGCGAAGCGAGTCGGTACGCATATAAGTAATCAAGCCCTGTACGCCTCCGTATTCGGCGCCGAGATTGATACCCTCGTAAAGCTCTTGCGCAATTCTCATTGTTTTTTGTGTAGCAAAGCCTAACCTTTTTGAAGCCTCCTGCTGCAAGGTAGAGGTGATAAACGGGGGCAAGGGGTTCTTGTTTCTCTGCGTTTTCTTTACGCTCTTTATTGAAAAAGGCGAGCCCTTTACGGCATTTTCTATAACGAGAGCGTCATTTTCAGTATTGAGCTTTATTTCCTTCTCTGCCGTTCCGTAAAACTTAGCTTTTATTTCCTCGCCCTTTTCTGTGAGAAGGTCGACCTTTATAAGCCAATATTCTTTCGGCTTAAAGGAACGGATTTCTTCTTCTCTCTCGGAAATAATTCTGGTGGCGACAGACTGCACACGGCCGGCAGAAAGACCGCTTTTTACGTGCTTCCAGAGGAATGGGCTCAGCTTATATCCTACTATTCTG
>JAZOCY010000100.1:0-10114 GCA_045596805.1 Eubacteriales bacterium | reverse complement strand
GACTTCCTCAAAGGGCTTGCGCTCAAAGCGGTCGCCAAAGCTCTTCTGCTGCGGTGCGGCACCTGTATTCTGCGTGCGGTCAAAGGACTGACGCTCACCCTGAGGACGCTGCGGTCTCTCGTTAAAGTTGCGCTCGCCCTGTGCACGCTCGTCACGGCGGACAGGTCGCTCACCTGTGCGCTCAGGACGCTCACTTCTGTTATTATCACGTGCGGGTGCGCTCTGCTGACGGTTCTGAGCTGCTGCACGAGCCTTTGCCTCAATAGCCTGCGCTGCGTTCATAGCCTTAGCCTTAGCCTCTGCCTGTGCACGAGCCTTTTCTGCAGCTTCAGCCTCAGCTTTAGCCTTAGCCTCTGCCTCTGCTCTCGCTTTTTCCTCTGCTTCTGCTTTAGCTCTTGCCTCCGCCTCTGCCTTAGCCTTTTTCTCGGCCTCTCTCTCCTCAGAAATAATAGTCGCCTTACCGCTAAGATAATCGCCTATGTTTATTATCTGATTTTGCTCGGTAATTTTCTGCAAAAAAACCTCAAATTCCTCTTCATCGAGAGACGCGCCTGTTTTTTTCTCAATTCCCAAGGACTGCAAAAAATCTATAAGCTCCTTTGATTTTATATTGAAGTCCTTTGAAAGCTGAGAAAGCTTTATGTTTTTATTTGATGCCATATTCTAAATCACCGCTTCCTAAGAGTCGGAAGCTTCCTTTCCTGACAGTTTTAAAAGCTCTGCTGCCAAACTAACATCTGTGATGGCAACTGCCGCTATGATACAATCTTTTCCGACAACGTGTGAAAGCTCATCCTTCGTCACGTCAGAAACTATTGCTTTTACCTTATAAAATTCGGATTTGAAAACCAACGTTTTTCTTGTATTTTCGGATACGTCGCAAGCAATAATAACGAGACATGGCTTTTTCTTTTTTCTCATTGCTTCGCATATAAGCGTGGTTCCGCATATAACCTTGCCCGCCTTTTTCGCAATTCCAAGCATTGACAAAAAGCGTTTGCTTATATCCTTAATTTCTTCGTTTCCGTTACTCGTCACCTATCTGCGCCTCCAATGCGTCATAAACGCTTTCGGGAATCTCACATTCAAGGTTTTGTTCGATTCTGTGACTTTTACGAGCCTTTTTCAAGCATTTGAGGCTGGGGCATATATATGCGCCTCTCCCTGATTTTTTTCCGCTTCTGTCAAGTGAAATTTCACCCTCGGGGGAACGCACGATGCGTATAAGCTCCATCTTCGAAAAATGCTCGCCGCAGCCTGTGCAGCGCCTTTGTGGAAGTTTTTTCTTCTGCGCCGTTTGAGTATGTTTCACCTTTACCCTCCCGATTACGCCTTAATATCTATCTTGAAGCCTGTGAGCTTTGCCGCAAGCTTTGCGTTCTGTCCTTCCTTGCCTATCGCAAGTGAAAGCTGGTCGGGAGTTACCGTAACTCTGCAGGTGCGCTCTCCGTCAAGCTCAACGGAAAGTATATTTGCGGGGGCAAGAGCTGCTGCCACGAATTTCGCGGGGTCCTCGTCATAGCGGATAACGTCTATTTTTTCGTTACCGAGCTCGTTAAGTATAGCGCCTATTCTCATACCCTTGTTACCGATACAAGCGCCTACGGGGTCAACGTTTTCATCTCTTGAATATACCGCTATCTTACTACGTGAGCCCGCATCTCTCGACACGCTCTTTATAATAACCGTACCATCCTTGATTTCGGGAATTTCAAGCTCAAAAAGTCTCTGTACCATTTTAGGATGAATCCGGGAAAGGGTTACTATAGGTCCTCTCATTTCGTTTCCTTTAACCTCAGTAACGAAGACCTTAAGTCTGTCTCCCACCTTAAAGGAGTCGCCGGGGATTTGCTCGGACTTCAAAAGAGTAGCTCTGCTTGTTCCCGTATCTATAATAAGATTTCCGTTCGTATCGTCCACCTTATCAACTATTGCAGTTATTATTTCTTCTTTCTTGCTTTCATATTCTCTTGCTATGTTTGCGCGTTCAGCCTCGCGGATTCCCTGAATAATAACCTGCTTTGCCGCCTGTGCGCTCAAGCGTCTGAAGTTTTTCGGCTTAAGCTCAAATTCAACAACGCCTCCTAATTTGTGGCGCTTGCTTATCTCCTTAGCGCTGTCAAGCGAAATCTCGATATCAGGGTTCTCTACCTCGCTGACAACTGTTTTCTGCTGATAAACCTTCATTTCCTTCTTCTTTTCATCAAGCAGGATTCTCACGTTTGTATTACCGCCGAGTTCCTTCTTGAAGGCGCTCATCAAGGCTGCTTCTACCTTTTCAAGCATATACTGCTTGGAAATCCCTTTTTCTCTTTCGAGAAGGTCAAGTGCGTTAAAAAATTCCGTATTCATTTTATCTTTTCTGCGCGGACACTGCCGCTTCCTTTCTTTATTTCTTGATTATTCTTCTATATAGCGTACCGAAATTTTAGAAATTTCAGCCTTTTTTAATACTAAGCTTTCGCCATCTTCAAGGGCGAGAGTAACGTCGGGGGATTCATAATTCTGGAGAATTCCCAAAAAAGCTTTTTTGCCGTTCTTTGCCGCGAAAAGACGGACTTCAACAGGCATACCAAGCGAGCACAGCAAATGCTTATCTGTTCTCAGCTCATATTCAAGCCCTTTAGACGACACGTTAAGTCGGTACGCATCCTCGATGGGATCCGCCTCGTCTAAGATAGGATCTATGGCTCTGTGAACTGCTTCACAGTCGCTTATCCAGATTCCCTCCTCTTTGTCTATTGTGACGGTTAAATTCATTTCAGTACCGATTTTTGCATACTCTACGTCCCAGAGCTCATATCCCAAGCCCTCAACCGTAGGTCGCAAAAGCTCTTCTACCGTCTCCGCAATATTCTGCTTTCTCAATATCCTCTCTCCTTAAAACATTTATTATTAAGCCTTTAACATAAAACAAAGAGTGGGTTGAACCCACTCTCCTTATCTTATACATCTTACGCTAATGATTATAACACATATTTTTACAAATTGCAATAGTTTTTTCTAAATTTTTTTATTTTATCTTCAGCGTATAAAAATCTGTTGACGCGAGCATACTCATATATGACCTACGGTCACAAATAAGCAAAGGGAATTTTTTAATATGCAGAATAATCAGAACCAAAATCAGAACAACCAGCAGAACCAGAACAAGAACGAGCAATACAACAACCAGAACAAAAATCAAAATCAGAACAACAGCCAGAATAAAAATCAGAATCAGAACAACAACCAGAGCAACAACCAGAATCAGAACAAGAACGAGCAGTACAACAAATAAAAAGCGAAATATTTTTGTTTACGGCGAGGGAGCGAAAGCTCCCTTTTCCCTTTTATATAAACAAAAATATTTCGCAAAAATGATACTGTCGGCTTTTTTGTTAAAACCGATTATATGCGCTCCTTGATTTCCCGTTTGAGCTTGGCAATGAACTCGTCAAGAGACATTGAGAGGGTTTCGCCCGTATCGCGGAGACGAACGGAGATATTTCCCTCCTCCGCTTCCTTTGCGCCTATTATGAGCATATAGGGAACTCTTTCGACCATCTGAGCCTCTCTTATCATATAGCCTATCTTTTCGTTTCTCGCGTCAAGCTCACAACGGATATTCTCCTCGC
The DNA here is from genome assembly GCA_045596805.1 of Eubacteriales bacterium. Classification (GTDB taxonomy): domain Bacteria; phylum Bacillota; class Clostridia; order Oscillospirales; family CAG-272; genus UBA1740. The sequence continues at coordinate 6,497 of JAZOCY010000100.1, read as the reverse complement.
GAAGTCGCTGATAAATCTTTTCGGCATAGTCGGCGCTCTTCTCGGAAACAAGAAGCACCTTTGCCTGAACAGGCGCAAGCCATGCGGGGAATTTACCCGCAAAATGCTCTGTGATAATACCTATAAATCTTTCGATAGAGCCGAAGCATACGCGGTGGATCATTATAGGACGCTGCTTTTCGCCCTTTTCGTCCGTATATTCGAGCTGGAAGTTAAGCGGCATCTGGAAGTCGAGCTGGATAGTACCGCACTGCCAGGTTCTGCCAAGACTATCTTCAAGATGGAAGTCTATTTTAGGACCGTAGAATGCGCCGTCGCCCTCGTTTAATATATAGGGCAGACCTAACTTCTCAAGCGCTCCCTTAAGGCCCTCCGTCGCAGCCTCCCAATCCTCGTCGCTTCCCATACTGTCCTCAGGACGTGTAGAAAGCTCTATGAAATACTTAAAGCCGAATTTTGTATATACTTCATTTATAAGATGAACTACGCCCATAATTTCGTCTGTTATCTGATCGCGACGCATAAAGATGTGAGCATCGTCCTGTGTAAAGCATCTGACGCGGAAAAGTCCGTGAAGCGCGCCCTTAAGCTCGTGACGGTGAACGAGTCCAAGCTCTCCTACGCGCATAGGAAGCTCGCGATAGCTGTGGGGCTGACTGCGGTAAACCATAACTCCGCCGGGACAGTTCATAGGCTTTACGCAATAGGTTTCCTCATCTATAACCGTAGAATACATATTGTCCTTGTAGTGATCCCAGTGTCCACTTGTCTCCCAGAGGTGTCTGTTCATTATCATAGGAGTGGAGACCTCTACGTAGTTATCGCGATAATGAATGTCTCTCCAATAATCTATAAGAGCGTTTTTAAGCGCCATGCCCTTGGGCAAGAAGAACGGGAATCCGGGTCCCTCGTCACTCATCATGAAGAGCCCCATTTCCTTGCCTATCTTACGGTGGTCGCGGCGTTCAGCCTCCTCCATGAGCTTAAGATAGTTATCAAGCTCCTCCTGAGTTGCGAAGGCTATACCGTTAATTCTGGTGAGCATCTTATTGTTCTTATCATTTTTCCAATAAGCGCCCGACTGCTGAACTATCTTGAACGCCTTAAGCGCCTTAGTATAGCAAAGATGAGGTCCTACGCACATATCTATATAATCGCCCTGCTGATAGAAGCTGATAACAGCGTCCTCTGCAAGATCGCCTATATGCTCGACCTTATAATCCTCGCCCCTTTCCTTCATAAGAGCCACTGCCTTTTCTCTGTCGAGAATGAAGGGCTTTATGGGAAGATTTTCCTTTACTATCTTCTTCATTTCCTTTTCGATAGCGGCAAGGTCCTCGTCTGTGAGCTTGGTTTCGCCTAAATCAACGTCATAGTAAAAGCCCTTTTCAGTCGCGGGTCCGTACGCAAATTTAGCGTAGGGATAAAGACGGCTTATAGCCTGCGCCATAATGTGAGCAGCCGTATGCCTTATTATGTGAAGCTCTTCGTCCTTGTCTTGCGTTTCTTTGACTGTTCCGTCATTATAAATAACCTTCATTTTATATATCCTCTCTCGAATAAAATTACTGAATAAAATAAAAAACGCCCTTAAGCTATGATTTTCATAGCGTTAAGGGTGCATAACTATGCACGGTTCCACCTTAATTTTTAACTCAAATTCAAGCAAATTGATTTCTTTAACGCAGAAATACGGCAATATTTCAATATTGCAGCTCGGGAGTGGTTTTCACTATCCGCGACAAGGGACTTTCAGCCGCCGTCCCCTCTCTGTATGTCGCTTATAACAGCTATTCTTTTCCGTCACAGCCTTTTATTATACGAGTGAATTATAGCACACTTTTTCCGCTTTGTCAATACGGGATAAAAATTTTTATATTATCAAAAAACAAATTCCCCTCTGCATCGCTTCCTAAAATGCCAAAGGGGAATTCCTTTGTATTAAACTCTGTCTATCTGTATTACGGTAAAGTAATTCGCGCCGAGCGATTTTATCGCTTTTTCGACAGACTCGGCAATCTCGGCGTCGCTCTTTTTTATTTCAAAGGGAACCGAAACGTCGAATATAAGATTCGTGTGACTCTCGCCCTCTACCACACGGAAGTCGTGTATGCACAGCCCCCCGTCTATTCCCGTCACTATTTTAAGCGTCTCGGCTCTGAGTGAATTTATTCTTTCGTTATCGGTTATCAGCGGATCCATATGAATGGTACAATCAATGTTAAGCTCTTCCCTTATGCGCTTTTCAAGATTATCGGTCATATCGTGGCTCTTGAATATATCCTTGCTTCCGTCAACCTCTACGTGAAAGGAAGCTATAGTATGAAGCGCGCCGTAGCTGTGTATTATCATGTCGTGAATACCGAGCGCGTCGGGGTACTCTGCGACTATGCTTTCTATCGCCTTGACGGTCTCGGCAGAGGGGGCTTCTCCCAAAATGGAATTTTTGGTATCGTTTAATATTTTAACGCCCGAATAGAAAATAAACAAGGCGACCAAAATTCCCACGTACGCGTCGATATCCAAGGAAAAGAAGCGAAGGACCAAAACGGATACGAGAACTGCCGACGTGCTCACGGTGTCAGACAGGCTGTCTGCCGACGTCGCGATAAGAACGCTCGAATTTATCGCCTTGCCGAGCCTTCTGTTAAAGATATAAAGCCACAGCTTGACTGCTATCGAAATACATAAAACTATAACCGAAACAACACTGAAGGCAGTATCGCTCGGATTTATGATTTTCCCTATTGTCTCTCTTATAAGATTGACGCCGATAGAAAGAATAAGAAATGAAACTATCATAGAAGCGACGTATTCGATTCTCGCGTGACCGAACGGATGCTCTCTGTCAGCGGGCTTTGAGGACATCTTAAAGCTGACTATCGAGAGTACAGACGAGAGCGCGTCAGAAAGATTGTTTATCGCGTCGGCGCTTATTGCCAACGAACCGAAAAGAATTCCTATAACAAGCTTTGAAAGCGAGAGCAAAAAGTTTGCTACAATCCCCACAGCGCCCGAAAGCGTTCCGTAAGCCGTCCTCACCTTTTGGTTGTTCGTATTTTTATAATCCTTAACAAATAATTTCAAGAGTAATTTCGTCACGGTAAAACCTCGTTTTCTTTTTGTGCTGAAAAGCGTTTTTTATTTAATTGATTCACTCATTGTAATTTCTCTTATATCGTATGCAAATGACAGTCCACATAGAATATCGATATAAAAAAGAAAATATTTGTATTGCATTTTTTCATTTTATATTGTATAATATACCATATAAGCGCATTTTTGTCAATCGGAACATTTTTCAATTTGTTTTTACAGGAGTTATCACCATGAAAAATAACGAAACATCTCTCGTTATAATGGCGGCAGGCATGGGAAGCCGTTTCGGCGGCTTGAAGCAGATGGCGCCATTAGGTCCTAACGGTGAGGCAATTATCGACTACTCCGTTTACGATGCCGTAAGAGCAGGCTTTGACCACGCGGTTATCATAATAAAAAAGGAAATCGAGCATGATTTCCGCGAAATGGCGGGCAAGCGTATCGAAAAGCTCATAGACGTTGAATACGCTTTTCAGGAATTAGACAAGCTTCCTGCCCCCTTTAAAGTGCCCGAGGGAAGAACGAAGCCCTGGGGAACAGGGCACGCCATTCTCTGTGCCAAAGACTTCATACACACTCCGTTCGCCGTAATAAACGCAGACGACTACTACGGCGTTTCTTCATACAAGATAATTCACGACCAGCTGATATCCGATGAAAAGCTGTGCATGGTCGGCTTTGAGCTTGGAAAGACTCTTTCCGAGAGTGGAACAGTAAGCCGTGGCGTATGCGAAACAGAGAACGGCTATTTAAAGAGTGTCACCGAGCATACAGCCCTCGACAAGAACAGCGGTCTCCCTCTTGACACTATAGTATCTATGAATCTCTGGGGTCTCGACCAAAGCTTTTTTGAGAAGCTTGAAAAGGATTTTGTCACCTTCTTATCTGAAAAGCACGAAAACCCCTTAAAATGCGAATTTTTCCTCCCCTTTGTCATAGACGATATGATAAAAAAAGACGGCGCAAAGGTGCGTGTTCTCAAAACCGAAGAGAAATGGTACGGTGTCACATACAAGGAAGACGCCGATGAAGTTAAACAGGCTATTCTTGATTTAACGAATAAAGGAGTTTATCATGGCGTATAATGCATTTGAAGTGTCAAAGCTTTTCCCAATAACTGTAAAAAATGAAAACGACATTTCTTCATATGGAAACGGACATATAAACGACACCTATTTAATCAAAGCGACAGATGCCGACTACATTTTACAAAAAATAAACAAGTCTATATTTACCGACCCCGCACGCCTTATGGAGAATATAATGCTTGTAACCACAAAAATAGAGAAAAGCAAAAAATCCGACGGTACTTATACTCCCGATACTGTTTTGCGCGTCATTCCCGCAAAGGACGCCAAGTTGTACGCCGTTTATGAGGACGAGTATTTCCGACTCTACAATTTTGTAAACGGAATTTCCTTTGATATCTCGAACAATGAAATACTTTTCAAGGCAGGAAAGGCTTTCGGAGATTTTCAAAATGCTCTTGACGGCTTTGACGCAACGGTTCTCTTTGAATCAATACCTAATTTCCATAACACGGTAAAGCGCTTCTCTGACTTTGAGCGCGCTGTCAACGACAACCTTTCAGGTCGCGCAGATAACGCAAAAGAAGAAATAGAGCTTGCGCTATCTTATAAAAAGGCGACGTCCGTAGTTGTCGACGCCCTCGCAGATAAGTCTCTGCCTCTTCGCGTTACGCATAACGACACGAAACTCAACAACATTCTCTTTAACAAGGATACGGGAGAATGCGTATGCGTAATAGACCTTGATACAATAATGCCCGGCTCTCTTCTCTACGACTTTGGAGACGCGCTTCGCTTTGGCGCCTCTTCCGCCGCTGAGGACGAAAAGGACCTTGACCGTGTTTACTTTGAGCTTGACAAATATGAGAGCTTCACACGTGGCTTCCTTTCAGCTGTTCACGAAAAGCTGACAGAAAAGGAAATAGAGCTTCTTCCCTTCTCGGCGCTTCTTCTTACGTATGAATGCGGAATACGATTCCTCGGCGACTACATAAACGGCGACACTTACTTCAAAACCGCTTATGCCGAGCACAACCTTGACAGAGCAAGAAACCAGTTGAAGCTTGTAGTCGATATTGACAGTAAGTTGGACCAAATGAAGAAAATCACAGAAAAGATTCTCTCCGAGTTAAAGAACGTGTAACAACGACAACTTTTGTTTACATTAAAGGGCTATTTTGGATTTTACAACCAAAATAGCCCTTTTTTATTTGATTATACTTTTTGCTTCTACGTTGTCTCCTTGTATTTCTCGACTGAGCAGTCATGACCACCAGCCGTGCTGGTGGCTTGCGATAGCCCCCTTGGGGCATTCCACACGCTGAGCCTATAGGCTCGTCGAAAAATTCGCCACTTGCGGTAGTCGCCCCACTGCCACAAATGTGGCAATCACTTAAATTTTGCCTTCCCCAGTGGGGGAAGGTGGCAGCCGTAGGCTGACGGATGAGGTGTCCTTAGCGCAAGGTAACTCCTCATCCACCACTATCGTGGTCCCCCTTCTCCCGCAGGAGAAGGCTACTTGGTTCCTCGCTTTGCCCGGATAAATAAACTGTGCAAAGCTAAAGCTTTTTGGAACCACCAGCACTGCTGGTGGTTTTCGTTTAACAAAAAAATCTCCCCCTACAACACAGGGGGAGATGAAATAAATTTATTGAATTTTGAATTCTCTTCGCTGTTTATCTCTGTACGCGTCCTGAGCCCGAGCCGCCTGCCAAGGATTTAACCTCGTCAACGGTTACGCAGTTGTAGTCTCCCTCAATCGTATGCTTGAGACAGCTTGCGGCAACTGCAAACTCAATAGCCTCCTGAGTTTTATATCCCATAAGCAAGGAATAAATAAGACCGCCGCCAAAGCTGTCGCCGCCGCCTACGCGGTCAACGATATGCATATGATAGGTCTTGGAGAAGCAGTAATCCTTACCGTCGTAAAGAAGTGCCGCCCAGTCGTTATCATTTGCGCTTATAGAGCTTCTGAGAGTAATGGCAACCTTTTCAAATCCGAACTTATCCATAAGCTGTCTTGCAACGCTCTTGTAGCCCTCGTGATTTACCTTTCCCGACTCAATATCCGTGTTTTCCGCAGAAATTCCAAATACGTCATACGCGTCCTCTTCGTTAGAAATACAAACGTTTACGTAGGGCATGAGCTTGGTCATTGTCTCTCTTGCTTCTTCTCTTGACCAGAGCTTTTTACGGAAGTTGAGATCGCAGCTGACCTTAACGCCTGCTTCCTTCGCAGCGCGACAAGCCTCGAGACAGATTTCTGCAGCTGTAGGGTTAAGCGCGGGAGTAATTCCTGTAAAGTGGAACCAATCAGCGCCCTCAAAAATCTTTTTCCAATCAAAGTCCTCAGGCTTAGCCAGAGCTATA
>JAZOCY010000099.1:0-11209 GCA_045596805.1 Eubacteriales bacterium | reverse complement strand
GTTTACGCGAGTGGTACTCGACGTAGCGGAGGCGAAGTTCATATGGTATACCAAGCCGTCCTTTACAAACAGGTCGTAATGCTGTCTGTTTGGGTCTTCTATTTCCTCTTCGGGGAAGCAATCGTTAAGCATTTCCTGAAGTGTTGCTTTATCGGTGCTTGCATTTACGTTTTCAAATGCCGCGTAAACCGCTTGCTTTTCTGCTTCGGTTGCTTCAAGGAATTTGGAAATGTCAAGCTGATTTATTAAAGCTATATCAGCAAAGTGGTTCTGAAGAATTTCTTCAACTGTAAGCTCTGCCTCATAGATACGCATAGCGTAGATGTTGTAATCGCTGCCCGCAATCTTTGAGAACTGTCCCGAGTTAGGCACAAAGCCTGTATAGGTTGCATTAGAGGTAATAGTATATGAATAACGATTTTTTCCGGTTGAGTACGCGTTAAAATCATATTTGTTAGCATCATCCGCATAATTGAAGCCGTACGTAAAGGAATACGTGTTAGTGACGCCCTTTCCACCCGACAAATACATAGGGTAAGCAGTCGAATCTGCGGGGAACATCGCTGTATTCGAGCGATAAACAACCAAATTTGCTCTGTCAATGTTAAATTCAGAGGAGAAGCCGGGATAGAAGTTAGAGCGTCCGTCTGCTTCGGTTCCCATTACAAGCTCTATAGATGCAGCCTTTGCGCCTGTAAGAAGCGCTTCAACTCCGCCTTTGTAGGAGTAGAAATTGGTGCCTCCAGCAAGGATGAAATATCCGTCGCCAAACGAGTTTCCATTAGCGCCCGACCAAGGATTAGTAATTTCATCCTTTTTATCTACCACGAAGGGAAGGTAAGAAGCATCAGATGCGACACTCATATCGCTTGTCGCGTCCGCAAAGTTGATGTGATATACCAAGCCATCTTTTACAAAGAGGTCATAATACTTTTGGTTTGCTCTATTGCCCAAAAGCGTGTCAAGCTTAAGCTGCAATACAGAAGGAGCCTCATTTGCATCCACGCCCTTGAACGCCTCATAAACCGACTGCTTCTCGGTCTCAGTGAGCTTGAGGAACTCGGAGATGTCGAGCTGAGCTACCGTCGCAATATCGGCAAAGTTGTTCTGAAGGACTTCTGCCTCTGTAAGAACTGTGTCATATACACGGATAGCGTAGGTCTCGATGCCCGGATCCTGCAACTGTACCCTGAAGTTTTTCGAAAGGCTGTCGAACTGCTTCGTCGGGGAAGCGGGTGTAACTCTGTCGGAAGCGACAAAGTCGTTTCTTCCGTTTACAAAGAAGCCTACGGTTGCGCCAGTGCCCTCAGCGTCTCTGTCGGCAGTTATAGTATATTTTATTATACCCTGCGTGCTCATACCCGTCATATAGTAATAGTCTGTACCCGACTTAAGGTAAAGATAATTACTTTCTGTATTAACAAGAGTCTCTATAAGCGTGCCGCATTGCATATAATACGCATCCAGTCTGACACTTGCCGGCTGCTTAAGCGCCAGCTCGACGGTGTAGTCTCCGTTAAGCTGGTCTACATTCGTTTGCATGTAGCCTATTGAACCGATATGGTTAAGCTTCATGTAGCCGTCGCCCATATAGGAGGACTGTACTACCTTTCCGTCAACGCCCTCAGAGATGTAAAATCCAGTCGCGGTTTCGGGCGCCTTGTAGATAACGTCGTAGACGGTTTGGGTGTCATCGCCTATAGTATGCTCTGAGGAAGTGTCTGCGTATTCTATACCTTCAAGTCCTTCTTCAGTAATAAGGTTAGCAAAGCTTTTCTCGGCTGCCGTATGATTCTGTGAGCCGTCCACATTAAACCAGAAATCGTACTTATAAGGAGTTTTGAATCTCCAGCCGCCTTCAATAGTAGGAATACCGCCGCTGACATAGGCTAAATCCTCGCCGTTCTCATCCGTTACGTCGTCATATATGTACTGATTCCAATACTCGTTGGGAACACTAAACCTCTCCGTCGCAAGAGCGTTAGGGTCATCATTATCGATTCCACTAATAGGAGTGCCCTCCTCAACACCTACAAAGTTGAGGTGATATATTAAGCCGCGCTTTACGAAAAGATCTAAGTAGTCTTCCTCTGTAAGAGTCGGCTTTTCATCAGTATCTCCGATGACTTCAACCCACTTAGGAATTACAAGGCCTGTAATAGACGAGCAGCCCTCAAAGGCGTCCTTGTCTATCTTAGTTACTTTTTTACCGTCGATTGTCTCGGGGATGACTACTTTTCCTTCAGCCTTATCCGAGCATTTCAAAATCGTTACGGTTGCGGTTTCGCCTTCGCCTTCAATTACATAGGTAAAAAGGCTTTCACCGTTCTCATCGAACGTCGCCTTCGCGCCTGTATCAAATACAAGCATGCCCGAAAGCATAACGAAAACCAACACCAGTGAAATTATACGCGAAAATTTGGTCGTTTTCATATTTTTTTCCTCCGAAAAAATATTTTTTGTTTTTATTACAAATTTCTGACATAGAACAGCGTCTAATACGTATAAAATCAAGAGCCTATGCCGTTAAAAACATCAAAAAGAGTAAATAAAAATACTAATACAAGGATATTTTATCACATATTAATAAGAATTGCAATAAGATTTTTGCATAATTTTGTTTTTTTGTATTTTTTGTTTAAAGTTAACAAAAAATCCTTCATTGAATTGTAGCAGATTGCCATATATAAAACCTCTCGCGTGTCGATGTCAAGCTTTTTATACCTATCCCGAATGGCTCGGAAGTGGCGTCTCTTGTATCACATTTTATACACCGAGCAAGAAAAATAGTACAAACGTTTTTTCGCTTACTTATCCCATTTTTACAAAAAAGAGCAGACCTGCAAGATTTTTTCTCGTCTTGCCAGTCCGCTCTTTAGGTTCTTTTTTGTTTATTTTTTATAGGTGAATTATTTTTCTCAAGTGTCTGCGTCTTTTATTCTTCCGTCCAGATATTCTCGTTCCTGTCCTTGTATCTCTTTTTAAGAATCCGTCTGCGGAATAAATAGAGTGTATATATGAGCCAGAGTATGAAGAATACGACGCAGGCTACTATCGCGTTCGTAAACGAGGAAGCCGCAAAGCTCAAAAGGAAGAGCAAGGGGGCGACGAAAATCATAGCGGGGAACGTGGAAAGCACGTACAGGTTAGAGACAGAAGTTTTAAGGCACGGGTCTATTTCCTTCATCAGAATCATTCCGTTCGACGCCGTTCCCGTAAGCGTTCCGAAGCTCATAAGGAAAAATTCGTGCTCCATTCCCTTGAAGCAGCTTTTAGCTGCCTTTCTTATGTAAATATAAGTAGTCACTGCGCCCACGAGCGTCAGAATTATGATAGGAATGATATAATCCTTTATATCCTTGATTTCTATCGCCGCAACGCCCGCGACTATCATAAGGTCAAAGGCAAAGCCCGAAATTCTGTCCATCTGATAGTTGTTTATGTATTCGCGGCTCATCCACTTGCGTTTTCTGCACAGCTTTACCGTCGCTTTCGTTATTACGGCGCCTATCGCCGCCCACATAAAGTTGAAGCCCCAGACAACGCTGTTTGTAAAGTCGGAAAGGATGCCGAGCAACACCATAATTCCAAAGGCGATAGCGTACGCCGCAGCTACCAGCCCTATCTGTACCGAGAACTTGTCTATAGACTCATTGTCGGGAATCTCGTTCCCACTGGGATTTGTATGGTCGGTTATAGTCGCCTTATCTGAGGCTTCCCTTATTTTAAGGTCTCTTTTTTTGTAATAGTTTATATACAGCACTCCAAAAACCGACGCTACGATAAAGCCTATTGAAGCGAGCGAAAGCCCGAAGCTTCCGTTACCCGAAAAGCCCGCAGCTGCCGTATTCGTGAAGTTTATATCCCAAGTGAGCGCGTTTCCCGGTCCCTGTCCGAAGGCAAGCGGAAGAATAAGACCGCATACGTAGGAGATCGCCTTGCCGCCGTTTTTTGTAAGTAAAAACAGGGCTATCGTTATGAGAAGTCCCACGAACGCCTGCATCATATAGACGCCGCCCTGAAGCGCCGCGAACTCAAAAATCTGAGAGCGCTTGGCCTTCATTTTCGGCTTGTCGGTTTTCAGCGTCATAGCTGCAAAGCCTATGCCGAGCGTGTGATACGTAACGACCTGCACAAAGTGCTGATCAACCAAAGCAAAATCAAATCTCTTACAGATAATATTTACAACGAGCAAAAGCAGACCGCCGAGCAGAGCCGAGGGGATGAGGCATTTTCTGAAAAGTGGAACGCGCAGTCTCAGAGCATTTCCGACAAGAAGCGCGATAACGAGCAATCCTATCTGCACGAGAGTCGCCCATACGCCGCTGTAATTCGCAAGTGTAAAATCCCAGCTATTTGCCATTCCTTCCATAATACAAAAATCTCCCTTATTATACTTTTGTAAGCTTTAGTTTCCGTTACAGCCCTAAAAACTGCGGTTCCTTGCCGTTTTCAACTGTATTTGTCGCGTGACAGTACAAATTCAGATATTTAAGCGCGTTGAAATGCTTATCGCCCTTAAACTGATACGTAGTCTCCTTCGTATAAACGTTCAGCTTGTTTTTTCCGAGAACCGTCGCTGAGGAAAGCTCAGCAAACGGGAAAACGTATTCCCCGTTTTTAGTGGCGACGGTCAATCTGTCGGCGTAGACGGAAAGGCGCGCGTTTTTATCTATCATTATCTTTTTCTTGCAGTAAACGTTTTCTCTGAAGCTTACGCTATCCTCGAACACGGGCGTGTCGACGTAAGGAGAAAGGTCTGAGCGGCGAACGAAATCGCATTGCGCGTCGTACCACTCCTTGACGTACGGATACGGGAAGTCGAAGCCTACGCCCTCCAAGCGTTTATTTGGCATATATCTTATTTTTTCTCCGCATTTTTGGCAGGAAATGATGTCGCCCTTGCTGAAAAATCTGGAAAATCCGCAATTGTGGCAATAATACATCGCTCTGTCTAAGTATTCGGCGCTATGCTTACTGTAGAAAAGAGTTTTATCCTCGCGCTCATCGACGTAGAGCTCTCTCTGTATAAGTGAAAACAGCTCGTCGTCGCTCATAGCCTTTATTTCATCATAAGGAATTATACGTGAAAAATAACCTCTCATCCTTCCCTTGCGTACCTTGTCGGCAAAGCGGGGCATTACGCCGTAGCCGCCCTCTATGCGATATATGGCAAGCGGCAGCTTCAGCGCCTTGGCAAGAGACGCGACGGCAGGCTTCATATGCTCTGTCGTACCGCTGTAGGTACGGTTGCCCTCAGGTGCCATTCCTATGCTTCCGCCCTCTCGCGCTATTCGCATACAGTTCTTTATCGCGGCTATATCCGAAGTCGACTTGCGAAAGGGTATGGGCGCGACTAAGTAGCTGAGCGCTTTCGACAGCCATGCTTTAGAGAACAGGTCCTCGCTCGAGACGTAATAAACGTGCTTCGGGAAGCACATAGAGACGAAGAACTGGTCAAAGCCCGTCTGATGATTGAAGAGGATGAAATGGGGCTGATTTTTATCGCCCTTATATTTTTCGAGCTTTATTCTATAGACTATTCTGCAATACAAATAAAACGGAAGGTACAAAACGTTTCTTACAACGGTATGACGGAAGCGTATCCATTTTTTTACCTTTTTCCGTTTCCTCGGCTTCTTTATTTCTTGATTATTGTTTTCCATTGGCTATGTAATTCCCTGTTTTTTGTTATTTCCACGACTATTATTTTAACAAATATTCATATTTCTGTCAAGAGCTTGCGCAAAAAAAGGCGAATTCAACAATTTTCCGAAAAGCGCAAAATATAGTTGCTTTTTTCAGTAAAGCATGTTATAATACTCCCGTATATGTCATTTTTCAATGTCAAGAGGTAAAAAAGCATGGATAATAAGATTATTAACGTTGCTATCATAGGTTGCGGGGGCGTGGCGAACAGCAAGCATATGCCATCGCTTAAAAGAGTAGCCGACTGCCGTATGGTAGCCTTCTGCGATATTATTCCCGAGCGCGCGCAAAGGGCGGCGGCGGATTACGGCTGCGAGGGCGCGAAGGTATATACAGACTATAAGGAGCTTTTAAAGGATGAGAGCATCGATGTAGTTCATATTTGTACTCCCAACCGTTCGCACAGCTTCATCACAGTTGACTCGCTTGAGGCGGGCAAGGACGTAATGTGCGAAAAGCCGATGGCTATAAATTCGGGAGAAGCGAAAAAGATGCTCGACGCGGCAAAGCGCACGGGCAGGCTTCTTTCCATAGGCTATCAGTGCCGTTTCCGCGAGGATTCTACATATCTTAAGGGCGAGGCAGACAGGGGCGCTTTCGGCGAGATATATTTCGCCAAGGCGACAGCGCTTCGCCGCCGCGCAGTTCCCACCTGGGGCGTTTTCCTCAACGAATACGAGCAGGGCGGCGGTCCGCTTATTGATATAGGAACGCACTCACTTGACCTCACGCTATGGGTAATGAATAACTACAAGCCCAAGTATTGCGTAGGCAGTACGTATCACAAGCTGAGCGCGGAAAAGGACAATCAGGGCAACTACTGCGGCAATTGGGACCCTGAAAAATTCAAGGTAGAGGACAGCGCGTTTGGCTTTATAGTTATGGAAAACGGCGCAACGGTAATTCTTGAGTCGGCGTGGGCGCTTAATATTCTCGACGTCCGCGAGGCGGTTACCACTATCTGCGGCACGAAGGCGGGCGCCGATATGAATGACGGACTTCGCATAAACGGCGTAAATAACAATGTCCCTTACACGCTTAAGCCAGATTTTGTGGCGCAGAGGGGCGCCGAATTCGCTGTAAATTCCAAGCAGGGCGCTTCATACCGAGAGGCATGTCTCTGGATCGAAGCGGTAAGAAACAGGACCGAGCCTATAACGACTCCCGAGCAGGCGTACTGCGTAACGCGTATACTTGAAGGAATTTATGAGTCAGCCAAGACGGGCAAGCCCTATTATTTCGACTGATATAGGCTCTTATTAAGAATAGAATACAAAAAGCTCTTATTTTACGTCGCAGATGTATCATAAGAGCTTTTTATTTTCATGTTGCGGGATTTTTTTGTTTTGTCAGATTTATCTTTTGATTCTCTTTTTGCAAATAATAGTGTACAAAACCGTTATCAGCGCGATTGACGAGACGAGTATTATATACATAGCGTAAGGGGGCACCTGACGGTCAAAGAAATAGAGCTCGCAATCGAGAGATTTTTTAATTCCGTCAATTAAAGGCTCCGTAATGCCCATCTCGTCCATTGCATCGAACGACGAGCGCATTGCGTGATTTCTCAAAAGGCTGGTCGCATACGTGCCGGGCAAAAACGATATTACCCTTTGAAGCCCTACGCCGAAGTTAGAGATAGGCATATACGCCCCGCAGATAAAGCCGTAGCCCGAGCTTACTATTGTGCCTACGGCAGATACCTGACCGTTTGTTTTTAAATTACAATTTATGAGAGAGGAGAGCGCCGTGCCGAAAAGCACGAGTAAAAGAACGTCAAGGCAAAGCAGAAGCACATCTGTAAATGTCAGATACCAGCCGACAAGCAAGAGGTAGACCAAGCCGAGCAGAAGCGCCGAGTAGCATATGATAAGCGTCACTGCCGCGCTTGATATGAAATATCCGAACGCGACGGTGGAGCGCTTTACAGGCGTCATATACAGGTCCTTGCCTGCGCCGCTTGCCTTATCCTGCACCATAAGAAAATTTGAGCAGAAGGCAACTGTCACGCAACAGACGGCAAGCAAGGAGGAGACGAGCTGCCCACCTACAACTCCGTCAATTATTTTTTTATCCGTCAGAAGCTCGCTCGGAATTATACCGAGCATAACGTCCTTATACACGTCTTTAAGGAAGGAAACGTATAAGACGAGCAATATCATTGGTGTTATAAGCGAGGTCAAAAACATTGTTTTGTCCTTGAAAAATATCTTACAATTTCTCTTTATAAGCGCTTTAAGCTCTGTCATTTTGGTCACCTCCCGAAAGGCTCTTTCCCGTCACGGCAAGAAAGACGTCGTCCATTTTTCCCTTTGTAATTTCATAGTCGCGAAACAGAGTGGGGTTTTCAAGAATAAGATGGGTTGCCTCCTCCGTATTCTCAAGCTCGATGCGAATTCCGTCACGAAAGAGGGTGTATGGCCTTGAAAGCGGCAAAACGTCCGTTTCCTTTACTCCGTAAAGCGTGATGTAATCTCTTGTGTAGGTGTTTTTCAATTCGTGAGGCGTTCCCTTTGCGGCTATTTTTCCGCTGTCGAGAATTATTATGCGGTCTGCCTCTGCCGCCTCCTCCATATAATGCGTTGTCAGGAATACGGTGAGTCCTTCACGCTCTCTCAAATCGTTTACAACGTCCCAGAGCAGACGTCTTGTCTGAGGGTCAAGCCCTGTCGTCGGCTCGTCAAGAATCAGTATTTCGGGCTTATGCAAGAGAGCGCGGGCGATGTCTATCCGTCTGCGTTGACCGCCCGACAGCTTGCCGACGGTTCTCGTAAGCAGCTCTTCAAAATCAAGCAGCGAGGCAAGCTCGGCGAGGCGCTTTTCAAATTCCTTTCCGACTATTCCGTAAAGGGCAGCTCTGAGGGAAAGATTATCCTTTACGCTCAATTGCATATCGAGCACAGAGCTTTGGAAAACAACGCCAAGACGTCTTGTAACGCCACAAGGATTTTTATCAACCTCCTCGCCCGACACGAGCGCCTCTCCGCTGTCCTTCTTGAGAGCGCCGCACAAAATGGAAATGGTAGTGGATTTTCCCGCGCCGTTCTCGCCTAAGAAGGCGAAGAATTCGCCTTTAGCTACAGTAAAGCTCAAATCCTGTACTGCCTTCACCCCTCCAAATGATTTGTATAAATTTTTTATCTCAATAATTTTTTCCATAGCGCACCTGTGTGTAAATATTAGTTTGCATTTTGTATTTTTTCAGCCGTTGCCGAGCTGATATATTCCTGAGTTTTTTCGGATTTCAATGCAGTGATAGCGCCTATAAAGACCGCGCTGAGCATCTCCGAAATGACCTCCTCGGTAAAGTAGCATACCCCCTGCACAAGCATTACCGAAATTCCGTAGACCTGTATCCAAAGGATATTGACAAGTCTCGTCGCCTTTTCCCTATCGAGCTGATAATCGCGCGCTAGAACGTCTAATACCGCATCCATATCGTCGGACGAGGTAACGGCGTCATAGAAGGAAGGCTGATTACCGTCCCCCTGCGTCATGAACAGAAGCTTGAATAGCTGAGGCTCCTTTTGGGCAAAATAAATTATCTGTCTGCCGTAGCGTTTGAAAGCGGGGGAATAATTCTCAAAGCCGTTTTGATATTCGGCGTATATCGCCTTCGCCCTTTCGTAAAGCTCGCTTTTCAGCTCGTTCATATTATCGAACGCCGTAAAAATGGGGCGCGCCGTCACTCCTAATTTCTTCCCAAGCTCTCGTGAGGTGAGAAATTCGATTCCGCTTTCTCTGACAAGCTCTATTGCGCTTTCTATTATTTCTTCCCGTGTAAATTTTACCTTAGGCGGCATTTTTCATTCTCCTCTTGTACTTTTTTCTTATTTCTCTCTTCAGGATACTAAATCAAGGGTTGCATATCAAACGTTGCACATCGCTCGTTGCACATCGTTTGATTTATTATATCATATTCTTCTCTCTTTGTCAAGTACCTGTTAAAAAAATGCCGATACGCTTTTGTTTTTTTATTTTTTCGGGAAATTCGGGATTTTCGCTTTCGGATCTTGACATTGTTCGAGTTTTAGAATATAATATGTAAAACTATATTTTTAGGGGAAACGATGTTACAATACATAACCGCAAAAGAGGAATCTGAAAAGTGGAACGTATCTCAAAGACGCGTTTCTATACTTTGCGCTGAAAACACAATTCCAAATGTCTGTATGTTAGGAAATATGTGGATAATTTCCCCGAAAAACCGATGGGCCAGAGGACAGAAGGAGAATAAAAAACAGAATACAGGAAGTTAAAAAATGAATCTTAATCTTGATATAAACCTTGCATCAGATTATCATAGCGGTACACAAAAAGCTAGAATATTAACTGAACATTGGGCAGCTGACAATCTGTATTGCCCTAGATGTGGTAATTTTCATGTAAAACATTTACCAAACAATAGCCCCGTTGCAGATTTTTATTGTCAAAGATGTAAAAGCGAGTATGAATTAAAAAGCAAGGTCGGTTCTATTTCCAAAAAGATAACTGATGGTGCTTATTCTACCATGATTGAAAGGATTACGAGTTATAGGAATCCAGATTTTCTATTCATGAACTATTCGAAAGACAAACATTTTGTTAGAGATTTGATTTTAATTCCAAAACATTTTTTTGTTCCAGATATCATTGAAAAACGAAAACCTTTGTCAGACTCAGCGAAGCGAGCAGGTTGGGTTGGCTGTAATATATTATTGAGCAAAATACCAAATCAAGGTAGAATATATCTTATAAAAAACGGTGAAGAAATTGACAAATTATCAGTTTTCCAAAAAGTTGCACAAAGCAATCTGTTAGAGTTTAATGACATTCATACTCGCGGTTGGGTTTTTGATATTTTAAATTGCATAAACCATATATCAACTAATGTCTTTTCTTTGGCAGATGTTTATTTGTTTGCTTCTTATTTGGCTGTAAAGCATCCACAAAATAAAAATATAAAAGCGAAGATAAGGCAACAATTACAGGTGCTTAGAGATTTAAATTTTATTGAATTTTTGGGACAAGGAAAATATAGGAAGCTTTGATATGAAAACATTCATTTTTTATACATCAGAAGGATTTACGCAATCCCCCACAAATATTGATGTGGAGAATTTACAGGTCTTAGGATTTTCTAATGGCGAGACCTATGAAAACGCCTTAGACTTATTCTTACAACAAAACAATTGGATAACAGAATATGGTTACTTTGTTTTTAAAATAAAAGGTATCCAAGTGTTGAATGATAGTAATGTCCGTTGATATTACAAGACAATTCTCGCACCAAGAGTGTTAATTGCGAAATATTTTGTGTAGCATTAAAAAACATTAGCACATGAATTTGTACGCTTCGCTTGCAATTCCAACTTGTATATGCTAAACTATTATTGTCTATGGTCACCTTTTTCATAGATAAATCCTCCAAATATGTTTTTTCGTTCGACTGGCAGGTCAAACTTATTATAGCATATTTGGAGGATTTTTTTGCTCACCGGTTAACCTCTTTTGAACCACG
>JAZOCY010000098.1:0-4684 GCA_045596805.1 Eubacteriales bacterium | reverse complement strand
CCAAAAGCTTGTTAATGCAGGTATGATCCAAAGCATGTCCCGTGTCGGCAGATGCCTTGACAATGCGCCGATGGAGGGCTGGTGGGGTATCTTAAAATCTGAAATGTACTATCTTAAAAAGTTCACGAGCCGTGAATCTCTCGTTTCCGCCATTGAAAATTACATACACTTTTACAATACTCGCCGCTACCAGAAGCGTTTGAATTGCATGACACCCTGCGAGTATTATTTTGCCACCGCCGTGTGACGAAAAATCTCCCCCTGCTGCGCAGCAGGGGGAGATGAAAGAATCTATTTAATTTGTAAATTCTTTTGTTTTTTAGTCTGTCTACTTGACAGGGGGCACATTAGTCCGTTCAGCCCTCCTGTTTGTTATTGATTTTTCCGTTATGCCCCTTCAAAGCCTACGAGCACGCCGCCCTTTTCGGCATAAAAGCTGCATAGGCCCCTTAATTTATGAATTTCTATTTCTGCCTTTTCGTATTTTGAGAGTACAAGCTCTTTAAGGCGCAGAGCCGCGCTCTCATTCTGGCAGTGGCCTATGCTGATTTTTCCCGAAGAAAAGCCTGCCGCTTCAAGCTCTTTCACTATTGCTTCAAGAGAACGGCGCTCGCCTCGGCATTTGTGAAGCGGCTCGAGCGTTCCCGCCTCGCTCGCCTGTCCGACAATGCAGATGCCCGCAATTCCGACAAGCTTGGCAACAATGGGGGAAACTCTGCCGTTGTTAGCAAAGTTTTTAAGAGACTTCAGCATAAAGAGAAGGCTCGTGCTTTTCATATATTCGTTCACACACTCGCAGGTCTCATCGAATGACATACCGCTTTCGATACAGCCTTCGATTTTTTCAATAATCAGAGTGATTTCAGGCCCTGCGGAAAGCGAATCGAATACGCAAACGCGCTTGCCCTCGTTTTCCTCTTCATATATTTTCTTTGCGACGCAGGCAGAATTATAGCTGCCCGATAAGCCACTTGTAATGGTAACGCAGAAAATTTCGTCGGCGTCTCCAAACGCGCGAAGCCAGTCGGCTGAGTTGGGGCAAGACGATTTTGATTTTCCCTTATACTGATACAAATAATCAGCCATTTCGTTTACGTCAAGCGCGCAGTTGTCAACAAATTCACGCTCGGCAGTGATAATTTTCATAGGCGCGACGGCAAAATCGGCGCGCGAAAGCTCAGAAAGATCGCAGGAAGAATCCGCTACAATTTTTATTTTTTTCATTCGATGACTCCTGTCAATAAAGATTTTAGGTCGGCGCTTTGCCCTTGCCTTTGCTACGAGCAGGTCTTTTTGCCGCTATATTATATATGTATATTATTTCCAAATGAGTATATTTTTACTCGCCGTAGGATAATTTGTCGGTTAATAAGAAGTGTAAGGGCTTGAAAGCGTTCTTTCGGCTTTTTTCCTTTTCAGTCTCGTAAGAAGCGCCTTTAGCATAGGCGTGTTATATCTTAATGCAAGAGTAGGCAAAACGTTGAGAAACAGATTTACCAAAGCAACGGGCAGGGCGACGGTAAGAGAGAGGGGGCTTTTAAGCGTGAGCATCGCCAGAAAGCCGACGGGATAGGAAAGGCGGTGAGTCGCTACGCCCTTGTTACATTCAATGATGAATTTTTCGATATAGCGCGCGTCATTCGGCTCTTTCAACGCCTTTTTACTGAAGCCGCCAAGTCCGCCAAGCTCCCACACCTTGTCCTTCCAAAGCCTCACCTTTAGCTTCTTGTAAAGCTTTCTTTCCATTTCGGAGACTCGGTAGAAAGGGGAGTCAACACCGAACCATCTGCCGGGCAGACATCTTATTATAAACGCAATAAAGCCGTCAAGGGCGAACTGCAACGCGGTACACCACACAACCGATATTGTCACGTAATACCATACAGCCGTAGAGAAGGCTATATTGACGGCGGAAATGAGAAGCATTGCTATTCCGATTATTGAAAGATACATTTTCATACTTCACCGTAAACGAGGGGCTTTTTATAGAACTCCTCGTAGACCTTTACCCAAGAAGAGTAGTTTTCCCTTTTCATAGCCTCTTTCGCGTCGGCTCGTGAAAGCGTTTTGTCGGGATATATAGCGGGGAGAATGTTTACAGTATATTCCTGAACGAAAAAGCCGTCGCCGTCGGGAATTTCACTATCCTCCATAGTAATAAAAACGGGAACAATAGGGGCGTTGTTTTGAAGCGCCAAAGTAAAGGCTCCGTCCTGTAGAGGCTTCGGCTTTCGGTAGTTCCACCACATGCTTTGTTCGGGATATATGAGTATCGTTTCTCCCCGCGCGAGCAAGACCTTAACGGCGCGCAAAAACTTCTTCATCGTTGCCGTCTGACTAGAAAGGGGAAGGGTGTTGCAATGACGCATAAAAAGACCGAAGGGCTTCGGGGGATTTGTATAGTTGCCCTCGCGTATGACCTTATAGAGCATTTTCCCGTTCATATGCTCGCGCAGGGCTACCCATACGGCATAATGGTCGGTTATGCTGAAATGGTTGCAACTAACTATCCGCCCGCCCTCGACAGCGCAAAAATTCTCTATTCCGCGAACTTCCTTTATAATAAGCTGACGCCTTGCTATCATCTTATCAAAAAAGCGAGAGGCGGAAATATTGGCTATTTTGTTTTTTATTTTGCTTGACAGCTTTTCATTGAGATAATCTGCCTTGTCTGGCATAAGAGGATAGCTTTCGGGATCGTCCTCTGCGTCAATATGCCACAGTCCCTGCCCTTCAAGCTCGGCTATGCGGCGCAAGAGCTCAAGCTTGTGCGCGTTTTTTTCCATATTTTCAATTCACCTCACATAGCATTTTTGAAAAGGTATATTCGGAATTTACTATCTGTAATGCGTGCTCGAGTATTTCTTTTGCCGTCGCGTCCGTTTTTGCTCTCTCTGCGTCTCCGAAGCTTTGCTTCTTTTCGCATATCTGCTCGTAAAACGGTGAACGCTCGGCATAGCGCCAGAAATACTCACCGTCTATCGTGTCCTCGTATTGCCAAGGCTTTTTATAAAGCGCGTAATGCACGATATTCTTCTTGCCCTCGCAACAAAGCGGCGTAGGCGCCTTGTTCCAGCCGTTCGGCAGAGCGTGTATCTTTCCAAGACAGAGATAATTTAAGTATGCCTGATCGGGATCGAGAAGATCAAAATCGTACTCGGTTATCAGCTCAATAAACCTTTCTTCGATTTTGCACCTTCTGAATTCCTTAAGATTCATTAAAAGAACCCCCGCGTTTACGTAGGCGTCGGGGTCGACTCCAAGAGCCCTTTCCGTATATAGCCTGAATTCTTTTGTGTCTTTCACAAACTGGTCGCGCGAAGCGGCTAAAACGTTGTCGCCCAACTCAATGCGGTAAAGCTCGGAAATATCGCCAAGCACAACAAGGTCGCAATCCAGATAAATTACCTTATCGTATTGCGGGAAAAGCGAAGAAATAAACAGGCGGTAATACGTCACAATTGAAAAATGATACACGTTTTTAAAGCGCGACTTGATGTTTTTTAGCTCTTCGGATATATCAAGGAAATCTATTTTTAAGCCTGCTCTTTCGTTCTTTTTTACCAAACGGATATTTTCTTCGTTAAGTCCCGTGTTCAAAACAATAATTTTGTATTTATAATCCTCAGATGCGTTTTGAGAAAGAGAGGATACCGCAACGTCTAAAAAGGGAATATAATTATCATCGCATGAAAAGAAAATAGGAATTTCTCTGTCCATAGCCTTGCCTCCGTCCTTTTGCTTAAATTTTTTGACGGTATAATTATACAAAGCGAACAGCTCTAAAGTCAAGGAAGCGATGCGTTTTTCCGTTCTATTTATAAGAAGCTCTGCCGTAGAGTCTCTCTCCATTTTTTCTACGATTTGTAGAAATACGGAAAAACAGCCCCGTTTCACTCTGAAACGGGGCTTGAATGACTACCTTTGTTTACTTTTTCTTGCTTTTTGGAATGCTTATGAAGGACCAGAGAATAATTACCACCTGCCCCGCAATACCTAACAGATAAACGGGCGTTACGTTAATTTTAAAATACAAAAACGTAATATGTATCGCGGCGAGAACAGACCACAAAAGTAAGGAAATGATATAGTAATTATGTCTCGGGTTAAACCATATCGAATTAAAGACAAGCCTCACGATGAGCACGACGGGCAGGGCGTAAACGAAGTACAGAAATTGAAATGCCGATCTGTTAAGGATCAGCGAGGTGATGACGAATGCAAAAAGGGCGATTATCCAAGCCACGCTTTCCGAAATAAATACAATTGCCTTTCGGTTATAGCTTTTGCCTTCGCGCTTGCCCTCGACGGAGGCGATTTCTTCGTGCTCTACCGTGACAAGATAATCAAGCGAAACGCCGAAAAGCTCGGCGATTTCCATGAGTATTGATATATCGGGAGTGGATTCCCCTCTCTCCCACTTTGATACCGTCTTGTCCGAATAATTAAGCTTTTCCGCCAATTCCATTTGTGTCAGACGGCGCGCCTGACGCAGGTCGGATATATTTTTAGCAATAACGCTTTTTACGTCCTCCATACGCTTCTCCTCGCTGTAGTTCGGTTTTCTTTGAAAATACACTATAATTTTATCACAAACCTTAAAAAATGTCAACAGTATATAGTGTAAGAGCGGTTGCAACAGAAAGCGCGTTATAAGCAAAAAACACTTATGATAACGAAAAAA
>JAZOCY010000097.1:0-3488 GCA_045596805.1 Eubacteriales bacterium | reverse complement strand
ACAGAATGTCGCTCGAGGAAAAGTCACTCGCAAGACTCGATGAGATGAAATCGAAGCTTGAGGGCGACGTCAAAAAGCTTCGAGAGGTCAATGCAAAAATCGCAGAGCTGAAGGTGAAAAAGCAATCAATGTTCAGCGATGCAGAGGCGCAGAAGCAGCTAGACGCAAGTCTTGAAAAGTACGAGGGTATGGCAAAAGCGCTCAAGAAGGACGTGAGGACGCAAAAAAAGTTTCGAAAAATTCTGGAGAACGAATGGCTTTGCCCGACACGGAGAGCGACACAGCAGATATGTCGGGCTCTGTCGGCAAGAAGAGAACTCAGTACGAGGCTTCGCGAATAGAGCGCCTATACACGGCGTTGGACAGCGCCTATATCGACACGGTGGACGAGCTTTACGGCGCGACAAAGTTTCTTTCCAAGGTCGGCAAGATGAAGAACGCTGCCGACATCATACAGGCAGTACGAGCGAGCGCAAGCGTGGCGCAGGACATGATAGGTAACTCACAGTATGACATCATGTCCGACAACGGAAAGAGACTTGGAGACGGGCTCTCGAAGATAGTCAAGCCTATTACCTTGAAAGGCGAGTCTGTAAAGATAAGCTTCAACGAGTATCTTATGCACTGGCTCAATATAGACAGAATGTCGCTTGAGGAAAAGTCACTCGCAAGACTTGAGGAGATGAAATCGAAGCTTGAGGGCGACGTCAAAAAGCTTCGGGAGGTCAATGCAAAAATCGCAGAGCTGAAGGCGAAAAAGCAATCAATGTTCAGCGACGCAGAGGCGCAGAAGCAGCTCGACGCAAGTCTTGAAAAGTACGAGGGTATGGCAAAAGCGCTCAAGAAGGACGTGAGGACGCAAAAAAAGCAGATAGACAACTTCGAGGTAATGAAGAACAAGCCCGTGTTCGACAAGAATGACGAAAGAGAAAATGCGGTTACTGCCGAAGAGTCACGCAAGAGGATAGCCGAGCTTGAGAAGCTACATCCCGACTTCAAGGAAACCGCCGAGAAGCTGTGGGCGTACACGAAAAACGCTTATGAAAACGAACAAAATCGTTTGTCATAAGCGTTTTTCTATATTTTAATCAAGTGACAAAAATGCTATGTCTTTCGGTAAATCTGAAATGATTTGCATTTTTTGGCTAATATCAGATACAGTATCCCTTTTCTTTAATTACCGAGACTACCTTTTCGCAGAGCTCGGCGCAAAGCTCTTCGCTCTCGCTTTCCACCATAACTCGCACGCAGGGCTCTGTTCCGCTTTCTCGGAGTAGAATTCTGCCCTTTCCGTTAATTATTTTTTCTGCTTCCTCACAGGCTTTTTTTACGTCAAGGTCGTTTGCCGCCGCTTTTTTGTCCTTTACCTTTACGTTCACTGTTTTCTGAGGATATATCATAATATCCTCAACTAATTTGCTAAGCGCGCTTTTTTTGTCGCAGAGCTCCTCGCATATCATCATAGCAGTAAGAATACCGTCTCCCGTGGTGGCGTATTTTTTTATTATGATATGTCCCGACTGCTCGCCGCCTAAGCTGTAGTCCTCCTTCTGCATACATTCATAAACGAAGCGGTCACCGACAGACGTCTGTACTGCGTTTATTCCTATCTTCTTAAGAGATGCTACAAAACCGCTGTTTGACATAACCGTACATACAAGGGTATTGTTGTTGAGCATTTCTCTGCCCTTTAAGCGCTTGGCGAGAAGATACATAATAGAGTCCCCGTCAACTACCTTTCCGTTTTCGTCAACGGCAATACAGCGGTCAGCGTCTCCGTCAAAGGCAAAGCCTAAATCAAGATGCTTCTCTTTTACTAATTTACAGAGGTTTTCTACGTAGGTAGAGCCGCATTTTTCGTTTATATTAAATCCGTTTGGCTCGGCGCCTATAACTACGGTCTGCGCGCCCAATGCGTCAAAAACGGCCTTCGCTATCATCCAGGACGCTCCGTTTGCGCTATCTATACCTATACGCATTCTTTTGTATGAATTTGACGCGAGGGAAATAAGATAACCCACGTATCTGTTTCTGCCCGAAACGTAGTCGATAATTGCGCCTATGCGTTCACGCTTCGCCATAGGAAGATCATCGCCCTCTACGCCAAGCACGGCAAGGTCACCGTCGATATAGCTCTCTATGTAGGAGGTTATATCATCGTCCAATTTTT
The DNA here is from genome assembly GCA_045596805.1 of Eubacteriales bacterium. Taxonomy (GTDB): domain Bacteria; phylum Bacillota; class Clostridia; order Oscillospirales; family CAG-272; genus UBA1740. Next base: position 1,318 of record JAZOCY010000097.1, on the reverse strand, counting down.
CTCCGTAGCGGTTTATGACCTTTATTCCGTTATCATAGAAGGGATTATGCGAGGCAGTTATCATAATTCCGCAGTCAAACTCCTCCTGACGAGTTACGTACGACACGCTCGGTGTTGTGGTTACGTGCAGCATATAGGCGTCTGCGCCAGATGCGGTAATTCCCGCAACTATCGAGTATTCAAGCATATAGCTTGAGCGTCTTGTATCCTTTCCTATAACTATACGGGGACGGTAGATCGGGCTCTGACAGCCTGATAAAGACGAGGAATAATACCAACCGAGAAAACGGCCTACCTTATACGCCTGCATTGACGTGAGGTTGAGATTTGCCTCTCCTCTGAAGCCGTCTGTTCCAAAGTATTTGTTTTTCTTTTTTTCGCCCTTATTGAGAGTTATTTTATCCCGCATCAGCTCATCGCAGGATATAGAAAAGATATCGCATAGCTGTATGATTTTATCAAGCTGCGGCAAAACCTGATCCATTTCCCATTTCGATATGGATTGACGTGAAACACCCAGCTTTTCCGCCAAGCTCTCCTGAGACATATCATACGCCGTTCTTAAATGCGAAATTTTTTCACCAATCGTCATAAACTGCTCCTTACCGATTAATATTTGTATAATATATTATACTCGTTTTCATAAAATATTATATTATATTTTAAAAAAATATTCAAGCAATTTATTATTGAAGTTTTTTGCAACCTGTGGTTGCGGCTCTTTCACTTCGTTTTTTACTCCTGCGATATCCTCATATCAGCGCTTTACGTGGGCAGAGCCTGATAATGTAGCTCTTGAAAATAAAAAAAGAAGTGACCCTTGATTATGAGTTGTAAATTCACAACCAAAGGTCACTTCTCGTTCTCCTTTGTATCTAACATCGTTTGGTTATCCTCGCTTTCTACTGTCTGCCCTCTCACTTTTACTTCATGCTCATACCAATCAACTGTTTTTTCTCTTTCTCTACGGAGAAATCCTTATTGGCGTCGTTTCGTATTCGATTAAGGGCGATTTCTGATTTTTCCCGAAGCGCTTACCCGGTCCGATTTTCTTTCTTCTCATCTTCCTCCAAAGCTAAGTGACTGGGACTTTTATTGTCCTCACTTCTACCGTTTGGACCATATCCTATCGGCGCTATCCTCGTAAAAAATCCTTTTTTACTTTTTCATCGGAGTGTACCTCTCTTTCTTTGCAATTTAATTATAGCATACTTTTTTTGAAAAAACAATAGGCAATTTGTAAAAACTTTACAATTATTTTTTGTGCAAAACAGAGTTTTTGTGTAAAATCACTATAAAGGTATTTACAAACGCAAAA
>JAZOCY010000096.1:0-6390 GCA_045596805.1 Eubacteriales bacterium | reverse complement strand
AGGAAGCTTTTCAAGATGAGAGAACATATCGCTTCGCATCTGCGCCTGCATACGAACGCCCATAACGTGACCGTAATACTGAATGAAATAATTGAGCAGCATTCTGACACCGTAAAGCGCCAGAAGCGCGCACCCGAAAATGACTATCATCTTATACTGTCTTTCGGGGATAAGCTCATTCAGCATTTTTCTTGTCACTATGGGATATAAAATTCCGATAAGCGACACAAAAAGAGCCGCCAGCATATCAAGCGTAAAAATAAGTTTATGGGGCTTGTAATAAGCCAAAAATCTTTTTAACATTCCTTCTTTTTCCTCTTATACAAAGCATAAAAACAAAGTTTTCTACAATATATTTTAGCACAACAAGGCTATACAGTCAACAATTTTCTTCAACTTTTTCTTTCTTTTCTTTCTGCGTCGGGCATACGATTTCCGTAATTCTGCATTGCCCGTTTTGAAGAGATTTTACGAAAAATACGAGCCTTCCGTTTTTTAAGGCGAAGCTGCGCCTCTCTATTTTAGTTAGCCTTCGCTTTTCCTCCTCGCCAAGCTTTTTTCTTATGCTCTTATATTCCTTTCCCGCAAAAGCTCTCAAGGGCGTAAGACAGCCGCTTTTTTTGTTCCATATATGCCCTTTTCGGTCTTCATATAATATTTTACCCTTTCTTGTAAAGAAAAGTTTGCATATTATTGAGATGTATTCTTCATTTTCCTCGCTTACGTCAAAATAGAGCTTATAGCTGTACGGACGAAAGGAAAACCGTTTTCGGCTATCCTCGCTACACTCGTATTCGGTCTTGCTCTCTAAAAGAAGCGTTTTCTTCGCATACTCATAGGCCGAGCTTGTCAATTGCGAATAAAAGGAATTGATTTTTTTTGCGTTCTTTTCATCAGACAATACCTCTATTTGCTCAATGAAAACCTCTAAAAAAACTATTCCGTCTTGTGAAAAAGCCTCTGCCCTGTTTGTTTTTCGCATCTTGAATTCCATTATATGCCCCTCTTTTTTTATACTGTTAAATCTTATTCAAAAGAGCATTTTTTAATTCGTATGCGGGGACGCGTTTAGGTTAAAAATTAAAAAGCTACCCTTTTATGAGTAGCTTTCTTGAAATATATGATAACTTATTTTGTTACAAGATGTACAGCAAATCCGCAGATCTCATCCTTTAAGTAAACGAACTTCGGCTTGCCCTTGTCGTCATATGCAATGCTGGACTCGTCGATTGCTACGCCTATACGCTTGAAATAAGCGATAGCGCGATCAACAAAGTTCGTCTTAATGGCGATATGTCCCATCGTGCCGGGTCCCTTCGACATCATAACCTCAAAGCTTTCGCCTGCGAAATAGCTCTTGCTTGTCTCTCTCTTTGAGAAGCCGAAGAGCTTGCAGAGTGTTTCTGCGCCCTTTACTGCCGCTTCGTTATCGGGGTTGTTTATACCGATATGAGCGAATTCAAAGCCGAGAAGCGTTTTTACCGCCTTGCGTGTAAGCTCCTCTATCTTATCAAACTCACCTGCTTTAACAAGATCGTCCTTAACCATAAAGCTTCCGCCGCAGCAAAGGATCTTATTAAACTTGAGGTAAGAGAGAATATTGTCCTCGTTAAGTCCGCCTGTGGGCATAAACTTGATATTGCCATAGGGCGCGCTCATCGCCTTGAGCATAGGCAAGCCTCCTGCCGCTTCCGCAGGAAAAAACTTAACGGTATCAAGTCCAAGCTCTATTGCCGCCTCAATATCCGAGGGAGAAGAACAGCCGGGAATTACGGGAATATTCTTTTCTACGCAATATGCAACGGTCTTGGGATTCAAGCCGGGACTTACGATAAACGATGCTCCCGCTTCAACTGCCGCGTCAACCTGAGCAGTGGTGAGAACCGTTCCCGCGCCCACTATCATATCGGGGTAAGCGGTTGTGATATTCTTGATCGCCTCTGCCGCGCACGCGGTACGGAAGGTAATTTCCGCTGCGGGAAGTCCGCCGTCGATCAATGCCTTGGCGAGCGGAACTGCATTTGCTGGATCTTCAATCTTAATAACGGGAATAATTCCTATTTCATACAGCTTCTGATGAATGTCTTTCATAACGTATCTCCTAAAACTTTATAACATTAACTATATTTTACCTCAAAAAGCAATATATATCAATTGAAAATATTGTCCTGCGTCTTGCGTATATTGCTTTTTATTGCTTGTTGACATTAAGTCAAAAATAAAGTATAATATTTATGATAATTTTTTTACTTTTAAACGAAATTCGGAGGAAATATGAAGCTTGACGTCTGTATTGTTTCTGCTGACAGAATTTACGCGCAATGGATTAAGCTCGAGCTTATCGAAAAAAACAAAAGCGTGTATGTCTCGGAAAGCCTCGCATTTGCGCCGAGCGCCGAGCTGTATATTATAGATATTGATACAGTACCTTTTGCGTCTAAAGGGGACGCAAGGACAGTCTGCTTCGGGTATTCCGAAAAGCCGCCTATAGAAAAGGCCACTTCATATCTTATCCGTCCCTTTACCGCAAAAGAGCTTTTAGAGGCTTGTGAAAGGGCGCGAAGTATTCCATCCGACACTGCTTCCTTTGACGCAGATATACCGTCAAGCCAGAGAAGGTCTATTATATATAACGGCGAGGAATATCTGCTCACCGAAAAGGAATATATGCTATATGAGCTTCTGCGAGAAGCTGACGGGGAAAGCGTTGACAGACTTACTATATGCAATAAGCTATGGGGCGCTCTTGACAACAATTCTCTTAACCTGTATATTCATTATCTCAGGCAAAAATTAGAGCGTAACGGAACGAAGGCAATACGTTCGCACAGAGGCAAGGGCTACAGCCTCATTATACGAAAGGAAGGAAACTGATGCTGCAAATAGTAAAAGGCGATATAGGAAGCGGAAAAACAACATATCTCGCCACCCTCGCGCAAAGAGCAATTGAAGAGAAAAAGCATTGCTATTTAATAGTTCCCGAGCAGCAGACCGTCGCGACGGAAAAATTTATGGCAGAGCGTCTGCCTGCCTGCGCGCCCCTTTACTTTGAGGTCACAAACTTCTCGCGCCTCTCTAACACTGTTTTTCGTAAATACGGCGGTATTTCTTATAAATATTCAAGCGAAGCGACTCGCGCTCTCATTATGTGGAAGACGCTTGGCGAGCTTCTCCCACTCCTGAACGAGAAATCGGATAAAATCGAATTTGGACGCGTGAAAAAAATGCTCTCCGCCCTCTCCGAGCTTCGCGCCTGCTCTGTCAGCGCAAAAATGCTCTCCGACGCCGCCCTGCTCTCGGAGGACGATTCGTTAAAAAACAAGCTGAACGATCTGGCTATGGTTTCCAATCTCTATTCTTCTCTCTTAAAGGAGCATTACAGCGACCAGAGCGAAGACCTCGACCGGCTGTACGACATTCTCGCAGAAAACAGCTTTTTTGAAAATTCTTTGGTTCTTATAGACTCATTTACCAGCTTTACAGTACAGGAATACAGGGTTTTATCGCTTATTATGAAGCAATGCGATCTTACTGTAGCGCTATCCTTGCCCCCTATGAGCAAGGAACGCGCCTGCTTTGAAGAAATAGAAAGCTGCGAGAAGAAGCTGATTATGTATGCGTCCTCACGCTCTGTGGATATAGAATTTACCGAGCTTGGAAACAGCAAGCGCAACGCCTCGCCTCTTATGCAGTACGTAGGAAAAAATATGACCTCGCCCGTCTGCTCCTCTCTGCCAAGATATGACGGTGACCTTCCAAATGATGACGAATTAAGAATCGTCAGATGTCCCGACCCCTACGCCGAGGCCGAATTTATAGCTCTCGATATCCAAAGGCAGATACAAAGCGGCGCAAAATACAGCGATTTTTCAATTTTTGCGAGAAGCGTCTCCGAATACGATGGAATCATAGATGCCGCGCTACAAAAATACGGTATACCGTTTTTTATGTCGGTTCGAACCGATATCTCCTCGCTCTCCCCTATAAGAATGATATACTCCGCGTATTCAGTATGTATTAAGGGTTTTAACAGGAGCGACGTAATTACTTATATGAAATGCGGTCTGACGGGAATTTCCGAAAAGGACTGCGACGACTTTGAAATATACACTAAAAAGTGGAATATAAACGGAAAGCGTTTTACGGACGGCATAGACTGGAATATGAATCCGCGCGGCTATGAAATGCATCGCTCTGAAGAAATCGGCGATTTTCTTATAAGAATAAACGAAACGAGAAAAAAGCTCATTGAGCCGCTTGAAGGCCTGTATGATTTTCTATGTGAAAAGCATACTGTCGCAGAGCATTGCGAGAATCTTTTCCGTTTCCTCGAAGGAATCTCGCTCGAAGACAAGCTCGAAGCTCTCGCAAAAGACGCAGAGCTTGATTGTGAGCTCTCCGACACTGAAATTTTCAGCCGTCTTTATTCCGTTATATGCGATGCATTAGACCGCCTTTACGAAACGCTATCTGACACCGAAGTAAACGCAGAGCATTTTCTTCAGCTTTTACGCATCACCTTCGGTGAAACCGATATAGGACAGATCCCTGCCTCCTTTGACGCTGTTACCGTCGGCTCGGCTGATATGCTGAGAGCCTCATCCGAGCACATTTACCTGCTCGGCGTAAATGAAGGCGAATTCCCCCGTTCAATTACCGAGAGCAGCGCTTTTTCTCAGAGCGACAGAGATGCGCTTTCCGAGCTTGGACTCGACTTAGAGCAGGACCTCGGTGAGTTGGCCTCCCGTGAGCTTTTCTGCATTTACCGAGCCTTTTCCTCTGCTGAAAAGAGCGTCACGCTTTTATACGCTGACGCGACGGTTTCCTACTCTGCTTGCAAGCCGTCTTATATCTTGGAAAATATAAGGCATCTGGCAGGCGACGGCGCGAAAATTATCTCTTACGCCGAGATGTCCGACAGCGACAAGCTATGGGCGAAGGACGCGGCGTTTGAAATGATAGGCTCATTATCCGAAAAGGAAAGCGAAAACGCCCTTTTCGATATTTTCTCAGAGGACGCCTTGTATGCAAGAAGGCTCTCAAGTGTAAAAAAATCTCTTTATTCGAATAAGGAATCTCTTTCGGACGGCATTATAAAAAATATTCTGCCCTCAGATATCAGCATTTCTCCCTCGCGAATAGAAAGCTACGTCAAGTGCCACTTCGGATACTTCTGCAGATATATAATGCGCTTAAACGCTCACGAGGATATTAAAATAGACCCGAGAGGTATCGGAAACTTTGTTCACGCTATTCTTGAGAGGCTCTTTTCCTATCTTTCGTCGGAAGGAAAACGAATAACCGACGTAAGCGAGGAAGAAACGGTCAGCGCAGTCAAGGACATCACCGCAGGCTATATAAAGGACATCTCCCCCGAGGGGCAAGAGCATACCCCAAGAATGAAGCATCTTTTTGAGCGTCTCTACAACGCCGTGCTGATACTCGTAAAAAATCTCCAAAAGGAATTTTCACAGAGCAAATTTTCGCCCCGATTCTTTGAGTTCAAAATCTCGGAAAAGGACGAAAACGCCCCGTCGCCTATAAAATTCAAGGCTCCAAACGGAACTCAAATAGCCCTGTACGGCAACATTGACCGAGTTGATACCTATGAAAAGGACGGAAACGTTTACGTCCGTGTCGTCGACTATAAGACGGGCGGAAAAACCTTCTCGCTTGAAAGCATTGAATACGGGCTGAATATGCAGATGCTTATCTATCTGTTTTCAATCTGGAAAACGGAAAACAAGGCGTTTAAAGAGCAAATAGGCTGCGCGGAAAACGGCGAAATAATTCCTGCGGGAATTTTATATTTTAACGCCGATGTAAAGGACACCGCAGTATCCGCGCCGTATGAGGACGAAATAAACGACGCGTTAAATGAAAAATTCAAGCGAAACGGACTACTCCTCAACGATGAAACGATACTTCGCGCGATGGACAAGGACTTGAATTCGGGTTATATCCCCGTGTCTCTCACAAAAAAGGGCGAGCTTTCCCCCGCAAAAGCTCTTGCCTCGCTTGAGGATATGGGAAATATTTTAAAGAAAATTGAAAGCGTGCTTGGTGTCATCTGCGAGGAATTACAAAGCGGCAATATAAGCGCCGCCCCCCTCAAAGCGCCCAGCCTCACTCCCCCTTGCGCATACTGCAACTTTAACTCGATTTGCAGAAACAAGGTGGAGAAAATCAAATTTTAACACAAAAAAAGAAGCCCTTGGGGCTTCTTTTTTTAGAAATGAATTAGTTAGCTTTTCTTGCTGCGTAGCACTCGCTGCAATATACGGCTTTGCCTTCGGTCGGATTAAAGGGCACTTTCGCTTCCTTACCACACTCAGCACAAACTGTAGTAAACATTTCTCTTGCACCTTTGGCACTGTTCTTCTTTGCATC
>JAZOCY010000095.1:0-9740 GCA_045596805.1 Eubacteriales bacterium | reverse complement strand
TTTTCATAGACTCTCCTTGCTTTTTATACTATTAGTATCCTTCTTTTTCTAACTAAAAAACAAGGTAATCCAAGGCAGAACTGCCATATTAAACAAAAAAGTGCTTCGCTTAGCGTGTTATCCTTAACGGAGAACACGCATCGAGATAAATCCCTTGCGGGATTTTCGATATACGCCTATGGCGTTCGATATGTGCTGACGCACTCGATATGTTTGCTGCGCAAACGAGGGATTTATCTCATATCGAATTGGCGCGGAGCGACAATATATCGAGCTTGAGCGCCAGTGAAAGCATATCGAATTCATCTTTCGTTAACATATTTCACGAAAGTGAATATATCGACAGAAGAAAAAACAAGAGCAAGAATAGAAGGATTTATTTCCTTTTACTCTTGCTCTTTCTGCGTTTAATAGGGGTTTGGGCTTAGCCCACATTGTATTTGTCCAGACAAATGCGATGCTTGCACTTTTATCAAAGTGTTAATTCTCCGCTAAGAACATCACCCATTAGTGTGCCCTTTTATCTTTTGCCTATGAAAATGCAATTTCAATTATTTAATAGCGACGTTTTGTTCCTTCTGGATAACGTCGTGCGCGCCGCCCTCTACAATACTTGTAGCCGAAACGAGAGTGAGAACTGCTTTTTCCTGCAATTCGGGAATAGTTAATGCGCCGCAGTTGCACATCGTGGATTTTACCTTTGAAAGCGACATAGCGACGTTGTCCTTAAGGCTTCCTGCATAAGGAACGTAGGAGTCAACGCCCTCTTCGAAGGAGAGCTTTTTATCTCCGCCGAGGTCGTATCTCTGCCAGTTTCTTGCTCTTGCAGAGCCTTCGCCCCAATATTCCTTGAAGTAGTTACCGCCTATGCTAACCTTGTTCGACGGGCTTTCGTCAAAGCGCGCGAAATAACGGCCAAGCATAACGAAATCTGCGCCCATAGCAAGAGACAAGGTGATGTGATGGTCATAAACTATACCGCCGTCCGAGCATACGGGAATATAAATTCCTGTTTCCTTATAATACTCGTCTCGCGCGTGACAGACCTCGATAAGAGCCGTAGCCTGTCCTCTGCCTATACCCTTTGTCTCACGGGTGATACAGATAGAGCCGCCGCCGATACCAACCTTGATAAAGTCAGCGCCACTTTCTGCTAAGAAACGGAAGCCCGAAGCGTCAACTACGTTTCCCGCGCCTACCTTTACGCTGTCGCCGTATTTTTCTCTTATCCACGCAAGCGTGAGCTTTTGCCACTCGGAAAAGCCCTCTGAGGAATCTATACAGAGAACGTCTGCGCCCGCTTCAATCAAAGCCGGAACGCGCTCTGCATAGTCTCTTGTATTTATACCTGCGCCGACTACGTAACGCTTATTGGCGTCAAGAAGCTCATTCGGGTTTTGCTTATGGGTGTCATAGTCCTTTCTGAAAACAAAATAGCAGAGCTTGCCATCATTATCTATAATAGGCAAGGAGTTTAATTTGTTGTCCCAAATAATATCGTTTGCTTCTTTGAGGCTTGTTCCCTCTTTTGCGCAGATGAGCTTATCAAAAGGGGTCATAATTTCAGAAACCTTAGTAGACAAGTCCATACGGCTTACACGGTAATCTCTGCCTGTAACGATACCTACGAGCTTGCCGTCAGCGGTTCCGTCCTCTGTAACGGCAACTGTAGAGTGTCCTGTTTTTTCCTTTAATGCTACTACGTCTGCTATTGTAGCGTCGGGCGAAACGTTTGAGTCGCTCTTTACAAAGCCTGCCTTATAGCTCTTCGCGCGGGCAACCATAGCGGCTTCGTCCTCGATAGACTGAGAGCCGTAAATGAAGGATACTCCGCCCTCGGTAGCCAAAGCGACGGCAAGCTTTTCACCTGAAACAGCCTGCATTATTGCCGAGACCATAGGAATATTCATCATAATAGCGGGCTTTTCGCCCTTCTTGAATTTTACAAGGGGAGTTTTTAAGCTTACGTTCGCGGGAATACATTCTGCCGAAGAATATCCCGGAATAAGCAAATATTCGTTAAAGGTATGAGAGGGTTCGTTAATAAAAGTAGCCATTGTATATGCCTCCGTAAATATTAAAATAATCCTGAAATTTTTCCGTTTTCATCTACATCTATGCGCTCTGCCGCAGGAGCCTTGGGAAGTCCGGGCATAGTCATAATGTCACCTGTCAAAACGACAACGAAGCCTGCGCCTGCCGATACCTTTACGTTTTTAACCGTTACGGTAAAGCCTTCGGGCGCGCCTAATTTTGTCTGGTCATCCGAGAAGCTGTACTGTGTTTTTGCAACACATATGGGACAGTTTCCAAATCCCATTTCAGTAAGCTTTTCTATCTGCTTTTTAGCAGACGGCAGAATATTTACGTCTTTTCCACCGTAAATTTTGGTGACTAACGCATTGATTTTTTCTTCCAAGCTCAAATCGGAGCTATATGCAAAGGTGAAATCTCCCTTTTCCTCCTCGCAAAGTCTGACGATCTCACGGGCGAGCGCCTCGCCTCCCCTTCCGCCTTCTGCCCAGACGGTAGAAAGCACAACGTTGACGCCAAGCTCCTTGCATTTTTCAATGATGAAGCTGATTTCGGCATCGGTATCCGTCGGGAAGCGGTTTACCGCAACGACACAAGGAAGCTTATATACGTTTTTGATATTGGAAACGTGGCGAAGCAGGTTGGGAATTCCCTTTTCGAGCTTTTCGAGATTTTCATCGCCAAGCTCGTTTTTAGCAAGACCACCGTGCATTTTGAGCGCTCTTACAGTCGCCACCACAACGACAGCGTCGGGGGTAAGACCTGCCATACGGCATTTTATATCAAGGAATTTCTCCGCTCCCAGGTCAGCGCCGAAGCCTGCCTCGGTTATAGCGTAGTCGCCCATTTTAAGCGCCATTTTTGTCGCAATTACAGAGTTACAGCCGTGAGCAATATTCGCAAACGGACCGCCGTGAACGAATGCGGGCGTGCCTTCGAGTGTCTGTACGAGATTAGGTTTAATGGCATCCTTCAAAAGCGCAGTCATTGCGCCTGCCGCCTTTAATTCGCCTGCGGTAACAGGCTTATCATCGTAGGTATAGCCCACAATTATACGGGAAAGTCTCGCTTTTAAGTCGGACAGCGATGAAGAAAGACACAGAACCGCCATAATTTCGGAAGCAACAGTAATATCGAAGCCGTCCTCTCGGGGCGTGCCGTTGATCTTACCTCCAAGACCGTCAACCACAAAACGAAGCTGTCTGTCATTCATATCGACGCAACGCTTCCAAGTAATTTTACGGGGGTCTATTCCGAGCGCATTACCCTGCTGGATATGGTTGTCAAGCATTGCCGCGAGCAGATTGTTCGCCGCGCCTATTGCGTGAAAGTCGCCTGTAAAATGAAGGTTGATATCCTCCATAGGCACGACCTGAGCGTATCCTCCGCCTGCAGCGCCTCCCTTAACACCGAAAACGGGACCGAGAGAGGGCTCTCTTAATGCGACGGTTACATCCTTGCCGATACGCTTTAAGCCATCGGCAAGACCTATAGTTGTTGTGGTTTTTCCTTCTCCCGCAGGAGTAGGAGTAATGGCTGTAACAAGGACAAGCTTTCCTTCTTTACGTGTTTCGTCGGAAAGAAGCGAAAGGTCGATTTTCGCCTTATACTTTCCGTAAGCTTCAAGATAATTTTCATCTACGTGAGCAGTCTTCGCTATTTCGGAAATCGGTTTCATTTTACAGCTTTGCGCAATTTCAATATCCGATAAGTATGCCATTTATTTTCTCCTTATTTAAAATATTCAACAGCAGATACGAACAGCTTCATATCAAACTCGCCGGGCACGTTTTTATAAAGTCCGCGACCTATACGTTCAGAATGTCCCATCTTACCGATAACACGTCCGTCAGGGGACAAAATACCTTCTATCGCAGACATTGAATTATTCGGATTATATTCAACGTCATTTGTAACGTTTCCGTCAAGGTCTACGTACTGAGTAGCTATCTGTCCGTTGGAAACCAGGCTTCGAATAACGTCATCCTCTGCCACAAAGCGTCCCTCGCCGTGAGAGATAGCAACCGAATAAACGTCTCCTACCTCACAATTCTTAAGCCAAGGGGAATTATTGGAAGCAACTCGGGTACGTACAATGCGCGACTGGTGTCTTGCAATTGTATTAAACGTGAGGGTGGGACAATGCTCGTCCGTATCAATGATTTTTCCGTAAGGAACAAGTCCGAGCTTTATTAATGCCTGGAAGCCGTTACATATACCGCACATAAGTCCGTCGCGCTTTGAAAGCAGCTCACTTACCGCGTCTTTTACTTCAGCGTTTCTGAAGAATGCCGTAATGAATTTACCGGATCCGTCAGGCTCGTCACCGCCCGAAAATCCTCCGGGGATAAAGATTACCTGAGAGTCCTTCACAGATTTAGCGAAGCTCTCAACGCTCTTCGCAATTCCGTCGGACGTGAGGTTGTTAATTACAAAAATTTCTGCGTCTGCGCCTGCGTCTCTTACCGCCTTTGCCGAATCGTATTCGCAGTTTGTTCCGGGGAATACAGGGATAAGAACCTTAGGTTTTGCCACCTTTATATTTGAGCAGAACTGTTTTTCAGTCTTATACGAGATTTTTTCAAGCGTCTTCTTCTCGTCAAATTTAAGTGTCGGGAATACGCTTTCCAGTTTTTCTTCATACAGGCGCTCAAGCTCTTTCGCAGAGACCGACTCAGCGCCGAAGCTGAAACTTCCGTCGTCGGTTATATAGCCTATTGTCTGTCCCGAAGCGCTTTCGTCAACTTCAAGCAGGAACGCACCGTAATTATATTCAAAAATATCCGAAAGCGAAATTGCGTCAGAGTCAAACTTGAAGCCAAGTCCGTTACCGATACACATCTTATATACTGCTTCGACAATACCTCCGTATGTAGGTGTATAAGCGGAATACACCTTGCCTTCTCTCATAAGCGACGTAACCTTATTAAAGGTTTCTATAAGAGATTCTGCTACAGGAAGACCGTCCTCGCCGTATTGGGGCTTGATTAGAATTATTTTACGTCCCGCTTTCTTTGCGTCGTTTGTAATAACCTCAGAGGTTTTACCTGTCGTAACAGCAAACGAAACAAGCGTCGGGGGGACGTCGAGTTTTTCAAAGCTGCCGCTCATCGAGTCCTTACCGCCTATTGCGGCAATTCCCAATTCGACTTGAGCGCGGAATGCTCCAAGCAAAGCAGCGAGAGGCTTGCCCCAACGCTTTCCGTCCTTTGTGGGCTTTTCAAAATACTCCTGGAAGGTGAGATAAACGTCTTCAAAGGAAGCGCCTGTAGCAATCAATTTGGCAACGCTTTCAACTACTGCCAGATATGCGCTGTGATAGGGGCTCTTTTCGGCAATATAGGGATTATATCCCCAAGCCATATATGAGCAGTCGTCGGTGTGCTTCTTCTCAACTGAAATTTTGTGAACCATAGCCTGAATAGGCGTTTTCTGATACTTACCGCCAAAAGGCATAAGAACCGTTCCCGCGCCTATTGTAGAGTCAAATCTCTCGCTAAGCCCCTGCTTTGAGCATACGTTAAGGTCGGACACGAGGTCTTTAAATCCCAGAGCAAAGCTCTCGACCTCTTCTTTTTTGAAGGGCTCGGGCTTTGCGGGGGTAATTTCGATATGCTTCTCGGCTCCGTTTGAATTAAGAAATTCACGGGAAATGTCTATAATTGTTTTTCCGTTCCAATGAACGCGAAGCCTCGGCTCCTCTGTAACACGGGCAACCACTGTAGCTTCAAGGTTTTCACTATCGGCGAGCGCCATAAAGCGTTCTATATTTTCCTTTTCTATAACTACAGCCATTCTCTCCTGAGACTCGCTTATAGCAAGCTCGGTACCGTCAAGACCGTCATATTTTTTGGGAACCTTGTTCAAGTCTATGTCGAGTCCGTCAGCAAGCTCGCCTATCGCAACGGATACACCGCCTGCGCCGAAGTCGTTACATCTCTTTATCATCTTAGATGCTTCGGGATTGCGGAAAAGTCTTTGCAGTTTTCTTTCCTCAGGCGCGTTACCCTTCTGCACCTCTGCGCCACAGCTTTCAACCGAATGTGAGTCGTGCGCCTTTGATGAGCCTGTCGCGCCTCCTATACCGTCTCTGCCCGTTCTGCCACCGAGAAGTATAACTACATCGCCGTCCTGTGGACATTCTCTGCGAACGTTCTCGGCAGGAGCTGCCGCGATTACCGCGCCTATCTCCATACGCTTTGCCGCATAGCCGTCATGATAAAGCTCGTCTACCATACCTGTAGCGAGTCCTATCTGGTTACCGTAGGAAGAATAACCTGCGGCGGCAGTTGTTACTATTTTTCTTTGGGGCAGCTTGCCCTTTAAGGTCTCTGAAACGGGCTTGGTGGGATCTGAAGCGCCCGTAACACGCATAGCCGCGTAAACGTATGAGCGTCCCGAAAGAGGATCTCGGATAGCGCCTCCTATACAGGTAGCGGCGCCGCCAAAGGGCTCGATTTCAGTGGGGTGGTTATGCGTCTCGTTTTTGAAGAGCAAGAGCCACGGCTCTTTTTTACCGTCAGCCTCAACTTCAATTTTTACAGTACAAGCATTTATTTCCTCAGACTCATCAAGCTTGTCGAGCTTGCCTATGCTCTTAAGATATTTTGCGGCAAGTGTGCCTATATCCATAAGATTTACAGGCTTCGTGCGTCCGAGCTTCTTTCTTGTTTCTATATAATCGTTATAAGAGCTTTGAAGAAGCTCATCTTCAAAACTAACATTATCTATAGTAGTCAAAAACGTGGTGTGACGGCAGTGGTCGGACCAATACGAGTCAATCATACGGATCTCGGTTATTGTGGGGTCACGCTTTTCGTTTTTGAAATACTCCTGACAGAAAGAAATATCGTCTATATCCATAGCGAGACCGTATTCGGATATAAAGCCCTCGAGCTGACCTCTTGTAAGAGAAGTAAAGCCTTCAAGCGTTTTTACCTCTGTCGGAATTTCATAATTTACCTTTAAAGTGTCCTTTTCCTCAAGAGACGCTTCTCTTGCTTCTACCGGGTTTATAACGTATTTCTTGATTTCGGCAATTTCCGACTCCGTCAAGTCGCCGTAAAGCATATAAACCTTTGCAGTAGCAACTGTCGGGCGTTCTTTTTTCGAAATTATCTGAATACACTGCGCTGCAGAGTCGGCTCTCTGGTCAAACTGTCCGGGAAGAAACTCAACGGCGAACACGTATGCGCCGTCATTTGAAAGTGTTTCTGTAACAATGTCGAGTTGAGGCTCGGAAAAGACGGTGCTTTTCGCATAATCGAACAAGTCCTTTTCAATATTCTCGACGTCATATCTGTTCAGAACACGGACTCTTTGTAAGGTCTTTATTCCTATAAGAGAGGTTATATCCGAATAGAGAGACCTCGCCTCGTTCTCAAAGCCGTTCTTTTTTTCTACGTATATGCGATAAACCATTAGTCCTCCTTTGCGGCAAGCGCTCTTTTGCCGATATCTTTTCTTAGATATGAATTGTCAAATTTAATTTTTTCGGTAAGCGAGTATGCCTTATCTATTGCGCCCGAAAGTGTTTCTGCAACGGCAACCGCGCCAAGAACTCTGCCACCTGAGGTCAGCAGCTTTCCATTTTCAAGCTTTGCGCCCGCCACGTAAACGTCGCCGTCCTGAGCGTCGGGAAGCGTAATTTCATAGCCTGTTTCATATTTTTCGGGGTATCCCTTTGAAGCCATTACAACACAGCAGGCGCTTTTGTCGGAAAATTTCACCATATCGCTTGTAAGAGTTCCATCTGTCGTCGCCTTCATTACTGTAAGCAAATCACTTTCAAGCAAGGGCAAAACGACCTGCGTTTCGGGATCTCCAAAGCGGCAGTTATACTCAATGACCTTAGGTCCGTCCTTTGTAAGCATGAGTCCGAAATAGAGACAGCCCTTGAAGGTTCTTCCCTCTTTTTCCATAGCTCTTACTGTAGGAATAAAAATCTTTTCCATACAAACGTCGGCTATGCTTTTCGTATAATAGGGGTTGGGGGCTATTGTTCCCATACCGCCCGTATTTAATCCGTTGTCGCCGTCCTTTGCGCGCTTGTGGTCCATAGAGGATACCATAGGTACTACGGTTTTTCCGTCTGTAAAGGAAAGAACGGAAACCTCAGGGCCCTCTAAAAATTCTTCTATTACAACGTTGTTTCCACTTCTGCCGAAGATTTTGTCCTCCATTATGGAATGAATGGCGGCTTTTGCTTCTTCTCTTGTCATAGCGATTATAACGCCCTTACCGAGCGCAAGTCCGTCCGCTTTTATTACGGTAGGGATAGGCGCTGTCTCTAAGTAGCTCAAAGCATCGTTTGCGTTATCAAAAACCTCGTATGCGGCGGTGGGAATGCCGTACTTCTTCATAAGATTTTTAGAAAAAACCTTACTTCCCTCTATAATAGCGGCATTAGCTCTCGGGCCGAAGCAAGGAACGCCTATCGCTTCCAAGGCATCGACTGCGCCAAGAACTAACGGATCGTCGGGAGCGACTACGGCATAATCAATTTTATTTTCTTTAGCGAAGTCAACTATTTTATCTATTTCCTTTGCGCCGATAGGAACACAGGTAGCGTCCATAGCTATACCGCCGTTACCGGGCAAAGCAAATATTTCGGTCACTTCTTTATTTTCTTTTAATTTTTTTATTATGGCGTGTTCTCTGCCGCCGCCGCCTACTACTAATATTTTCATCAAGCTATCCCCTTATATTAATGATGGAAAAGTCTCATTCCTGTAAATGCCATAGCGATGCCGTATTTATCGCAACTTTCAATTACAAGATCGTCACGGATAGAGCCGCCGGGCTCTGCTATATATTTTACTCCGCTTTTATATGCTCTTTCAATATTGTCGCTGAACGGGAAAAATGCATCAGATCCAACCGAAACTCCTGTGATCTTGCTTAAATATTCCTCTGCCTCTTCTCGCGTCAGAGGCTCGGGGCGGGAACTAAAGTATTTCTGCCATATTCCGTCGGCGCAAACGTCCTCTTCATTTTTATTGATATATCCGTCTATTACGTTATCTCTGTCGGGTCTCGCGATAGTAGGCAGGAAAGGAAGATTTAAAACCTTCTCGTGCTGACGCAAGAACCAGGTGTCAGCCTTTCCGCCCGCAAGACGTGTACAGTGAATTCTCGACTGCTGTCCCGCGCCGACGCCTATAGCCTGTCCGTCATAGGCAAAGCATACGGAATTAGACTGCGTGTATTTAAGAGTAATAAGAGAAATAATAAGATCTCTCTTTGCTTCTTCAGGCAAATCCTTGTTTTTTGTAACTATATTCTGAAGCAGAGCTTCGTTTATTTCAAATTCATTTCTGTGCTGCTCAAATGTAATTCCAAATACCTGCTTACGCTCGATAGGCTCGGGAATATAATCGGGATCGATTTCAACTATGTTGTATGAGCCCTTTCTTTTTGTCTTTAAAATTTCAAGAGCTTCAGGCTCGTATCCGGGGGCAATAACGCCGTCGGAAACCTCTCTTTTTATGAGAAGAGCCGTCGTTACGTCACATACGTCGGAAAGAGCTACCCAGTCGCCAAACGAGCACATTCTGTCTGTGCCTCTCGCTCTTGCGTAGGCACAAGCGAAGGGCGAATTATCCAGCTCGGGAATGTCGTCGACAAAGCAAGCGCGCTTAAGCTTTTCGGGAAGCGGAATTCCTACAGCCGCAGAGGTAGGGCTTACGTGCTTAAACGAGGTTACG
>JAZOCY010000094.1:0-7634 GCA_045596805.1 Eubacteriales bacterium | reverse complement strand
CTTACAAGAAAGTTTGTGGATAAGCTCGCGGAATATGACGGCAGAGGAACGTTTTTCGTCATCGGAGACCGAATCGACGACAAGACAGCCGAGTCGCTTAAATACGCGGTTGAAAAAGGAAACGAGATAGGAATCCACGCGTTTACGCATAAGCATATTTTCAACTCCTGTGATGAAGAAACCTACGGCAAGGAAATCAGATATACGAGGAACACTATATTTTCCTTCGTTGGCGTAGAGCCGCATCTTATGCGTCCACCGCAGGGCGCTATGACGGCAGAGCGTGTGCAGGCGTCAAAATATCCTATTATTTTGTGGAGCGTAGATTCTCGCGACTGGGTATATAAGGACAGGTCAAGCGACGATATAGCCGCAGAGAATATAGATATAATAGTCGAAAACGTCGTCTCGCAGGTGAAGAACGGAGACATAATCCTGATGCACGAAATATATGATAATTCCTATCAGGCATTTTCGGTTATTATTGAGCTTCTCTACAGAGAGGGATATCGCTTCGTAACCGTAAGCGAGCTGCTCGGCGAGAGCATACAAAGCGGAATAAAGTATCATTCTTTAGTTGTAAATTAACAAAAAATGCTTATATTGAGCCTTTGCATTAAGAGGTCAATATAAGCATTGTTTTTTTATTATTTTGAAACGTTTGACGTAAGGAGTTCAAGACAGCGCTCAAAGTCTAATCCGTAATAGAAGGACTTCGTTTTATCGTCCGTTAAGTCTATACATTTCTCTGTGAAATCGGCGGCCAAACGGACACTCTGCGAAAAGCTGTTTCCGCGCATAGCCATTCCCGTCAGCGCGGAGGCGAATACGTCGCCCGTACCCGCGAATCTTACGTTCGGGTGAAATTTTTCCTCTATCGTGCCTATTTTTCCGTTTTCATCGGTATATGCGTACCCTATCGTATCGCAATCGAATTTTATGCCCGTAATAACAATATTTTTCGCGCCTAATTCGTATAAAGCGGAGAAGATATCTCTTATATGACCTTCGCTGAAGCTTTCGCAGAAGGGAATATCAGCGAGCATACACGCTTCGGTTACGTTAGGAGTGATTATGTCAGCCTTTCGGCACAGAGCTTTCATATCCGAAATAAATTGATTTTCAAAATACTTGTAAAGCTTTCCGCCGTCTCCCATAACAGGGTCTATTACCGTCAGAGCCTTTTCCGTTTTGAAATCGTCTATAAAATGAGAAAGAAAGCTCGTCTGCTCACAACTTCCGAGATAGCCCGAATAGATGCAGTCAAACGATAAGCCGATGCTTTTCCAATGCTCTGCTATCCTTTTCATTTCTTCACTTAAATCGAGAAACGTGTTTTCTCCGAAGCCGTCGGTGTGCGCTGAAAGCAAAGCCGTAGGAAGCAGCGCCGTCTCAATGCCGCAAGCGGACAGAATGGGAAGCGCCGCAGTGCAAGAGCATTTTCCGACACAGGAGACGTCCTGTACAGTAACGACCTTTTTCATAATAACTCCCTTCTCACAATTGTAAACTTAAGTTGTCTTATCCGCCTGTTACAATACCGATAAGTATAATTCCCAAAATGGTGATGCCTACCGAGAGGTAGTGCTTGATTGAAAGTCTTTCGCGCAGGAATATGGCGCTCCACAAAACCGAAAGAACGCAATATGCTGAAATGATAACCATACCGATAGTATAGTCTGCGAACATTACCGCCATATAGAACACCTGACCTAAGGTCTCGCAAGCGCCGCCCGCGAATATCGCGCGATTTTTAAAGAGCGAGGGCAAATCCCGCTTTACAGCTAAAATGATGAACGCAACGACGGCGAGCAGGAAAAACGTAAGCTCAAACGCAGAGTTTGACGCGTAATCCGTTATAATGCCGTTACCGAATTCGTCCTCTATCGAGAAGAGATATTCGTCGGCAACGGTGCCGAGCGCATCGACTACAAGGTATATAACGGGGAGTAAGAGCGCAAGAATGCTTTTGGAATACTTTTTGTTCGAAATTTCCTGACGCTTGGCGCGAAGCTCTTCGTCCTCGTGGCTTTCTACGAAGCCGAGCGAGATAATACCGAGCGAGACTGCGATAACACCGATAATGGCGAGAGGATTCTTTATAGCGTCGTCAGGCCATATGAGAGCGCACAAAAGGAATGCAAGCGAGCCCGAGCAGTTGCATATGGGCGAGGATATGGAAAGCTCTATGTAACGAAGACCGATATATCCGAACACCATAGCCGCGATGTAGATGGCGGCAACGGGCAGGTAGACAAAGAAATCACGGATAGTAAAGTCGGTGTAGAAGAGACTTGCGACAAACTTCGGCACAGTCTCGGGGTCTTCTATAAAAGCGCCGCCTATAAGAGTTATAAGAAAGTGAATACCCATTATAAAGCCGACGGCAAAAACTACCTTCCAATGACTGTTTTTGTCCTTTTGCGCCGTACCTATCTTAGAAAACAAGTCGGAGCCACTCCAACAGAGAAGCGCGATGAGTGAAAAAATAAACCACATGATAATTACCTCTGTATTTTAAGATTGTTTTAAAATTGATTTTATTTAAGCTCTATAAGATTTTTTTCTACCATTTTCTGAAGCGACATCAGAATTCCAAGCTTCGCGTGATACCAGGTAAGACCGCCTTGGAAATAGATAGCGTAAGGCTCTCTTATAGGACCGTCGGCAGACAGCTCGATTGACGAGCCCTGTATAAACGCGCCAGCCGCCATAATGACCTCGGAGTCGTAGCCGGGCATAGCCCACGGCACAGGCGTTACGTAGCTGTCAACAGGCGCGGCGGCCTGTATGCCCTCGCAGAATGCTATCATTCTTTCAGCGCTTCCAAGCTCGACTGCCTGAATTATATCGTGTCTTGACTCGCTTCCGTTCGGGATAACATTAAGACCTAACGTCTCGTATATATTAGCAGCGAAAATAGCGCCCTTCAAAGCGGAAGCAACTACTGTAGGCGCAAGGAAGAAGCCCTGATAAAATGAAGTCATAATGCCGAGATTAGCGCCTACCTCCTGACCGAGTCCTGGGGCGCTCAATCTGTACGCGCAACGCGCGACAAGCTCTTCCTTTCCGCAAATATAACCGCCGATGGGGGCAAGACCTCCGCCGGGATTCTTGATGAGCGAGCCGACGGTCAGGTCAGCGCCTACGTCGGAGGGCTCGACAGTCTCGACAAATTCACCGTAGCAGTTATCCACCATACAGATAACGTCGGGCTTTACGCTCTTTACAAAGGCTATAAGCTCGCCTATCTGCGCAACCGAGAAGGTGGGACGCATCTGATATCCCTTTGAACGCTGAATAGTGACCATCTTTGTTTTCTCGTTAATGGCTGACTTTATAGCGTCATAGTCAAAGCTTCCGTCCTCTTTAAGCTCTGCCTGTCTGTAGGTAACGCCGTACTCGGCGAGAGAGCATACCGACTTTCTTATGCCGATAACCTCCTCTAAAGTATCGTAAGGGCGTCCGACAGGAGACAGAAGCTCGTCTCCCGGCAGAAGATTAGCCGAAAGCGCTACTGTCAGCGCGTGAGTTCCGCAGGTTATCTGAGGGCGTACAAGCGCCGCTTCGGTATGAAAGCAGGCGGCGTATACCTTTTCGAGATTGTCTCTTCCCGCGTCATTATAGCCGTAGCCCGTAGTAGCGGCGAAATGCGTGGAATTTACGTGATTCTCCTGCATAGCGGATATAACCTTGCATTGATTATATTCCGAGACGCTGTCTATTTTCTCAAACCTGTCCTTGAGCTTATTTAATATTTTTTCTCCGAATTCAAAAACCTCATTTGAAATTCCGAGAGAAGCGTACATGTTTTTCGTTTCCATCTTATTTTTCTTTGTCCTCTATTTTTTCAAAAATTTCAATAGCCACCTTGTTCATAACGTCGGGCTTCGTGATAAAAATTCCGTTCTCGTCGTCTCCTAAAATAAGAAGCGTATCCCCCTGCTTTATGTTAAAGAGAGTCCTCGCCTCCTTCGGAATAACTATCTGCCCCTTTTCTCCCACCTTTGCGGTGCCGAACAAATGCTTCCCCTTAGGCATGCCGAGTAAGTGCTTTCCCTGTGGCATTATACACCTCCGTTTGTATGAAATTCCTACAAGTAGGAAATATACCATATTTTTCGTCTTTTGTCAATAGAAGTCGGAGAATAAATTAAAATTGCGCCATAGTTTTTTGCTTTTTATCTGATTTTATCACTTTTTCACCGAGAAAATATACTTTTCAATTAAAAATAACGGGTGGTAAGACAATTTTGACCTTCTGAGTCCCTCATCTCCCGTATCGTCCTCACGGTTTATATAGATTACGCTTTCATCTGCAAAATGCGAGGCGAAGAGCGAGACAAGCATCTGATAAACTCCGTCGTAGCTTATATCCGCCTTTTCTACGTGGACGAACATCGTCTCCTTTATTTTTTCGGCGACGGAAAAGCCCACAATGCCCCCGTCTACTCTCAGAATTCCGCCGAATTGACGGTATTCATTCATATCTTCAAGAAGCTCGAATATCTTTACACCTTCAGCCTCTAATGCGGGGCTCTTCTTGTCGCTTTTGGCTGTAAAGCGCACAAAAAAGTCTGCGACCTCTTTTTTATTTCCCTCGTTTATTTCTTCGAAGGAATAGTTTTCATAAAGGCGCTTGAACTTGTTTATGTGGTTGCGCTGACCGCTGAATTTTTTTCCTCTGAAATCGCACATTGATTTATAGTCGTAAACGTAATCGTAGTATTCGCGCTTGCTTTCAGCTTCGTATGAGGGATACCTTTTTTTAAGCGATAAAAGGTCGTCCTGTGAAAAAACAAAGAACTCTAAATCCGTGTTGTTCGCAGTCGAATGCTCCTCTATAAGCGAGAATGCGGCGTCTATGTTTTTTCCTATCGGATAGGTGTAGCGCGTTTTGCCCTCCAATACTATGCAGAAGACCAGTGTTTCGTCAATTATTGCGTACTGTGTCTTGAAGTAATCGCGCCATATAAAGCATCCCCCTATACTGCAATCGCAGGATAACGAGCTTGCCTTTCTAAAATATGGCTCTATTGTGGGAATGTCGTTTTTAGTCAGGTTCTTAAAATTTTTCATCTTTTTTCCGTTCGTGCTTTCTGATTATATTTAATTCAGCCTGAGTCCTTTTGGGTAATGGTTTTTCGCCATACCGTCAACGATTTTTACTCCGCCGAGACTCGCGCCGTCAACGAGGATGCAGGCATATCCGTTTTCCACGTTGGGACAGGGAATAACGTCTCCGTGAAGATAGTCGTACAGTCGCTTGTCATCAAGAGACAGATTTATTTTGCGTATAAATCTATGACCAAGGGCAGAGAAGAAATGATGATGAGGCGTAAAAATATTCTTATTTATGCACCCTAACAGCACGCCCGCGCAAAAAACGCTTTTTGGCGGCAGAGGCGCGTTTTTCGGAAGAGCTACAATGTTATTATTGTATTTTCTTATATATAAATCCTTATATTCCGATAGATTTTTTTCCATAAATGGATATACTTCTTTTTCTTCGGCTCGGCTTAGCGCTTGAGAATGGTCCTTCAGAATGAAGCCTTCCGAGTCTCCGTAATTCTTTTTCAAAAGCGCAAAAAACTGCCCCTCGCCCTTTGATATATGAGGGTAAAATCTTCGGCAAAGCTTGAGCTCGTTTGAGCGCGCGCCCTCAAAGACGTATCCGTCCGACGTGTTTTTTTCTACTGCTTCTTTTACGGGAACGAGTGAAAATTCGGGATGCTCGGATAAAAACTCATCGAGCTGCATCTCGTTTTCCTCGAGCGAGAACGTACAGGTCGAATATAAGAGATATCCTCCGCCTTTTACCGTTTTTGCGCCATAATTCAAGATTTCCTTTTGTCTTTTCGCACACATCGTGACGTTTTGCTGCGACCACATTTCAAGCGCTCGGTCATTCTTTCGGAACATTCCTTCGCCCGAGCAGGGAACGTCGGCGAGTACCAGGTCAAAGCAGGAGGGAAAGTACTCGGCGAGCGTTTTTGCGTCGGTATTCAATGCAATTGCGTTCTTTATTCCCAGCCTCTCGAAATTTCCAACCATCAGCTTACACCTTGAAGGGACGTATTCATTAGAAAAAAGTATTCCGTTTTCTCCTGCCTTTTCAGCCAATTGAGTTGATTTTCCACCTGGCGCAGAGCACATGTCGAGAATACGCCAGCCGTCCTTTATATCAAGAGCGTTTACCGTAATCATAGCCGACGGGTCCTGAACGTATATCATGCCCGAATGATGATACGGATGATTTCCTATCTTGTCCTCCTTGAAGTAGTAGCCGCTTTCTATGAAGCTGATGGGAGATGAGGAAAAGGGATTGATTTTTTTGAATTCATCGGGAGATTTCTTCAGTGAATTTACACGAAAGGCGCGCTCTGCCTCGTTATTTTCAAGCTCGTTTTTTAAAAGAGGGTATTCGTCTCCGAGAATTTTTTTCATTCTTTCTTCAAATTCGGACGGTAACATATTCATTTCCTCGCTGTATATATAATTCGGATATAATAACAAACAAAAGCTTACAAATTTGTTTTGGCATATCGTATATGAGACCAAACAAAAGGAAAAACAAGATACTTTTGTAAACTATAGTTTGAAAAAATCCGACTCGCTTGAACAGAATCGGATTTTTAGGGCATTATTCGACGCCTTGAAGCTTGGCAAAGGTCGCCATAAGCTTTTTCGTAACGCCACTGTCAAACTCTACCTCGTAGAGAATGTCACCGCCCATTTCCCTTGCCGAAATAACGGTCCCCATTCCAAAGAATGAATGAACGACACGTCGTCCCGATTCAAATTTAGTAATACCGAAATCGGATGCGGTTTTGTGTGCAAGGGGAGTGCTTTGCGCCGAAGGGCGCGAAGCGTTTTCCATATGAGTGGCGACGTCGGCGCGACGCATAAATTCGTCGGAAACGGTGGGCTTTGGCTTCTTAGGTCTTACAAATGACCTTTCAGGTCTGAAGTCGAAGGCCGACGAGGACTTCTCGATCAAATGCTCGGGAATTTCCTCTCGGATAAATCTTGACAGCTTATTATACGCCGTGCGTCCGTAGAGCAATCTCTCGTGCGTGTGCGTGACAAATATTTTCTGCTTTGCGCGAGTTATAGCCACGTAAGCGAGACGTCTCTCCTCGCTCATTTCCTCGTCGCTGTAAATGTTCTGCGAGGAGGGGAATATTCCGTCCTCCATTCCCACAAGGAATACTACGGGGAATTCAAGCCCCTTCGCGCTGTGTACGGTCATAAGAACTACGGCGTCAGCGTTTTCGTCATACTTATCCACGTCGGAAACTAAGGCAACGTCCTCAAGGAAGCCGCCCAGCGTAGGCTCTTCGGCTCTCTGCTCATATTCAAGCGCGGCAGTTATGAGCTCTTCTATATTATCTATTCTCGTCCGAGAGGCATCTCCCTCCGAGATGAGCATGTCGTGATATCCCGTTTTTTCAAATATTTCCTTTATCATCTCAGACGGTCTTCCGCCGTCGTTTCTTATGCTGTCCATCATATCGGTGAAATCGGTAAGCTTCGAGCTTGACTTGGCGAGCAGCGGAATATTGGTGCTTTCGCGCATTATTTCATACATGCTCAGCTTGCTTTCGGCTGCGAGAGCTTCGACGGCATCGACT
>JAZOCY010000093.1:0-3399 GCA_045596805.1 Eubacteriales bacterium | reverse complement strand
AAAATTTATGAAAAAAGAGTTCAAATGATATTAAAATGCGCCAAAAGAAAGAAAAAAGGAGAGGAAAAGGCAATCCCCAAAAGGAAAAACAGAAGCTTCGCGCGCTTTTCGCGCTTTCTTTTTTTCGTCTTTTCGCACGGCGACGTGCTTTCGCTTACTATTTTGTTCGCTTCGGCTATTATATCCCTTCGATGCGCCCTTTTGCCGTCAGGCTCATCCTTCATAATAAAATGAACCTCAGAAAAATATTTACTGTTTTTGCTCTTGTAGATGACGAGCCGTCTTTCGCAGCCCTTTACCATATATACCCCTCGCTTTTGTATTCAAATAATTTATGTAGTTGCTTTTGCCTGAAAAAGCATTTGAAGTATTATTCGGCATTTTTAGAAAAAATATACAGAAAAAGCAAAAAAAATATAAGAAGAAAAAGGGAGGCTCGCAGACACTTAATCAAGGTTCTTTCAAGGACGGTTTTGCACAAAACAAAAAGCTTTTTGTATGTCGCAGACAAAGAAAAACCGCCTCGCTAAGCCCATTTCGGACAAAACGAGACGGTTTTTAGGACAAAAAGTAAACAAACATTTACATTTATCCGCTGATTTTCTTTAATTCCTTTGTGCGCTCGAAGGATGCGTGAAGCGCGTTTTTAACGGTCTCTTCAAAGGCTTGGCTTTTTAACGTGTCAACTCCTTCGATGGTAGAGCCCTTGGGACTGCAAACGGCGTTTACAAGATTTTCAATAGAGTCGGAGGAGTTTTTTATAACAGTCGCCGCGCCGATAAGAGTGTTTACGGCATAAAGAACCGCCTTGTCCTTTTCAAGACCGCATTCACATGCGCCGTTTGCAAGAGCTTCTGCAAAAAGATATACAAATGCGGGACCGCAGCCCGAAACGACGCTCGCCGCGTCAATTTTATCCTCTTCGATTTCGTCTATAAGACCGACACCGTCAAGCTCTTTGAGAAAAGCCGTCCTTTCACTTTCGCGAACTAAATCGTTACAGCAATAGAGAAGCACGCCGACGCCGAGAGCGCAGGGAAGATTAGGCATAATTCTGATAATGGGGGCGCGTCTTTTGAGATGCTTTTCTATCGTCGCAATTTCAAGACCTGCCGCCATAGTAACAAAAAGCGTGTCGCTTTCGGGGGGGAGTATTTCTGCGATTTCCGAGAGAAGCTCGCCCATTACCTGCGGCTTTACCGCGAGAAAAATACATTCGGATTGTAAGCAAAGCTCGGGCAAGGAAAGCAAAGAAACACCCAAGTCCGTAAAGGGAGAAGCTTTCTCTCTTGCCTTTTCGGAGACGCAGCAGTTTTCTGCGCCGATGTTTTTAATTACCGCCCCTAAAAGCGCGCCGCCCATATTCCCGCAGCCGATGAAGCCAACCTTATATTTCATATTTTTTTCCTCATATCATATAGTTTTTTAAAAGAGTGTGGACAAATCAAGACGAGAAGCGCAGAAAAGGACAAGAAATCTTGTCGCCGACGCCTATCGGCTCGAGACCATAAGACAAGGTCAGCGAGTCTGACCGCAGCCCCTGATTATATATTTGTAGGTATTAAGCTCGTTTATTCCCATAGGGCCTCTTGCGTGAAGCTTTTGAGTGGAAATTCCAATTTCCGCGCCGAGACCTAACTCGCCGCCGTCGGTAAAGCGTGTTGAAGCGTTTACGTAAACTGCCGCGCTGTCAACGTTTTTCGTAAATTTGTCGGCGTTTTCTTCAGACTCGGTTATGATAGCGTCGCTGTGGTGAGTGGAGTGAAGCGCGACGTGAGCGATAGCGGCATCTACGTCGGGCAATACCTTTACCGCGAGAATATAATCCAGAAATTCAGTTGAAAAATCCTCGTCCGTCGCTTGCGTTCCCTCAATTATTTCAAGCGATTTTTCGCACAGGCGCAGCTCGACGGGAATCAAGCCCGCAGCGCTTCTTCTATCCACCAAGCGCTCCTTCAGCTTGGGCAAAAAGGCCTTCGCTATTTTTTCATTTACAAGGCAGACCTCCTCTGCGTTACACACGGAGGGGCGGCTTGTCTTTGCGTTTTCTATAATATTCAGCGCCTTTTCAATATCCGCGGACTCATCGACGTAAACGTGACAAATTCCCGTGCCCGTTTCGATACAGGGAACAGTCGCGTTTTCAACGCACGCGCGTATAAGGCCTGCGCCGCCTCTCGGAATGAGCAGGTCGACGTATTCGTTTGCGGTCATAAGGATTTTTGCGCTTTCTCTCGTTCTGTCCTCAACTAAATTTATAAGATTTTCGTCAAGCGAGCAGGCGCGAAGTCCACGCTTGAGGGAGGCGACGATAGCGGCGCAGGAATTATAGCTCTCCTTTCCGCATCTTAAAACGCAGACGTTTCCGCTTTTTAGCGCGAGCGCCGCCGTGTCAGCGGCAACGTTCGGGCGGCTTTCAAAAATAACCGCTACAACGCCAAAGGGAACCGAGACCTTCGAGATTTCCAAGCCGTTTTTGTGTACGCGCCTGTCTAAAATTCTTCCGTTTGGGTCAAAAAGAGACGAGACCTCGCGAATGGCGTCAGCCATTGAAGCGATTCTCTCGTTTGTAAGGCGAAGTCGGTCCTTCATCACCTCGCTGATATCAGAGGCAGCGTCCAAATCCTCCTTATTTGCGCGTAAAATATCCTCTGCGTCTTCAAGGAGAGCAGAAGCCATCTCCGAGAGCGCGGCGTTTTTTTTCGAGTCGCTCAGATTTGTAGCGACGGAAACCGCCCTTTTTGCTTTCTTTAACATTTCGTAAATCATTTTTTTACCGCCTTGAATTTAGTACCGACGCTTTTTCCCTCAATTATATCATATAATTTTTCGGGATATTTTCCGTTCATAATTATCATATCGCAGCCACAGTCCATACATATAAGAGCAGCGTCCAGCTTCGTCTTCATACCGCCCGTGCCCAAACGAGAGCCTGCGCCTCCGCCGAGAGCGAGGATTTCGGGGGTGAGGGCCTCTACGTATTCGATAAGCGCGGCATTTTTGTCGCTTCTGGGGTCGGCTGTGTAAAGCCCGTCGATGTCGGAGAGGATGATAAGAAGGTCTGCCCCCACGCTCTTCGCGACGTATGCGGAAAGCGTATCGTTGTCGCCCACCTTTATTTCGTCGGTGGCAATAGTGTCATTTTCGTTTATTATCGGGATAACTCCGAATTCAAGCAGCCGTCCAAGCGTGTTTTCAAAGTTCTTATGCCTGTCCTCGTGCGAAAAGTCGTCGTTAGTAATGAGCAATTGCGCTATTGTGTGATTGTATTCCGAAAACATTTTATCGTATGTATACATAAGCTCGCATTGGCCGACAGCCGCCGCCGCCTGCTTCGTCTCAATATCGGAGGGCTTTTCTTTGAGTCCGAGCTTTCCCGCGCCCATACCGATAGCGCCC
>JAZOCY010000092.1:0-5604 GCA_045596805.1 Eubacteriales bacterium | reverse complement strand
GCGCAATAAACAGACAGAGCCATTTTATGCCGTAAAACATTTTTCTCGGGCTTCGGTAAAGGAACAGATTAAAGAAGATGAACACGAGAAACGCGCCGAACAGGAATCCGAATATAAGCCAGAAATAGCTTTCATCTCCTAAGGAATAGAACATCCAGCCGAGAAAGAAGGTTCCGACGAAGAGGAACGTATATTTCAAGACCTCGCCGAGCGCAAAGGATACTATGGGTGTTCCCGCGCTTTCTATTTTTCTGCGCTTATAGATGTAATAAGCGCCTACGAAAATGAGGCAGGATACTATCAGAGTGACTATGGCTTCCTTGAAGGTGTAGGGCACTTCATAGGATAAGAGATAAAAGAGTCTTATGGGCGCTGAAAGCCTCGTTACTATCTCGGCGCTATAAAAATGCTCGAAATAGACGTATGACTCGTGGAAGTCGAAGAGCTGTACAGCCGAGAAATAAATTCCTATAGGCAGGAAGGCAATCGCGAGCAATACAAGAAAGACGGCGCTCGTCTGTCCCGTAAGCGTAAGCGCAAGCACGGTAAGCGACAAAGCGAGAATATAGTAAACGAACGCTATTCCCACAGACGAGAAAAACGCGGAAATAACCTCACCGTTCGCTACGCCTGTCGCCATAAATACGCCGACGGTCAGCAGGATATTAAATATAAAAGCGATGAGAAAATTACTTGCGCAAGAAGCGATATGACAGAAATAATGAGTCTTTCTCTTTATGGGAAAGCTATGGTAGAGATACGCCTTTTTTCTGTCGGAGAGGAAATTCATAAGCAGAATTCCACCGAATACAGCCGCGGCAATCGCGAGAAATATCCAGATAAACTGAAAGCTTTCAGATAAAGCGTCGGTTATTCTTTCAAGCTTTTTAACATACGTATGGCCACTGTCCATAATATTATTTATATTTATGAGAATCGCCACAGGCATGGCAAGGAAAAGAACTACGGCGCAGATGAACGAATGCGACCAGCTACGCTTCATTAAATTTTTATAATACTTGAGTGAAAACAACTCAGATATCCGATTTAGAGCTGTCATATCCTCTTTCCTCCATTTCACTTATAAATATTTCTTCAAGCGTCAGGGGTATAAGCTCATAGAACTCGGGAGAAAGCTTCTCCAGCTGCTCTCTTATCTCCTTTTCGCTTCCTCGACAAACGAAGCTCACCATGCTTCCTCTGCGCTTATATCCCGTAAATTTGAGAGCCGACAGCGCTTCGGGGGTGAAATTCTCAGAAACCACCGCCTGTACTGTGTGCATATTATCCTTCATCGTGTCGATATCGCTGACAAAAACGATGCGCGCCTTATGTATCAAGGCGATATGATCGCATATGTCCTCAAGCTCACGGAGATTGTGAGATGCTATTATAGTGGTCATTCCCCGTTCTGCCGCCTCGTCGGCAACTATTCGCTTTACTAAATTTCTCATAACGGGGTCGAGTCCGTCAAAGGTCTCGTCGCAGAGAAGATAGTCGGGACGGCAGGAAAGAGCGAGTAAAAACGCCGCCTGCTTTTTCATTCCCTTTGAAAAGGTACTAATCTTGCGCGTGGGATTCAGAGCGAAAAGATTACACAGCTTTTTATACTTTTCTGTATCAAAGCCTTCATAAACGCTTTTATAGAGGTCCTTCATATCGTTTAGCGTCGCATACTGAAAATAATACTGCTCGTCTGAAAGATAGAGGACTCTCTTTTTCACCTCGGGATTTTCGAAAACGTCCTTTCCGTCATAGAGAACGCTTCCCTTTTCGGGCTTGAAAACTCCACTCATAATTCGTAAAAGCGTACTCTTTCCGCTTCCGTTGCTACCCACAAGTCCGAAAATTGTTCCACGCTTTATCTCGGCGCAGGCAGAATCGAGCGACAGGTATTTGTCGTAATATTTATCTACGTTAAGAATTTGTATCATTTTTGTCCCCCCATACTTCATTTAAGAGCGCTTCTAAGTCACTCTTGCTTATTCTGAGCTTCTCAGCCTCATATAATTGCTCTTTTATGCTTTTCATAAGCTGAGCCTTGCTTCTTTCTCTCAATTCTCCTATTTCCGAGCTGACAAAGCTTCCTCTTGCGTTAAGGGAATATATTATCCCCCGATTTTCAAGCTCGGCGTACGCCTTCTGTATAGTGTTCGGGTTTATTCCAAGCTCTGACGCTAAGCTTCTCACAGACGGCAGCTGCTCGTCGGGCTTCATCAGTCCGCGAAGCACAAGTGCTTCAACGCAGGCGACTATCTGCTCAAAGATAGGAGTTCTGCTTCGCAAATCTACGCTAATAAGACTCATTTTATCTCCTTTCTGTATTAAGTGTAATATCTGTACTATTCTCTGTAATACAGTATAGCATTGTTTTTTTGTTTTGTCAATATATTTTTGAAATTTTTTTATTTTCAAGAAAAAATCAGTTTTTCCCGTATAATACTTGACAAATTTAGTGGAAAAGTAAACTTAAGTTAGAATTCGCCTTTCAAAGAAAGGCTTTGCGACAGCTTTTATAATTGGTTTTTTCAAGAATAGTGAATGCGCAGAATGGAAATACTGACCTTGAGGTGATAAAATGAAGAAAAGCAACAAAAGAAAAAACAACGGCGGCGAGCCCACAACGACAGCCCCCGATCCTACCGTGCCTAATCGCGCGCATACCGAGATGAAGTCGGAGACCACGCCGCCAAAGGACAAGAGAGCTACAGAGAAGCAGGAAAAATAACTTTATAAGAAAAAGAGCGCTTATGATAACGCTTAAATGCGTTTGTCGTATGCGCTGTTTGTTTTTCTTCGGCTGAGACAGGTAATTTGAAAATTCAAGGGCTATCTCTTGTTATATTTATGCTTTTAAATAAAATTTATATAAAAATATATGAAAAAGTAGTGACTTTCAGAAAAATATATGATAAAATATCAGCGTAGATAATAATTAAGAAGAGGGCTTTTTAAATGTCAGAAATAGTAACAATAAAAAACGACTTTCTCTCTGTAGAGATAAATTCTATGGGCGCAGAGCTTCACAGTGTAAAAAATTCAGAGGGGAAAGACCTACTCTGGTGCGGCGATCCTGCCGTATGGAACGGAAGAGCGCCCGTGCTTTTCCCTATTTGCAGCGACCTTACGAATGACAAATACGTACATAACGGCAAAGAATATTATATGCCTATGCACGGCTTCGCCAGAAGAAACGAGTTTGAAATAAAGGAAGTATCTAAGGATCACGCGGTTTTTTGCCTTTCCTCAAACGAGAAACTAAAGGAAATATACCCCTTCGATTTTAATTTTGTAGTCAGCTTTACACTTTGCCGTAACTCGATAATAACCGAATACCGTGTAGAAAACCTTTCAGACGAAAAAATGTATTTCAATTTTGGCGCTCACGAGGCGTACGCTACTCCTGAGGGAATAGAGGAATACTCGGTGATATTCGACAAAAACGTTACTCTTCGCAATCATCAGTTAGGTTATACGTACACCACCACCTCGCCCGAGCTTATTATGGAAAATCAGAATGAGCTGCCGCTTAAGCGCGATTTCTTCCTGTGTGACGCTCTCGTATTTATAAACGTGGACTTCAATGCGGCTACCCTTTTACATAGGAAAAGCGGCAGAAGGGTTCGCTTGGATTTTGACGGCTTTGACCACTTTCTTATCTGGACCAAGCCTGACGCAAAATACGTTTGCTTTGAGCCGTGGAACGGAACGCCCGAAGCTGAGGACTTCGACGGAATTCTCGCTCACAAGGCAGACATCAGCGTATGCGAGAGCGGCAAGCATTTCAGCCGTCGCCATACGATTACGTTTAGCTGATTCTCAAGCTTTCTCTTCGGCACATTGTCCCCGACTAAAAAATCAAGGCTATCTCAAGCTTTAAAGGTTTCTTGAGATAGCCTGTTTTTTATATTGCTGTTACTGCTCTCGGGCAGAATTGCCGTAGATTTTTGCGCCATGGAGAAGAAGCTCAGTATTTTTCATTATTTTCTCGGTGTTTTCGCTTCCCAAAAACTTAATCGCTTTCGTAAAGCTTCCATACCCCTTCGTACCGTGAAGGTCGCTTCCCAACGCATATACTAAATTCTTTTTCAGCGAAGGTACGTGCTTTTTTCTACTCCATATGCTACAGAACGCATCTGCGTTCAGCTGTAATTTCACCTCGCAGAAATCAAAAATTTTCGCTATGTATTCAGAGGGATAGCGATCTGTATGCGCTAAAACGATATTAAAACCGAGCTCGGATATTCTTCCAAGCGACGCAAGAAGAGCGTCACTCCAACGCGCGAACGGCATTTCAAGAAGCAAAGCATCCGTGCCCTCAATACAGAGCTCAGAAAGTCCTTCCATTCTTTCCATACCCTCGCAAAGAAGCACTTCGGCGCCAAGATATAAATTGAGCTGATGCTTCTCAAGGTGAGGAAGCATGATTTCAAGCGCGTGACGGCGAAGCTCGAGAAAGCTCTCTATATTATGCATATGAGGATAAAAATGCGGTGTCGCAACAACAGAACCGACACCGCTTTCCTTGATTATTTCAATCTGCTTTTCGGTAGTTTCGATTCCGCTTGAGCCGTGGTCTGCGCCCGGCATAATGTGGGAATGAAAATCACATAAAAACATTTTTTACTTTCCTTCCGACACAATATTATGTGGCTCCGCATATTTCGAAAAATTCTTGTTTTTCTTTCCGTATCTGTCGTACCAGGACGGGTCGTATTTAGGATTGGCGCTGTTTAAGACAATGCCGAGTATGTTACCGTTCACCTTTTCTATTGTGCTTATCGCCTGCGTAAGCTCACGTCGGTTGCTGACTCCAGCTTCCATAACGAGTATATATCCTGTAATGTCCTTTGCGACAATAGAGGCGTCGGACATAACTCCGACAGGGGGAACGTCTAAGAAAATGACGTCAAAAATTTCTCTCGCTTTATCCAGAAGCAAGGAAAATCTCTGAGAATTCAAAAGCTCTGTAGGGTCGGGAGGTGTTCTTCCAACAACCATAACAGAAAGATTTTCATAGTTTGTGTTCATAAAATTAGGTTCGTCGGAAACTCCCGCCAGATAAGAGCTTACTCCCTCTTTATTTTGAAGACCTAACGCCTTGTGCTGCGAGGGCATTCTCATATCAAGGTCGATAATAAGAGTTTTTTTGCTTATTTGGGCATATGAAATCGCCAAATTAGCGCAGCTGAGCGACTTTCCGACGTTCGCTGACGAGCCTGTTATTGCATATACGGGACATTTTTCAGTGCAGCCTGTGTACATAAGATTGGTGCGCAGACTTCTATATGCCTCAGAAACCACGAAAGAGCTTTGAGGCGTAAGCAATTTGTCCTTATAATTTTTTATTTCAGAATATTTTTTTACTGTATTCTTAGACATTTTCATTTCCTTTCAGCATACTGATTTGAGGATTTCTTTGAGACGTCGGATATATACGGTATTACCCCCAAAACAGGATAGTCTGTCACATCTTCTATATCAGATGCGGAACGGATACGGCTATCACTCTTGCAAATTATTGTTACAAGAACGAGCATAAATGCGAACACCAAAGCAAACGCCAAGACAGAATTACGAAGCGCGGGAGACTGAGAGGGCGCG
>JAZOCY010000091.1:0-8165 GCA_045596805.1 Eubacteriales bacterium | reverse complement strand
CCTTCAAACGTGAAATAGGTGATATAGGACATACGGTATTTACTGCGCTATTTATGCTGATAGTAATAGCCGAATGTATAAGCTGTGTATTTTTCAGGAATTTCGAGGAAGAGGAGGCAGAACGCTATGAATGAATTTATAGAAAGAAATTCGCCACCCGGAATGAATATGAAAGCCGAAAAGGGCTTTTTCGTATCATATTGTATACTATACTTTACATTCAAGCTGTTTTCATTCATAACCGAATATAGCAGAGCGAGGCGCTTTTTGTATGAGCGTGTAAACGAAAAATGGCTTCTTCGTGAAAATGCGATTATAGCCGACTTCGGAGAAACAGTAGACTTCAGCTGGGCTGCGCTTACGTTATTCTCCCTCGTTTTGCTCGGCTTTATCGTATATCGCTATCTCTACTACAGGCAAGGCAGTATGAGCATTTATTTAATGAAGCGCCTGCCGCAGAAAAGCGAGCTTCACGCGAGAGCGATAAAAATTCCGCTTCTTATGCTCGTTTTAGGCTCTCTGTTCATTTTTCTGACCTTTTTACTCTTTTTTGCTTCGTATGTCGTTTTCACACCTAAAGTATGTCTGCCCGACGGACTGTGGCAGAGTTTTTGGAGGATTTTCTATGCTTGAAATTAAAAATGTAACGAAAAGATATTCGGGCTATAAAGCGCTCGACGAGGTTTGTCTGTCCTTTCCGAGAGGAGAAATAGTAGGCATTTTCGGAGAAAACGGC
Source organism: Eubacteriales bacterium (assembly GCA_045596805.1). Taxonomy (GTDB): domain Bacteria; phylum Bacillota; class Clostridia; order Oscillospirales; family CAG-272; genus UBA1740. The sequence continues at coordinate 7,429 of JAZOCY010000091.1, read as the reverse complement.
GCGGGAAAAAGCACTCTTATGAAATCTATTCTCGGCTTTATCGGATTTTCGGGGGAAATATCTCTGGACGGTGAAGCGATAAGCAAAAAAAACATAGCGAAGCTTTCCTTCGCGACGAGTGAGCACTCCTTCTTTCCCAATCTTTCGGCAGCGGCTCACAGAGATTTTTACCGAGAGCATTTCGAGAGGTTTTCCGACAAGAGATTTTCAAGCCTTATGGAATTTTTCGAGCTGCCGATGCACAAGGCTTTAAAGCATTTTTCAGCGGGACAGAAAAATCAGTTTGAAGTAATTTTAGCTCTTTCTCAGGGGGCGGACTACATTCTTATGGACGAACCCTTTGCGGGCAACGATATATTCAATCGCGAGGACTTCTATAAGGTATTGCTCGGCATACTTGAAGAGCATGAGACGGTGATACTGTCTACTCATCTTATTGAGGAGGTTTCGGACTTTATAGGGCGCGCGGTGCTTATCCGCAAGGGCAAGATAATAGGCGACGTAAAGACGTCCGAGCTCGAAGAGGAAGGAAAAAATCTCATAAGCTATATAAAGGAAAGCTATAACTACAGAGGCGACAGAGTAAGCCGCGCGCTTAACGATATTATAGGGGAGGAATGAGAATGAAAAGAGTTTTAGCGCTTCTTCTCGCGCTCGTTATCCTGTCGGTTTGCGCCTTCTGTCTTGTCGGAAACTCGGTTGGCTCACAGAGCGACAGGGTCAGCATAAGCGAGCGACTGTCCTACGGAAGCGCAGAAGAAGCCTACGGCGCAAAAATAAGCTATTCCGCCGACTATCAAAAGCATCTTTTCTGGGATATCGAATACACTCTCGGCGAAGAGCCTCTCACAAAAATCGAATACGATTTTTCACACATTGAAAGAAAGGTCGCCTCTCAAAGAAGATATTCGGGCTTTTCTATGGACTTGGACATCGCGTACGGATATAATCTGAGCAAGCCGTTAGAGCAGTTAAGCGGTATCGAGCGCGCTTACAGAGAGCTGTACGAGAAAACACCTATGTACGAAACGAGGAGTGAAACCATCTATTTAGACGATTATTATACCTATTATCCTATAAACATAGACGTTGACCTTCCCTTCACTCTCTGGGGTAATACTCCTCATGACAGACTAAGTGAAAATTACAGGCGCGATGAATACGAGGTGCTCAAAAAATTCAGGGATTTTTTTAAAATTCCTATACCCGAAAAGACCGACGTGATTGAAATACAGATAAGCAAGGACGGCAATTCTATAGGAATAGGCTCAAATCCGTATCTTACCTATTACGTAAACAGCGTCTCCTCTTATAGCTCGGACAAATGCTTCTTCTCCATAAACAACAGAAGAAACGGAACAAAAGGCGATTCTATTGAATATGCCGATACAAGCCTTATTCCCGGTGGCTACGGAATTTACAGCTTCGAATACGAGCGCGTAGCTCTATTTGAGAACGAAAAATCAAGCATAACTCAATATCCTCCAAATTACTATACAGGTATAAAGGAGGAAACGCTCAAAATGGTCTACCCTCTTGAAAAGGAAGCGTCTGTTGAATATATGGCTGTAAGCGAAGAAGAAAACAGGCTTTTCGTTATAACAGAAGAATGGGGAAGCTCCTATTTCAGAGAAATAGAATTAAACAGCATGACTACCCTGCAAAAAACAAAGCTATTCGACGGCTATTACGGTCAGATATGGCGTAACGACGGATTTTTCGTCATAAGGTATGAGGACGCACTTATGCTTCTCGCGCCGAGCGAAAAGGGACTTTATGAGGTTTATTTTACAAGCGAATATCAGCGCGCCGTAAACGAGAGCTTCGCGGATATACGCTCATATGCCGCAATGGACCTTGACGGCGAGAAGCTGATAGTCGTCGAGCAGTTTTACGACCAATTCTACCGCACACGTGAGACCTGCGACTTCTATATTGCAGTCTACGGCGAAAAGGGGCTTCTCTATTACGGCGAATATAAAAACAGTCTGTCAACTAATAACGGTTATAATAAAAACTGTACCGCAAACGGCTTCTCGGTAGAGTGGGAGGATAGCGAATGAAGAAGGCATTATTTCTGCTCTCGTTCCTTATGCTTTTTCTTCTTGGCTGTAGTAGTAACTATGTGCCGATAAAGGCAACTGCTTGGGAATTTGAAAGCGCATCTACGGCATATCACTCGCAAAGGGGTTATTTGTATGCCGAAAATGAAAAGCATAAAAGCGACAGTTCAGACGAACGGTGTATATATATTTCATGCAGTCTTGAAGCAGAGGATGAAACTTTTGTAATTAAGGATATAACAAACGGAATCACTTATAGCGGAAGCTACCGATTGAAGAATAAAGAGATAGAAACCTCTGTTTACACTGTCAAAATCAACGGTACAGAGGGATATGCCGTCACAGGAAAAACAGCCTACGCCGACCAAAGCGAGAGAAAAACTCTTATATTAGTCGTAGGTGAATATACTCTGTATTTTTATGAGACGAAATAATTATATAAAGCAAAGCATATTTGAAAAAACGGATAAAATTGCATAATTTTAAAGTTTTTTCGCTTTTGCTATTGATAAAAATGTCGAAAGGGTGTAAAATAGAATTAAAGATAATAATTATATGCTTTCGGCGAGGCATATACATAATGAAAAAAGCCGAGATAGGAAAATAAAATGAGTACATTTCATGTAGTTGACCATCCGCTTATTCAGCATAAGCTTACTATTATGCGCAGAGTGGGAACAAGCTCTAAGGATTTCCGTCAGCTTCTTGACGAGATTTCTATGCTTATGGGATATGAGGTAACACGCGACCTCCCTCTTGAAGACGTTGAAATAGAGACTCCCGTTTCAAGAACCGTTCAAAAAAGAATTGCGGGCAAAAAGCTCGCTATAGTTCCTATCCTTCGCGCAGGGCTTGGAATGGTTGACGGTCTTCTCTCCTTGGTTCCCGTCGCGAGAGTAGGTCACATAGGTCTTTACCGTGACCCCGACACACATAATCCCGTAGAATATTACTGCAAGCTGCCCGCCGACATTTCGAAGAGACTCGTTATCGTGGTTGACCCGATGCTTGCGACAGGCGGAAGCGCCGCTGACGCTATCCGTATGCTCAAAAACAAGGGCTGCACCAGCATAAGACTTATGTGTCTGGTTGCCGCGCCCGAGGGTGTCAGAAAGGTACAATCCGAGCATCCCGACGTGGATATTTACACAGCGTCTCTCGATGAAAGGCTGAATGACCACGCATATATCGTTCCCGGACTCGGAGATGCAGGTGACCGTCTTTTCGGTACAAAATAAGCTATGCGCGAACTGAAAATAGGCAAAAACGATGCAAATCAGCGCTTAGACAAATTTCTTTCAAAGGCGCTTCCCGATATGCCGAAATCAATGCTCTATAAGTCGGTACGCACGAAAAAAATCAAAGTAAACAGGAAAAAGGCAACCCCCTCTCAGCTTCTTCTGGAGGGGGATTGTTTGCAGCTGTTTATTTCAGAGGACTTTTTTACGGATAATCAAGCCGACACAAATCTCTCTAAAGCGCTTTCTGCTATCACGCCGAGCTTCAATATAATATATGAAGACGAAAACATCATTTTAGTAGACAAGCAGCCGGGACTTTCGGTCCACGAGGACGAGACTAACAGTAAAAACAACCTGATTACTCAGATTTGGGCTTATCTTTATCAAAAGGGCGAGTATTCCCCTCAAAACGAGCAGTCCTTTGCGCCCGCACTCTGTAACCGTATCGACAGAAACACGGGTGGAATAGTTATAGCTGCAAAAAACGCGCAGGCGCTGCGAATAATGAACGAAAAAATTAAAAACAGAGAGCTTAAAAAGCTCTATCTGTGCGCAGTACACGGTACTCCGACACCAAAGGCGGCAAAAATCGAAGGTTATCTTTTAAAGGACGAGAAGAGCAAGACCGTACGGGTTTTCGATAAAAATCCGCCGAAAGAGGCAAAAAAGATAATAACAGGCTACAAAACTATAGCCGAGAAGGACGGGCTTTCTCTTTTGGAGGTCGAGCTGTTTACGGGAAGAACGCACCAGATACGCGCTCATCTTTCGCATATAGGACATCCGCTTTTAGGCGACGGAAAATATTCTCATAACAAAAGCGACAGAGCGAGGGGCTACAAATACCAAGCTCTCTATTCCTACAGTCTCTCTTTTACTTTTGTCTCTGACGGCGAAGAGCTTGAGTATTTAAACGGAAAGACCTTTTCTATAAATAAAGACGACGTATATTTTGTAAAAGAGCTGTTTTCTTAAAAATAAATAAAAAACACCGAATAGTCTCCCTCTGCTCTGTGGCGGGTAATCGGTGTTTTTATATTTTTGTGAGAAGCTTTTTTAAGATTTTCAATTTGCCGACTTGTTGTGGCGTCCCAAAAATGAAACGGCGACGGAGAAAACACATACGCAGAGAAGCAAAACCAAGACGCCGTTCCAGCCAAAATTATCGGCAATCAGTCCCAAGCCGTAAGAGCTTATCGTACTGCCGACGTAGCAAAAGCCGTCCATAAGACCTGCGAGTAAGCCCGAATTTATTTTCGTTCTCATATAAAGAGGAACTATGCCTGTTATCAGATTGTTTGCGCCGTGCATAGAAAGCGCGATCAAGGCGAAGAACAAAAGCGCGAGATACCAGACGTTTAATTTCAAAAAGAGAATTACAAGAGCAAGACCTGCCGACGCTATAAAATACCATATTCCGCTAATCGAGAGAAAAGAGCTTATTCTTTTTCTCATATTTACGTTACATACTGCGCCAAACATTCCCATTATCGGCAAAACGAGAGTAAGCACGATGGAGAGCGCTTGAGGCAAGCCGAACTGCTCCTTTAATATCGAGGGCAGCCAGGTAGTAATTCCGTCCTTTACGAGATTGTTGGCGATAGCAAGGGTGGCGAGCATTACAATTACAACGACAAGCGAAGCGTCAGCTTTTTGGCGCGTTTGTACGCTTTTGTTTACAGTTTCTTTTTTATTTGCTTCTCGGTATGCCTTTTTGTAGCCAAAAGTCCAACAAAGAGCCGCCGCTGCCATAAGAGCTGCGGAAAATAAGAAAGTATACGTATAATCGCCGACGAGTGACATAAGAGAAGAAAAACCGTAAACCGACAGAGTACCCGTCGCAATAGAAAAGCTCATTGCAATCACGGCTTTCGTCAGATTCTCCGACTCCAAGTTTTCAGAAAGCGTAAGAATGATAGACGACCAGAGCATAGATTGAAAAACTCCGTTTAAGAGCCAGATATATTTCAAATATACGAATGGAATTCCTAAAAATATGCTGAAATTTATAGCCGAGGAAACAAAAAGGACGAGCGCGATAATCAAATGTCTGTTATATCTCTTGCACAAAATGCCGTTTACTACCTGTCCTATGCCGTACGCAAAAAAGAAGCAGGTGGTAACAAGCCCCGACTGCGAGTGAGATACGGAAAACGCCTCCTCTATCGCCACAATGCTCGCAGGATAGCTATATCTTCCCGCATACGCCGACATATAAGCAAAGAAGCACAAAAATATCGGAAGAAAAGCGCCCTTTCGTTTTTTTCCGATTTCCTCTGCTTTTTCTTTTAAAGAGTTCATTTCAAAACACCTTTTCTTGTTTTCTGCCTATACGCATATTTTAGCACAACGAGCTTTATAATGCAAGAGAAAGTAACGATAAAATACGAAAAAAAACAGATTTTATTCTCTGTCAAATAAAAAACCGTCGCGTGTGGCGTAAAATCCACAAAAGCGGCGGTTTTATTTTTAAAAAGCAGATTTTAAAAGAAGTATTCAGCCCTTTGCAATAAGCTCTTTTTTATTTGGTCGCTCTGCCGTGCTCTTCAAGCAAGGACATTTTTATTTTCCAGAGCTTTTCGGTAAGGTCAACGTAGTATCTGTGAGGGCTTTCAAAGCGAAGCACCTCTTCCCAGAGAGTATCCACCTGACTCGCGCAGTATTTTCTTATCTCATCGACTGCGGGAGACTTATATACGCACTCTCCGTTTTTGAATATCGGAACAAGCAGCTCCTTCGCTTCATAATTTGTGACCGTCTTACGCTTCCAGGTATGCTGGGGGTCGAAAAGCTCAAGCGGCTTCTCTTCATCTATATTCTCGTCATATACGCTGAGCAGGTCTGCTATAGCGGTATTCGTGGTCTTGTCAAAAATACGGTAAACCTTTTTAAAGTGAGGATTGGTTATCTTTCCCGCGTTTTCGCTTATCTTGATTTTCGGGATTATCTCTCCGTTCTCCTTTTCCTTGGCTACCAGCTTATAAACGCCGCCGAAAACGGGGTCGCTTTTTGCCGTAATAAGACGCTCGCCTACTCCAAAGGAGTCAATTTGCGCCCCCTGCGCTATAATATCTCTTATGATATTCTCGTCAAGCGAATTGGAAACGACTATTTTACACTCGGTAAAGCCCGCTTCGTCAAGCATTTTTCTCGCTTTCTTGGTAAGATACGCTATATCGCCCGAATCAAGTCTTATACCGCATTTCTTTATTCCCAAGGGAACAAGCACCTCTTTAAAAGCCCGTATGGCATTAGGGACGCCGCTTTTTAAGGTGTCGTAGGTATCTACCAAAAGCGTGGCGTTATTGGGATAGAGCTTACAGTAGGCGCAGAACGCCTCGTATTCACTGTCAAACATCTGCACCCAGGAATGAGCCATAGTACCCGTCGCGGGGATTTTATAGTCTCTGTCGCTTATAGTGCAGGCAGTAGCCGAGCAGCCGCCTATATAAGCCGCTCTTGCGCCGAGAGCCGCGCCTGCCGCGCCCTGCGCGCGTCTTGAGCCGAATTCTGCGACAGCCCTACCCTGAGCCGCGCGGACAATTCTGTTCGCCTTTGTTGCGATAAGCGACTGATGGTTCAAGGTGAGCAGAAGATATGTCTCTATAAATTGAGCCTGAATAGAGGGCGCTCTTACGGTCATAATAGGCTCGTTCGGGAATATAGGCGTACCCTCAGGCATCGCGTATATATCGCCTGTAAACTTAAGGTTACGTAAATAGTCTAAAAATTTCTCGGAAAAGCATTTCTTGCCTCTTAAATATTCGATATCCTCCTCGGTAAAGGACAGGTTCTGAATGTAATCTATGACCTGCTCAAGACCTGCGGCAATAGCGTATCCGCCGCCGTCGGGAATCTGACGGAAGAATACGTCGAAATATGAAATCTCGTCGCCTTTTCCAAGCTCGAAATATCCGTTTGCCATTGTAAGCTCATAATAATCGCATAGCATTGTATTATTTTGTCTGTTCATTTCATTCACCCTTACTTATATTGATTTTTTACTTATTATCGGAATCAAATCTTTCTCCTACCGACCAATATTTTTTGTCAAGGGAACGGTATCTTATAGCCTCGGCTATATGCATAGCGTTAATATTCTCTTCTCCTGCAAGGTCGGCAATC
>JAZOCY010000090.1:0-4313 GCA_045596805.1 Eubacteriales bacterium | reverse complement strand
AATGCCCACGAAAATTATAGCGACAGGGAAAGTGATAACCATAATCGCTCTCAGCGAGGTCGCGGTAGCGAGCACTACCTTATCACTGTTTGTATTCGCATAGTTTTTCGGTAAAATTTCTCCCGCTATGCACACGATTATCGTCGTAACTGCGGTAGCGATAGCAGTCTCAGCCGCTTCGTTCAAACTAACCGTCCCACTCTCCTTAAGCATCCGAAAAACCTTAAACGAAATGACGGTAGCGATAGACGCGCCGCCTACGTTACAAAGGTTATTGCAAATAAGAATTGTGGAAAGCGTTCTGTCAAAGTGCTCGGATATGTATAACGCAGACTTTGAACGTCGGTCTCCGTTTTCAGCAAGATTTTTAATCCTGATTCGGTTCATTCCCGCGAAAGCGCTCTCGACTGCCGAGAAGTAAGCGGAAAGCATAACGAGCAGGACGTAAATGATGGTAAGTAACCACCCATCAGTACCCATGAGTTGTAAACCACACTCCTTTATTCTGTGAAATATATGCTACGGGTAACCTAAGTGGACTCTAACTAATAAGGTTTCTATCGGCAAATATTCGTATATACTTCGGCAAAAATTCTTGCAATATCGCATATTACTTCAAATTTTTGTCTCGTCTCGCCTGAATATTTGCTCGATATAAACTGCACGCACCTCTCGTCGAATAAATTTTCGATGGATTTGGGTGATGCATGCCGAAGATAAGTAAGACTTTTCAAGGCGAGCAGCGCCAAAAGACGCGGGAATTTATCGCCGAGAGGCTTATTAGTTCGAGTCTACTTAGGTTACAACATATACCGTATTATACAGCAAATTTCAACAAAAGTCAATAGTAAACACAAAATAAAAGACTGTAAAAGTTTCCAAAAAAAGCATTAGGTGTATATTTTTCTCTTTTTGATTTTTCTCCTGCAAAAGGCTTTTTCTGACAAAATTACGGCAAAAAGATATAGAAGAACGCAAAGGATAATTTTCACGCACAGCCCAAACGCGTTTTCGCCAAGAGGCAGCCGTCGGCAAAGGGCGCCCGACGCAAAAGCTGCGGAAAGCGGAAGCAGAAGCGAACGCACAAAATCGAGCTTCACAGAAAGCGCCCCTGTAAGACCTGTAATGCTGAGCGCAAAATTAAAGACCTCGGCTACGATGATTACGAGCACGTATCCTACCGCCCCCATTCTCGGAAGAATGAGCAATACCAGCAGGATACTGAGAATAGAGTCGGAAATGTTCACCGCCATAGAATACACCTGACGCCCGATTCCCTTCAGCATAGCGTCGGTCACGTGGTCAAGGTACATTATGGGAACGACGGGCGAAAGCAAAGATATATACAAGCCTGCTTCGCGCGAATTATATATCAAAGCGCCGAGAGGCGCGCCGAAAACGGCTAAAACGCCCGCGCAGCCGAGAGAAAAAATGAGAGTATAGTGTATTGCGTTCTGCGCCATATCCGAAAGCGCCTTTTCATCCTTTTCGGCAGTTTTTTCAGCAAATTCGGGTATAAGAAGCCCTGCAAATGCCGAAAGCGCCGCCATAGGATAAAGCACAATAGGTAGCGCCATACTGTGCAATTTTCCGTATGAAGCGAGCGCCGCGCCTCTTGAAGCGCCACTCTCCGACAGTGTTTTGGGAATAAGAATATGCTCTACAGTAACAAGCGCTGAACGCACGTACGCGCTTAGCGCAACGGGTACCGATATGAATAAAAGCTCTCTTACGACTCTTGTTTTTTTCTTCTTTTTGGAAAAAGATGCGGGAAGCTCTTTGCCGTGAATACGCCTGTCTACTATATACTCCAAAAGCAAAAAGAAAAAAGAGCCAAATTCGGCTACGGCTCCCCCGCCGACCAGCGCCATACAGGAATAAACGATGCCTTTAGGTAAAAACAGAGATAGGGCGTATGCCGTAACGGTAATTTTAAGCGCCTGCTCAAAGAGCTGACAGGCGGCGTTTTTCGATACCCTGCGTACTGCGGTAAAGTATCCGTTCAGGCTTGACGATAGCGAAATGGGGACAAGACTTAATGAAAGCAGACGCAAGGACGGTACCGTTCTTACGTCCGAAAGCAAGGATTTTCCTATAAAGTCAGCGCCGAAGAAGAGGCAGAGCGAAGCCGTACAGCCGAAGATGAATGAATATATAAGACAGGCTCTCAGCGCCTTTTTCGCCCCTCTCCCGTCCTCCCTCGCCATAGCCTCCGCTATAAGACGAGTTGACGCCAAATTCACGCCCGAGGTAGCGAAGGTAACGGCGAAGCCGTAAATGCTCAAGGTGAGCGTAAAGAGTCCTATGCCCTCAGCGCCCACTCTCGCTGTTACGTAGGCGTTGAAGGAAACCGACACTGTACGCATAATTATGGCGGCTACGGTGAGGACGAGGCCGTTATAGATAAATTTCAAAAGTCTTTTATTATTCTTCATATTTTTTTCGTCAAATATTACTTATCTGTCCTTTTTAAGACCGTGCACGAAGCCGTCGGGATCGGCAGAGCATATATCGGCTGAAATCACCTTGTTTTTATAGATTATGAGATTTGCGTACACCTTTTCCTCGTAGTCGGGATAATTGGTAATTTCATAGGTGTATCTCGTCACCTTTTTCTTTTTATATTTTGAGAGATCAAGCCCCTGCTCCTTCTGAAGCTCGTTATAGCCGATAAGCACTCTGTCAAAGCTTTCGGGCAGGGTAAAGGTCTTTTCCGATATAGGCGCGCCGCTTACCTCCCAGCCGTAGCGTGATAGAAACGACACTCTGTCATCCTCGCTTTTTATTCCCGAATAATTGGCTGCTTCCGTATAGACCTCGCCTCCGACAGCAATACTCGTAGGCTGAATCAAAGCGAACAGAGCGATAAGAACTACAAGCGAAAGAGCGACAGCGCCGAAGAATTTTAACGTAGCGGCTCTTACAGAATAAATAAACATACTTTTTCCCCCATATTTTAAATTTATCATTCAATAGTATGCAGCACTCTCAAAAAATATGTAAAAAACCGACTATGCAGCTTTTTTGGCTTCATAATCGGTTTTTCTCATACGCATCAAACGGCTATTCTGAAGCGATAGCCGTCACTTTGTTCAGCAACCGCCGCAGCAGCAGCAAAAGAGTATGATGAGCGCTATAATGATGATCCAGGTACAGTTATCATCAAAAAGATGGCAAAGACAATTGTTATTCATAATGTATTCCTCCGTTTTTTTGTGGGCACTGCCCTACGCTATCATACTATGCGTCGAAATAAAAAGTGTGCTGCTTTTATTTAAAATCGTTTGAGATAAAGAGAGGAATTTTTCCGTTTATAAAACGGTTTGAGTAGCTTGTTACGAAGCTATCGTTATTACTCCTGTAAGAAATCTCTATTTCGTATTTATAATCGCAGTTCGGGTGTACCGACGTATAGGATACGTCATAATGCGAGCGAGAGACACAACAATTGTATATTTCCCACGCCTGTTCTCCCGTATATGACCTTACATCTCCCGTCTCGGTATCTCTAACGGTTATTTTTTCTATCGAATTTTTCTTCCTTTCATCTACGTCGTCAAGAATATCCTTTAAGGTATATGAGGCCTTATACAGATTAACGGCGAGGCAATTTACGTCGGTGGTATACATCTCAAAGGTAAGACCGTGAAGATAAACCGTACCTACGTACTGTCCGTCATATCTGTTCGGGTTTTCTATGTCCTTTAACGCCGCGCGAATAAAGTCGTTTCGGTTTACTATAATGTCTCCTTTTTCCGTTCTGTATTCATAATATCCGTAATCGTCTATATTTATATATTGCTCCGAATAGTCGCTCGTATAGCTAAGCTCATCCTCGAGCATCTCTTCAAGCTGCTCGATATACTCCTCGCTATACATCAATGCTAACAAAAGCTTACGCTCGTCCTCGCCTCGTATTGTAGGCACGTAACGCGCGGCAGGAAAAAACAGCTCTCTGTTGAAGAATATTCTCTGCCTGTAGCCGTAAATTCCATTATTTTCCGCTTCTTCCATCATATTTCTCGAAAAGCGTACCAGCTCGCTTATGTTTTCTTCCTCTTCAAAGGTATACTTGTTTCCGCTTATATAGACCTCTACGCTTTCAAGCTTTTCAGCGTCGGGAATATTTTTTCCCGTACTGAGAAATGTCAGCGCAAAGAAGATGAGAAAGAGCGCAATAAACAGACAGAGCCATTTTATGCCGTAAAACATTTTTCTCGGGCTTCGGTAAAGGAACAGATTAAAGAAGATGAACACGAGAAACGCGCCGAACAGGAATCCGAATATAAGCCAGAAATAGCTTTCATCTCCTA
>JAZOCY010000089.1:0-5712 GCA_045596805.1 Eubacteriales bacterium | reverse complement strand
GTTGAAAAGCAGGAAGGATGCTTGTATCCTCCCTGCTTTTTGCTTTTTTTCTTTTACTGCTCATCCATAAAGACTGTAGGCAAAGCGTATTTCTGCGCATACATCCTTTGATTTTCGGCAAAGGCTTCATCTGCTTCCTTTACGCCGTGCAGATAGCTATGTATGTCGAGCTTTTCATTCTGAGACATTTCTATAAGGCAGCCCGCAATATTCGAGCAGTGGTCGGCTACTCGTTCAAGATTTGTAAGAATATCCGACAAAATAAATCCGTGCTCTATCGTGCAAAGGCTCTTCTGAAGTCTTATTGTGTGGCGCAACTTTATCTGATCCCTGAGGTCATCAATTACCTGCTCAAGAGGCTCTACGAGCGACGCCTTACCGAAGTCGGAATTTACAAACGCCTCTTCGGTTAATTGAAGCACTTCATTTACAGCTTCGCACAAAACCTTAAGGTCTGCGCTTCCGTATTCGGAGAACGCCACGTTTTTATCTCTCATCTCATCGACAGACTCGATTACGTTTACCGCATGGTCAGAAATTCGCTCGAAGTCGCCTATCATGTGAAGAATTTTCGTTACGTCGGCGCTTTCGCTTTCGGGCATAGGCTTCGCCGATATTTTGACGAGATAGGAACCGAGCGTATCCTCATAAATATCGACCTTATCCTCTTCTGTCCTTATTTCATCCATTGTCTTGGGATCGTATTTATCAAAAAGCTCTATGGATTTACGGAATGAGCCTATCGAAATCTCGCTCATTTTACAAGCCACCACTCTTGCGTTTTCGATAGCTACAGTGGGCGTCTCAAGCCAACGCTCATCAAGGAGCGCGGTGTATTTATCGCCCTTCTTATCGTCGCCCTTGACCGTAGCGTTCGCAAGCTTTTCAAGCGACTTGGTAAAGGGCCACATAAGACCTACTGCCAACAGCTTGAAAACGGTATGGACTGTGGCTATTCCCCACATATTTATCGTAGCGCCGCTTGCTATATCAAATATATCTATTATTCCCGTCATACGGAATATCCAGCCTAAGAGATAGTACATTGAGAGCCAGAACGCAACGCCGATAACGTTGAAGTAAAGATGCGCGACGGCTGTTCTCTTTCCGTTTTTGTTAGCGCTGATAGAGGATATCATAGCGGTAACGCAGGTGCCTATATTCTGACCTAAAATTATCGGAATTGCCGTAGCGTAGGAGATAGCGCCCGTTACGGAGAGAGCCTGCAAGATACCTATGGATGCCGAAGAGGACTGAACGATGGCGGTAAGCACGGTTCCCGCAAGCACACCAAAAATAGGATTTTTAAACAGAACGAGAAGCTGAGTAAAGCTTTCGTTATTTTTAAGGCCAGAAACTGCGTCGGACATAAGAGTCATACCCACCATAAGTACGGCGAAGCCCATAAGAATAGTGCCTATATTTTTGCTCTTATCCTTTTTGGCAAACATAATAAGGCAAATGCCTATGAGAGCGAGTATGGGCATCCAATAGTCCGGCTTCAGATAGCTCAGCATAGCAGTAGCATTCGCGCCGCCCTCAATGCCGTTCAAGGCAGTAAGCCAAGCGGTGACAGCCGTACCGACGTTAGCGCCCATAATGACGCTTATGGCCTGAGAAAGAAGCATTGTGCCCGAGTTTACAAAGCCGACGACCATAACCGTAGTAGCCGATGACGACTGAATAATGGCGGTAACACCGAGACCGAGCAAAAAGCCCTTGAATTTACTTGAGGTAAGCTTTCCTAAAATTACTTTAAGCTTTCCGCCTGCGCTTTTTTTAAGACCCGCGCCCATAGTGTCCATACCGTAAAGGAAGAGCGCAAGACCGCATAAAAGACCTAAAACATCCATTCTTTTTTCTCCTCTATATATAAAAATAGTATAAAATTTCGCAAATTCATCTATTTTATAGTATAATTGAAAAAAACACGTTTGTCAACAGAAATGTGAAAAGATGAAAAAAGTTCGACATTTTTTACAAAATCTGCTCTGACCGAAAGGATAAATTTGTTCATAACAAGCGACGAAAATCCACTTTATAAAACGATATAATTATCTGTCAAAGCGCCCGTGTACCCCCATAACATCGGAATAATACACAAACGCAAGTGGGTGCTTTTTTAATATCTTCAAAAGGTCGCTTAGCTGTCTTATGCTTATAACTACTATAAGGAATTTTTTCTTTTCTCCCGAATACAAGCCCCTCCCCTCAAGCACGGTAGCCGAATGATTCAAGGTCTGAAGGATATCCTCCTTTATGCTTTCGGTCTCGTCCGTAACTATTTTGACCTCAAGCGCGTTTCTCGTATCCTTAAGAATTGCCTTTACGGTCATTTCCGTGCTGAAAATCTGTATAGCGGAAAGTAAAATACAGTTGAGGTCCTTATAAATAAATATAGAGCTTCCCACTATTATATAGCTCAAAAGGCTGATTACCCGTTCAATTTTTATATGGCTCTTTTTTCTTTGAATCATTGTCGCAACTATATCAAGCCCGCCGCTTGAAGCCTTTTGACGAAGCATAAGGCCTATGCTGACGCCCCCGAGGATTCCCGCGAATAATGCGCTGACCATAGCGTTTGAGGGATTATTATACTGATAAAAGCCTGTTTTCTCAAAAGCGATACACAAAGCAGACGAGGTAAATGTAAAAAATGTAGTGAATATAACGTATCTCTTATTAATAAAAAACCAAGCGATTACGAGTAATATCGCGTTGATAATGAGATTAAAATACCCCGCGTTTATTTTCGTAAGCTCTTGCAGAGTAACGGCTATTCCGTCAACTCCGCTGGGCACGAAATCGTAAGGAAATACGAAAACCCACAAGGAGAGCGCCGATACAACTCCCGCGCCTATTGACCAAAGCAGAAATGAGATTTCTTTTTTTATATTAAGCTTCACTTTTTTCACCGCCTTAAGATATTATCCCTTTAATTAAATGCAAATTAAAGCCGTAATGATATATAATTTAAAAAACTTTTTTATATCAGCGTGTATTTATTGACTTTTCGTGATATTTAAATTATAATTGTATTATTCCTGAACACAATTCGGTTTTATGCTCTTTTTTCGTATAACCGAAAATTTTTCTTATAAAGGGTGTTTTTATGAACGGCTTAAGGGCTTCTCGAATAAAAATGATTTTTTCTATGATTGTATTCGGTACAATAAGTCTTTTTGTGAAGAATATTTCTCTTGAAGTGCAAGAAAAGGCGCTATACAGAGCCATTCTCGCATTTATCCTTATAGGTCTTTACCTGCTTGTAAAAAAGCAGAAATTCACGTTTACAAATATAAAAAGAGAGCTTCCTCTGCTTATTTTATCGGGCGCTGCTATGGGTATCAACTGGCTTTTGTTTTTTGCGGCCTTCAACTATACGAGTGTATCAGTGGCGACGCTCAGCTATTATTTTGCGCCTGTAATTGTGACGCTCGCCTGCCCTGTTATTTTTAAGGAAAGGATGAAAACAAAGCACTGGGTATGCTTTTTTATGGCGTCTATCGGCATGATTTTGATAACGGGCTTTGATATAAATCCCGAAAGCGACAATTTTGTGGGAATTTTGCTGGGGCTCGGCGCCGCCTGCCTGTATTCCGTAGTTATTATACTTAACAAGCTTGTAAAGGGCGTAGACAATATACAAAAAACCTTTATACAGTTTGCGTCGGCGACGGCGGTGCTATTTCCTTACGTTATACTTACAAGCGGAATAAATATTTCCTCTGTTTCATACGGCGAATTTGCTTTGTTGCTCTTTGTCGGACTGTTTCATACGGGTTTTACCTATTGCGTCTACTTCTCCGCTATGAAGGGACTTTCGGGACAGGAGACCGCAATTTTAAGCTACATAGATCCTCTCGTTGCGGTTCTGGTTTCGCTTCTTATTCTGAAAGAACAAATGACGCTTTTGCAAATTATAGGCGGAATTATTATTTTAACCTTCACGCTTTGGAATGAGCTTTCAAGCTCAAAGGATAAGCTACAATAGAGAATAAGCTTACCAACAGGAAAAGGACAGAGGATTTTGTGTTCTCTGTCCTTTTTAGTGCGAAAATTAAGCGATAAGCGACTATAGAATATTCCTTTCGTCAGTGAAAAAAGCTTTTTCTGATTATCTTTTATCCCTTTGCTTCATAACGTACACGCGAAGCGCGGCTGCCTGAGTTTTTCCGTCGGCAACCTCTCCGTTCAAAATCATCTCAACTAATTTTTCAAGCGGAATTCTGTCAAGCGACATAAACTCGTCCTCGTCGTAATCACATTCGCCATAAATAAAATCTTCGGCAAGATACATATGTATCCTCTCGTCAAGCATAGCGGGAGAGCCTATATATTCGCCCATATACGTCATCTTTTTTGCAGTTATTCCCGTCTCCTCGCGTAGCTCTCTCTTTGCCGCCTCAAGCGGATCCTCGCCTATAAAATCGAGCTTACCCGCAGGTATTTCAAGAAGCACGCGATTTAAGGGATACCTGAACTGTCTTTCTACAATAACCTCACCGTTTTCTGTCAAGGGGAGTATGCAGACAGCGCCCTTGTGACGTATAAGCTCGCGTGTTGCCTCTTTTCCGTTTGGAAGTCTGACGGTATCGAGCTGAACAGTCATAATTTTCCCGCAGAAAATATTTTTCCCTGATATTTTAGTTTCTATAAGCTTATTTTTGTCCATATAAAAGCCTTTCTATATATGTAAACAATTGTTTACTCCACCGAGTTTGCGCGGAATTGCAATTTATACAAATCGGCATAAAGTCCATTTTTTGTCAATAGCTCATCGTGAGTTCCCTGTTCTATAATTTTCCCCTCTGAAACGACTGCTATTTCGTCAGCGTTCTTTATCGTGGAAAGCCTGTGAGCGACCACTAACGTTGTTCTGCCCTTGCAAAGCTCGTCAAGCGCCTGCTGGATAAGGATTTCCGTAGTATTATCAAGCGCGCTCGTTGCCTCGTCAAGAATCAGTATAGGGGGATTTTTCAGAAATACGCGCGCGATTGAAAGGCGCTGCTTCTGACCGCCCGAAAGGCGAACGCCCCTCTCTCCTATCTGCGAATCGTATCCGTCTTCTAAGCTCATTATATAATCGTGTATGTTTGCGCGCTTGGCAGCCTCATACACCTCCTCGTCTGTCGCGTCCAATCTTCCGTAGAGAATGTTTTCCTTTATTGAGGCGTTGAAGAGATAAATGTCCTGCTGTACTATGCCTATATTACGGCGCAAGGACTCGCTTGTGAGAGTATGTATTTCTTTTCCGTCAATAAAGATTTCACCTGAGGAAATATCGTAAAAATGGGGAATTAAGTGGCAGATGGTTGTCTTTCCGCCACCCGACGGACCGACGAGCGCAAAGGTCTTGCCCTTTTCTATATTAAGGCTTATTCCGCTTAAAACTTCCTTTTCGGTATCATATGAGCAGCTTACGTTTTTTAATTCAATGTGCCCCTCTGCCACGCCTATATCGAAAGCGCCCTCTCTGTCTTTTTCGGGATCTGCGTCCAATATTTCTATAAAGCGCTCAAAGCCCGTGACACCGCTCTGATACTGCTCCATAAAGTTGATAAGAGTCATAACGGGAGTGATAAAAAGTCCTACCGAAACAATAAAGGCAGAATAATCTCCGAAGCCTATTTATCCATTGTAGAGAAAAAGTCCTCCCGCAATAAGAACGATAACGTTAAAGACGTCGGTAATAAATGAGTTTGCGGAGTG
>JAZOCY010000088.1:0-19275 GCA_045596805.1 Eubacteriales bacterium | reverse complement strand
TTCCTAAGACCGCTTGGCCTCCGACTTAGCAGATAGTCACTAACGTCGCCGCGCGTGTCGGCATAAGTGACGTTGACGATTTTTATAACACTATAGGCTACGGTGGAATGAGCGTCAGCCGTCTCTCTGTCAGACTTCGCGACGAGTTTGACAGAATTGTAAAGGAGCCTGTAGTTGACAGTGTTGACGCAA
The DNA here is from genome assembly GCA_045596805.1 of Eubacteriales bacterium. GTDB lineage: Bacteria > Bacillota > Clostridia > Oscillospirales > CAG-272 > UBA1740. The sequence goes on along the minus strand of JAZOCY010000088.1, from coordinate 19,083 downwards.
TAAAGGTTACACAAAGACCCGCAAACCTTAAAAACAGCAACGGAATCGTAGTAGACGGAGACGTTGACTGTCAGGTGAAATTCGCGCGCTGCTGTAATCCCCTGCCAGGAGATGACGTAATAGGCTTTATTACCAGAGGCTACGGAATTTCAATACATCAAAAGAACTGTCCTAACGCAATTGCGGGAATGTCAAACCCCGAACAGAAGGACAGGTGGATAAAGGCGAACTGGGAAGACGAGTTCGTTACACGCTCGGGCAACGACGTATATGAAGCGAACCTACAGCTCGACGTGGAAAACCGCCTAGGTATTCTTGCGGATATTTCCACCACCTTGGCGGAAATGAAGGTCTCTATATTGGGAATTTCTACGCAGATGAAGGAAGGCGCGACAAGCGCCCTGATTTTGCTCACCGTAGGATGTAAGAACGTGAGCCATTATAAATCTATCGTCTCTAAGCTTAAGGCTATACCTGCGGTTTACGACGTGACAAGAGGCTTTACAAACTAATTAAATTTCAGGAGTTTTTATGATAGCAGTTATACAAAGGGTATTTAAAGCCACAGTTTACGCCGACGGCGAGCTCAGCGGAAACGCTGAAAAAGGGCTTTTTATCCTTTTGGGAGTTGAAAAGGGAGATGACGAAAGCGATGCCCTTTTACTCGCGGAAAAAATTTCAAAGCTACGAATTTTTTCCGATGAGAATGATAAAATGAATCTGTCAGTTAAAGATATCGACGGGGAAGTGTTAGTCGTGTCCAATTTTACCTTAAGCGCGAATTATTCTCACGGTAACCGTCCCGATTTTCTGAATGCCGCGCCCCCCGATGAAGCAGACAGACTATACTGCCATTTCGTCTCGCTTATGAAAGAGAGAGTAAGACACGTTGGAACGGGCAAATTCGGCGCTTATATGCAGATAGATATGTCGGCAGACGGCCCTATTACTATCGTTATGAATTCAGAAAAGCTCAAAAAGAGGAAAACGCAATGATTTTGAGAATTGAGGGCGATATAAGCCGATATTATGTGCAGACTCTGTGCCTTTTGTTTTTCAAGGGCGCAAAGTTCGCTCAAGACGAGCTTCCCGGACCAGACGTGGTAGAGGCTGACGTCGCGGTATATACAGGCGAGGATAATTGCGTTTATTCACACGCGAAATTTCAGCTTGGCGATAAAATTGCGGAGGGGGACGGAGTAGCCGACCCCTCGCTTGTAGTAAACTGCACCCCTATGCGCTTAAATAAGCTTGCGGTGGGGAGAGCCGTATTTGAGGCGGGGAAGAAGCTTTCGTCCTGTATTGCGCCGTGGGGAATACTTACGGGCGTCAGACCGTCAAAGGTGGCAAGAGAGTTTCTCTTAAGCGGAAACGGAGTACGCAGTACAAGACAGATTTTGCGCGATGAATATTTTGTCAATCCCAAAAAGGCGGCGCTTGCCGTTTCTGTCGCCGCAACAGAGCTTAAGCTGACGAGAAAATTGCCCCAAAACTTGTGCAGCGTCTATATTTCTATTCCTTTTTGCCCTACAAGATGCGCTTATTGCTCGTTCGTTTCCTATACCTCGAACCGACTTCTTTCACTCGTAGACGATTATTTAAATATGCTGTATCTTGATATAGATAATATTTTTTCAATAATACGTCAGCTCGGTCTTAAGGTAGCGACTGTCTATATAGGCGGCGGAACGCCTACCGTGCTTTCACCCGTCCAGCTTGAAAGCTTGATGAAGAAAATAAGCGAAAACGTGGATACAGGCACGCTTATGGAATATACGGTGGAGGCAGGACGCCCCGACACCATAACAGAAGAAAAATTGAAAATAATCAAAGATTACGGCGCGAGCAGAATAAGTGTAAACACACAGACCTTGAATGACGATATTTTAAAAGCGATAGGCAGACGCCATACGGTGTCCGACTTTTATTCCGCTTATGAGTTGGCAAGAAAGTTGGATATAGGAGATATAAACGTCGATCTGATTGCAGGCTTGCCGAGCGATAATTTCACGAGCTTTTCAAATTCGATAGATAGCATAATATCTCTCGCCCCCGAAAATTTGACCGTGCATACATTTTCCGTGAAAAATTCGGCAGAATTAAAGAAGAACGAAGAAATATACGATATTTCAGAGGACACAGCTTCAAAGTGCGTTGAATATTCACAGATAAAGACAAAGCTTTCAGGCTATAAGCCCTATTATATGTATAGGCAGAAAAATACCGTAGGTAACCTTGAGAACGTGGGATACTGCCTTGACGGAAAAGCGGGAATGTATAACATCTTTATGATGGAAGAGCTGCATAGCGTTTTTTCAGTCGGCGCGGGCGCGGTAACGAAGCTGGTCGATTTTAAGCTACCCACAGAGGGCAACTCGAAAATCAGAAGAATATTTACCCCTAAATATCCATATGAATATTTAAGGGATGCCGAAAAAATCCGTTTGGGAGACAAAGACAGCGGCACTCCGTCGCTTTTTGAAAGAATTGCGGAATTTTATTTGAAAGGATAATTTTTATGCTTAATGCAAGAACTTCTTTCTGCGGAGAAGAAGACAAAAAATCCTACGTCACGGAATGTGAAAAGAGATTTGAGCATTCGCTCGATATTACTGTGGAGAAAATCATATCCTCAGAGAACAACCGTATTATTACACTCTCGGGTCCGTCCTGTTCGGGAAAAACTACCACAGCGAATAAGATTGTATCCGAATTTGAAGAAAGAGGAAAAAGAGTTCACGTAATTTCAATAGACGATTTTTATTATGACAGAGCGTATCTGGTAAAGCAGGCGGAAAAGGAAGGAAAGAGCTTGGATTTTGATTCGGCAGCTACCATTGACCTACCAGAGCTTGAGAGGACTATCGAGTCTATTTTTTGCAGTGACACTGTCAAAATCCCCGTATTTGATTTCAAAGAGGGAAAAAGAACGAGCGAGAGGGAATTTATTCTTGACGATAAGGATATTTTCGTTTTTGAGGGCATACAGGCTGTCTATCCTGAGGTTACTCGCCTTTTTAAGGCGCATCCATATATAAGCGTCTTTGCTTACGTCTGCGAGGATCTTAAGGTCGGAGAGCATATATTCGAAAAAAACACCGTAAGGTTTTTCAGGCGTCTTGTAAGAGATTATAATTTCAGAAACGCAGCGCCCGAATTCACCTTTAAAATATGGGATAGCGTAAGGAAAAACGAAGAACACAGTATTCTGCCGTATAAGGATGACTGCGAGTTCCTTTTAGATTCCCTTATGCCGTATGAAATAAATATGCTAAAGCCTTATCTCGTGCCGCTTCTTTCGGAGATAAGGGAAGACTCCGTTCATTTCGGTTATGCGTCTGAAATGCTGAAGCTTCTTCGAGACGTTGAGGAGATTTCAAGGGAATACATTCCGTCAGGCTCGGTATACAGAGAATTTCTCGGATAATACTTAAATACGGAAAAGAAAAATCTAATTTATCCGAAAGGGGTATTATGAAGCAAAACGGTTTCCCGTCTATAAAGGAAAAAACAGAAAGAAAGCTATTGCTTTCGGGAGTGTTGGTGCTCGCGCTTGCGAACATTCTGGGAAAAATATTTGGATTTTTATATAAAGTACCTCTCAATTCTATTTTAGGAGACGAGATGGCAAACGTCAATTCAGCATACGCCGTATATACCACGTTATATATGATTTCTACTGCTGGCATTCCCGTTGCCGTTTCCGTTCTTATTTCCGAGAGTCGCGCGCGCGGAAGCAAGACGAGGGTTATGGGAATATATAACGTTTCAATGACCGCCTTGTCTATAATAGGCCTGATAGGTACTCTGATAATGATATTTACGGCAGGTCCTGTTTCACGCAGTAATTCTGACGGAGATTCCTTTCTTTGTCTTTGCGCGATTGCGCCTGCCCTGCTTTTTATCGCTATATCAAGCGTTTACAGAGGATATTTTCAAGGCTTCGGTATAATGACGCCTACGGCCGTCTCTCAAATAATCGAATCCTTTGGAAAGATGATTATCGGCTTCGGCGCGGCATATGTGTCAATGACCGTATACGGTAAGGACGCTTCCACGGCGGCGGTTTTTTCTATAGTCGGCGTAACTGTCGGTATAGCTATAGGAAGCCTTTATCTTTTCTGCGCTAAAATATATTATGATAAAAAGGGGCTGCTTTCCTTTTCGCCTGTTCGCGAGACGGAGGGCGAGGAGGACTTATCCTCAAAAAAGCTTCTTTATAAAATTATCGCAATCGCGTTGCCTATTGCCTTGACGTCGGCGGTTTTGAGCCTCGCCTCTCTTATTGATGCTCAGCTTATGCGACCACTGCTTGCCGATTTTTACGGCGATGCGGAATATGCAAAGGCTCTGTATTCCGACTATTCTACGGGCGCTGTAACTATGTTCAATATGCCGATAATTTTGATTTCACCTATCGCTTGTACGATAGTTCCCTTTATTTCCTCAGCAATGGCGAAGGGTAAAAGGGAGGAGGCAAACACCCTTATGAGCTCTGCCTTGCGAATGACGTCAATAATCGCCGCCCCATGCGCGCTTGGACTTTCAGCGCTCGCGTCACCTATTTTGGCGCTTGTCTTCAAGGGGGATTCGGATATGGCGCTTCACTCAGGCAAGCTGCTTTCTTTACTTGCCTTGTCGGTGTTTCTCGTCGGTATGCTTTCATTTACGAACGCCGTTCTGCAAGCGAATCATTTAGAGAAAAAGCCCATAATTTCAATGCTCTTCGGGATTGCCGTCAAGCTGGCTTCGTCTTATTTCTTTATCGGCAAATTCGGAGAGATAGGCGCGCCCATCAGCACCTTTATGTTCTATTTGACCGTAGTTATATTCAATTTTATATTTGTTGTAAAGGATATAGGCATAAGACCCGATATTATTAACGCCTTTTTAAGACCCTTTATCGCATCACTGCTTTGCGCTGCTTCAGCGCTTGGAATTTATAAGCTGCTTTTTGAGAGAGCAGGGCTCGCTTTGTCTGTTATGGCGGCAATTATTTTTGCTATCATCGTCTATTTTGTGGCGGTATTCGTTCTTAAATGTATAAAAGAGGATGACTTAATACTGCTTCCGCACGGTGATACCATAGTAAGAATTTTGAAAAAAGCAAGACTTATAAGATGATTTTTTTGAGGAAGTTAAAATGAATGAGCGCATAGAAAGAATAAAAAAGCTTGAAAAATATACGCTTTCCGACCTGTGTGAGATTGTGGCAATTCTGCGTGATGAAAGGGACGGATGCCCTTGGGACAAAAAGCAGACTCACCAGACCTTAAAAGGCAATTTCATAGAAGAAACCTACGAGGTCGTAGAGGCCATTAACAAGAATGACGCCCCGCTTTTATGCGAAGAGCTTGGCGACGTTCTTTTGCAGGTAGCCTTTCATTGCCGTATGGAGGAGGAGAAGTCTTCCTTCTCGATAGACGACGTTCTGAATTTCGTATGTAAAAAAATGATATATCGCCACCCCCACATTTTTTCGGATTTTGACGGAGATATAAGCGAGAATTGGGAAAAATTGAAAAACGCCGAAAAAAACAGAAAAAGCAAGGCCGATATTCTTTCATCGGTACCAAGAGAATTACCCGCCCTGATGCGCGCTCAAAAAATCTGGCGCAAGTCAGAAGCCGAGCTCTCATATTTTTCTGACTCGGAAAATCACTTTTTGCCGTCTCTTTTTGAAGACGAAAGGGAATTGAGCGTCGAGGAAAAGGAAAGGATAGCAGGCGAATATATTTTCAAGATGTGCGCCCTTTTTGCCGAAAGCGGTGTAAACGCGGAACAAGCGCTTACATACGCGACAGATGCTTTTGCACAAAAGTGTATAAAAAAAGACGAAAAAGATTGTTAAAGCGCAGACAAAAAACCATTTTTTACCTGCCAAAATGCATTTTTATGGGTAAATTAGCCAAAAAAACAAAAAAAAGTTAATATATTTCATAAAAACTATTGAAAAAGTAAAAAAACAGTGTTATAATTAATATGTAAAATTTTTAAAAAGGAAAGGTGTAAAAAAATGAACAAAACTCAATTGATCGATGTAGTTGCAAAAGAGGCAAATTTGAAGAAGAAGGAAGCAGAGGCTGCTGTTAACGCAACACTCGCAGCAGTTGCTAACGCACTTGCAGACGGTGATAAGGTTCAGCTTATCGGTTTCGGTACATTTGAAGTAAAGCAGAGAGCAGCAAGAGAAGGACACAACCCCTTCACAGGCGAGAAGATCAAAATCGCTGCTTCCAAGCACGTTTCGTTCTCAGCAAGCAAGGCGCTTAAGGACAATCTTAACAAATAATGCGTTTAGACAAATATCTCAAGGTATCCCGAATTATTAAGCGGCGTACGGTGGCGAATGATGCGTGCGATGCATCCCACGTCACAGTTAACGGAAAGCCAGTCAAGGCGTCATACGATGTCAAGGAAAATGATATTATCGAGGTTAGTTTTGGTTCGCGTTCCATTAAAGTACGTGTGCTGACTATTAAGGAAAGCACGAAAAAAGCGGATGCCGGGGAGATGTATGAGGTCATCTCTTAACAGTCCTAATATCAAAAGTAATATATGCAGAGCAATCTGCATATATTTTTTTTACGGCAAGAAATAATGCTTGGAGGATATTATGGATAACAATTTGCAAAACGAGAGCAAAAAGCACAACGTTATTTTGAATAACGGACGAGAGCTTTTTATCGAAGGCGTTAACGAGGTGCTCAATTTTGACGAGACGCTTATTTCGCTTATTACGCCGCTTGGGGAATTAAGCATCGAGGGAAATGAATTGCGTATTACAAAATATATTATGCAAAGCGGAGAAATGTGCGTTCTGGGCAAAATAAGTGCGCTCATATATTCAGAAACGAAAACCGAAAGCAAAAAGAGGCTTTTCGGTAAGTTTTCGAGGTAATATTTATGTACGTTTCAATGTCCGAGCATTCTTTAATGCTTTTGTATTCCGTACTGCTCGGCTTCTTTTTCGGCGCTTCGTATGATATTATAAGGCTGAGTCGCATAGCAGTCGGTATGAAATACGGGGCAACGAACGCAGGGAAATACGATTATAGCCAATATGCGCTGATAGGACGCTTTTTTTATTCCAAAGCGAAAAAGAAAGAGAAGAAAAAGGGCTCTTTTCTTTCCTTGTTTGTATTTTTCGGTGACGTTTTATTTTGTCTCTTTTGTTCCGTTTCGGTAGCCATATTTATATATTACTTCAATAGCGGAGAATTCAGAGCCTTTGTTCTCGTCGGCGCATTCGTCGGTTTTCTTATATATTATTTCACTTTAGGAAAAATAGTTATATATTTGTCCGAAAGGATCATTTTCACTATAAAGCTGCTCTTGCTCTACGTCGCTTTTTTTGTTTTGTATCCAATTTACTATCTTTTTTTAAAAATAAAGCGTATATTTTGGATAATTATTCAAAAAAACGTCTTGATTATCAGAAAAACATATGATATAATGTATGTAAAGCGTTATACGAAAAGATGTAAAAGAGATGCTCTGTATCAGGCGTCCTTCGGATTTCTTAAGGATTACGTAAAAAAGTAAAGGGAGGTATATATGAAAAACAGACGGTACGGAAATTTGTCACTTAAAATTGCTGTCGCCGCTTTTGTGGTTTTTGCCTTCCTTGCAGTCGCAGCTATGCAGATGAAGTTTAACGACGTCAAAGATAAGCACGATGAGCTGAAGCAGGAAATAGCGCTCTTGGAGGAATCGGTAAACGATTTGAAAAATCAGCTCGCTTTGCCATTCGATGATGAATACGTCGAGCAGGTGGCGAGAGAAAAGCTCGGGCTCTGCTATCCCGACGAGATTATAATAGAAAGCAATTTGAATTAAACACCGCATTTGTGGAGAAATACCGCATATGCGGTTTTTTTATTCATTTTTTCCATTTGAAGCTTTTTTGGGTATGAAAAACCCTTTTAGAGATTATAATAAAACATAAAGCAAATATAGGAGAAATTATGAAAAACGAAAAAACCGATCTCGCCCAATATCTTTTTCATGAGGGCACAAATTGCAGAAGCTACGAATATCTCGGCTGCCATTTAGAAGAGCAGACCGATAAAGGCTATAAATATGTTTTTCGTACGTGGGCGCCCAATGCGCGTCATGTCGCGCTGGTAGGAGATTATTTCGGCTGGGAGGACGGACTTTCTCTTGAAAGGACTTCAGAAAAAGGCGTGTGGGAGGTATACGTAAATACCGAAGCCTCGCTTCAGAATACGCGCTATAAATTTAAAATATGGACAGATTTTACTTACACCTATAAGGGAGACCCCTACGCCTTTTATTCAGAGGGGGGCTCCGGCGGAGCTTCAATTGTCTGGGACAATAGCGCTTTCGACTGGAAAGACGAAGCGTGGCTCAAAGCGCGCGGGGAAAATATAAATAGAGACGGACATTATCTGTCTGCGCCCATAAATATCTACGAGCTTCATTTCGGCTCTTTCGCCAGACGCTTGGACGGCGGATATTATTCCTATACCGAGATGGCAGAAATTCTTATTCCGTACGTAAAATATATGGGATATACGCACGTCGAGCTTATGCCTATCGCAGAGCATCCCTTTGACGGCTCGTAGCGCTATCAGATATGCTCATATTATGCGCCCAGCTCTCGCTTTGGCACGCCCGATGATTTTCGCTCATTTATCTCGCTTATGCACAGGGCGGGTATAGGAGTCATACTCGACTGGGTTCCCGCGCATTTTCCGAAGGACGAGTGGGGACTCTACGAATTTGACGGCAGACCACTCTATGAATATCAGGGCTTTGACCGAATGGAATCTAAATCTTGGGGAACCCGATTTTTTGACTTAGGCAGAGAAGAGGTGCAGAGCTTTCTTATATCAAACGCTGTATATTGGTTTTCCGAATTTCATATAGACGGCTTACGCGTAGATGCCGTCGCTTCAATGCTATATCTCGATTATGACAGAATGCCGTGGGAGTGGATACCCAACGTTTACGGCGGTAAGGAAAACCTTGAAGCCGTCGCTTTTCTTCAAAAATTAAACAGTAAGGTCTTTGAGCTTTTTCCCGACGTTCTTATGATAGCCGAGGAATCTACGGCGTGGTGCGCCGTTACCCGTCCCGTCTCTGACGGAGGGCTTGGATTTAATCTCAAGTGGAATATGGGATGGGCGAATGATTTTTTCCATTATATTTCGCTTGATCCCATATACAGAAAATATCATCATAGCGCGCTTAACTTCCCGATAATGTACGCCTTCTCCGAAAATTACGTTCTCCCTGTTTCTCACGACGAGGTGGTTTACGGCAAGGGCTCTTTCATAGGAAAATTTTTCGGCAGCTATGAAGAAAAATTCAAGCAGTTCAGAGCAGCGCTCGTTTTTATGATGACCTTCCCCGGCAAAAAAATGACCTTTATGGGTACTGAATTCGCTCAGTTTTCAGAATGGAATTACAGACAAAGCCTTGAGTGGTTTATGCTCGATTTTGATGCGCATTACAGCGCGAGAGAATTTGTGGCGTCTCTTAATCGTTTTTACCTGTATTCGCGCGCATTGTGGGAGCTTGATTTTGAAAGCGAGGGCTTTGAGTGGATATTCCCCGATGAAAATGAGGGTAATTTTTTGGCATACAGGCGCTATTCCGCGTCGGGAGAAGAATTGATATGCCTGATAAGCTTTTCGGGCTCAGACAATAAGAATATAAGGATAAGGGCAAATGAGGAATATGTCTATCGGTATGCCTTTGAGACGGAAAACGTTCCTCGCGAGGAAATGGGCTTTTTAAAGGTTCTGTCGGATGAATACGGCGCGTATATAGAAACCGATCTGATTTCAATGTCGGCTATAGTTATAAGACGGGAAGAAAAAATATAAAAGGATGAAAGGTATTATTCCTTCGTTTTTTTCATATATTTGTTTAGAATATATAATGGAGGAAATATGCTTTACTATAAAAAAGAAATAATAGCTATGCTGCTTGCAGGCGGACAGGGAAGCCGTTTATATGACCTTACTAAGCAGACAGCCAAGCCTGCGGTGAGCTTCGGCGGCAAATACAGGATAATCGACTTTCCTCTTTCCAACTGCATAAATTCGGGCATCGACACAGTCGGCGTGCTGACACAGTATCAGCCGCTTGCCTTGAATGAATACGTGGGAAACGGCGCCCCCTGGGATCTTGACCGTTCGCGTGGCGGCTTGACCGTTCTTCCGCCATATCAGGGAAACGCTCATTCCGACTGGTATAAGGGAACAGCAAACGCCATATATCAGAATACAAATTTTATAAAGAAATACAATCCCGAATACGTTTTGATCCTTTCAGGCGACCATATTTATAAAATGAATTATGCGGATATGCTATCTTCTCACAAGAGAAATGAGGCAGTCTGCACCGTCGCCACCGTGACAGTGCCTATAGAGGAGGCGAGCCGCTTCGGTATTTGTAACACCAATCCCGACGGAAGCATATATGAATTTGAGGAGAAACCGAAAAAACCGAAAAACAATCAGGCTTCTATGGGGATTTACATATTCAATACAAAAACCTTGATTGAATATTTGGAAAGGGATGAGGAGGACGTAAGCTCGGCAAACGACTTCGGCAAAAACATTATTCCCGAGCTGCTTAAAAATAAGGAGAGTATTTTTGCGTATAGGTTTAAAGGATATTGGAAGGACGTCGGGACAATAAAGAGCTTGTGGGAAGCAAATATGGATCTGCTCGATGAGAGCAATATATTGAATTTTTCTGATAAGGATTTCAGAATTTATTCGAGAAACATGGCTCGCCCGCCACTTTTTATCGGAAATAACGCCAAAATAGTAAATTCACTTATATCCGACGGCACGCGGATAAACGGAAGCGTTTATAATTCCGTGCTTTCGGGAGGAGTAACCGTAGAAGAGGGCGCAGAGGTATATAATTCGGTAATTATGTCGGACGTCACGATAAAAAAAGGCGCGCGCGTCTATTACGCGGTTATAGACAGCGATTCTTATATCGGAGACAATTGCGTTATAGGTGAAAAAAACGCCGACAAAAATAATATAGTCGTTGTCGCAAGGGACAGTAATATAAAATAAAATGTTATGTGAATATTTCGGCGATATTTAATATCGCCTTATATTCATAGAAAAAACGCAGGACAAGCCAAGATAATATTTTAGTTTAATTTTAGGAGAGCATTTATGAGAATTATGTATGTTACGAGCGAGGCAAGTCCGTTTGTGGCAAGTGGCGGACTCGGCGACGTTATGGGCGCTTTACCCGCCGCAGTGAAAAAGATAGACAAAGAAAGCGAAATATCGGTAATTCTTCCTCTCTATAGCTGTATAGAGGAAAAGTACAGAAAAGATATGAAAAAGGTGCTTGATTTCAACTTTTATCTTTCTTGGAGGCGCGTATATTGCGGAATATATGAATTAAAATACAATAACGTAAGATACTTTTTCGTGGATAATGAATACTATTTCAAGCGTAAATTTATTTACGGCGACTTTGATGACGGAGAGCGCTTTGCCTATTTTTCTTCCGCAGTTGTGGAATTTATGCTACATTACTCTTATGTCCCCGATATATTGCACGCAAACGACTGGCAGAGCGCCTTGACGGTAATCTATTTAAAAACGAAATACGCGCAAAACGACTCTTTTAAAAATATAAAGACGGTATTCACCATTCACAATATTGAATATCAAGGAAAGTATGATATGAATATATTAGAAGATGTATTTGCTCTTGATACTCAATATAAAAGCATAGTTGAATTTAACGGGGAGATAAATCTCTTAAAGGGCGCTCTCGTGTGCGCCGATAAGCTGACAACGGTAAGCCCCACCTATGCAAACGAGCTTTCTGACAGTTATTTCGCCTTCGGTCTTGAAGGCATAATAAATATGTATAGGCATAAGCTTGTCGGGATTATTAACGGTATAGATGAAAAGTATTTTTCACCATCCGATTCGGACGCCCTTTCAATGCCGTATAATTCACTCACGCATAAAAAAGGCAAAGCGGAGAACAAGCGGGCGCTACAGGAATATTTGGGGCTTGAAACAAGTGAAAAAATCCCGCTTATAGCGATGATAACACGCTTAACAGGCGCAAAGGGCATAGAGCTGGTTATTTCCGCGCTCGACGAGCTTTTAAGCGAGGACCTTCAATTCGTTATTCTGGGGACGGGAGAGGGAAAATACGAGGAGATAATTTCGAACGTTTGCGCCCGATATGAGAAAAAGGCAAGGGCAGTAATAAAATTTGACAGAGCGCTCTCGAAGAAGCTATACGCGGCATCAGATATATTTTTAATGCCCTCAAGGAGTGAGCCCTGCGGCCTTTCGCAAATGGTCGCGTGCCGATACGGCGCAGTACCCATAGTGCGAGGAGTGGGCGGCTTATACGATACCATAATTGACTACGGCAGAGAAAATTCAAACGGCTTCGTGTTTGAAAATTTCAACACGCAGGAAATGCTTATGAAAATAAGGGAAGCAATAGATGTCTACAACGAAGAAAAGGAGTGGAATGACCTGCAAAAAAGAGCAATGAAAAGCGACTTCTCTTGGAAAAGCTCTGCCGAAAAATATGTCGGTATTTACCGTAATCAAATTTATTGATAGGAAAAAAGGAAGCAATGAGTAATAAAGTAAATAAAAGCGATATGCTAAAAAAGACTAAAAAAACAGCGCCCACCGCTGCGGAATTACGCAAAAAAATTGAGAGTAAACTCTTTTCGAGAGGCGCAACCACTCCCGAAAAAGCCACCCCTGAGCAATTGTATCACGCCACGGTTTACGCAATGAAGGATATAATAAGCAAGAACAGAACGGTCTTTAAAAAAAGGATAGCCGCTTCCGAAGGAAAAAAGGTATGTTATCTTTGTATGGAATTTCTTATAGGACGCTCGCTTAAGAATAATGCCATAAATCTTGGTATCTATGAGGATCTCTGTGTTATTTTAAAGGAATACGGACATTCCTTTGAGGAGGTTTTCGCCTGTGAGGCAGATCCCGGCTTGGGCAACGGCGGACTCGGACGCCTGGCGGCTTGCTTTATGGACTCGCTGTCAAGTCTCGACTATGCGTCAGACGGATATTCTCTCTGTTATGAAAACGGTCTTTTCCGTCAGCGGCTTGTGGACGGAGAGCAGGTGGAAATTCCTGACGCCTGGCTGAAGGACGGAGGCGCGTGGCTGTATCCTCGCCCCGAAAAGAGCGTATGCGTACGCTTTGGCGGCAGAATAGAAGAAATATGGGAAAATGGCTCGATGAAGATAATACACACCGAGTATGACGAGGTAAGAGCCGTTCCCTGTGATTATATGGTCGTCGGCGCGAACACCGATGCGACAAATATAATACGCCTGTGGCGCGCAAAGGAGAGCAACAGCGGCGCAACAGGGTACTCTTCACAGTCGAATTATATAAAGGCAATGCAAAAAAAGATGAGCGCGGAGGAAATTACAAGACAGCTCTATCCACCCGACAACTATGATGAGGGAAAGCTTTTGCGCCTGACGCAGCAGTATTTTTTGGTTTCCGCGTCCTTGCAAAGCATAATAAAGGACTATTTTAACGCAAACGGCTCACTGTCAAATTTCGAGAACAAAATAGCTATTCATATAAATGATACTCACCCCGCGCTTTGTATTCCCGAGCTTATGAGAATTCTTATGGATATATATTCATATAGCTGGGAGGATGCGTGGAGTGTTGTTACAAGGACGGTTTCATATACAAACCATACGGTTATGCCCGAAGCTCTTGAATGCTGGAGAATGGATTTGTTCAAAATGAAGCTGCCGAGAATTTTCTCAATAGTTTCGGAAATAAATGAAAGATTTTGCGCTGATTTGTGGAAGTTGTATCCAGGCGATTGGGACAGAATTTCAAGAATGGCTATTGTCGCGGGCGGTCAGATAAAGATGGCAAACTTAAGCATAGTGGGCTCTCACACCGTAAACGGAGTTTCCAAATTGCATAGCGAAATTCTTAAGAAAAACGTGTTCCATGATTTTTATAAGAACAGTCCGTGGAAATTCACCAACGTAACTAACGGCGTTTTTCACAGACGGTGGCTCCAGTCGGCAAATCCTCTACTGTGCGAACTTTTGAATGAATGTATAGGAGACGGGTATATAAATAATCCCACCGAGCTTGGAAGACTTGAAGCGTTTGTTAACGATACGGGCGTTTTAGACGCTCTTTCAGCAGTAAAGCATAAAAACAAGGAAAATTTTGCGAAATACGCCGAGAAAAAGACAGGCAGAATTATAAATCCCGACTCGCTTTATGACGTGCAGATAAAAAGAATGCACGAATACAAGCGACAGATGTTAAATGCTTTAAAGATTATTTCCTTGTATAATGACGTTTGCGAAAATCCCAATTTGGAAATCACGCCCCAGACGTTTATTTTCGGCGCTAAGGCGGCGGCGGGATATTATATGGCGAAGCAGCTTATAAAGCTTCTGTATTTTATAGGAAAGGAGCTTGAGAGCAATCCCGTATCAAAGGATAAAATACAGCTTCTCTTTATGGAGGATTATAACGTAAGTATGGCGGAGGTATTGATCCCCGCCGCCGATATAAGCGAACAGATCTCGCTAGCGGGAAAAGAGGCAAGCGGAACGGGAAATATGAAGCTGATGATGAACGGCGCGCTCACCATAGGCACGTTGGACGGCGCAAATGTGGAAATTTTTGACGCGGTATCAGAGGAAAACATTTATATTTTCGGCTTGAATACTACAGAGGTCGATGAGCTTTGGAGAAACGGCTACGACGCGCGCGAGTATTACAGAGCGTCCGAGAAGCTTCGCTTGGCAGTTGACCGACTCTATTATAATATAGGCGGAGAGAGCTTCTCGCATATAGCCGATTATCTGATAAACAGCTCGAATAACGTGTCGGACCCTTATATGTGTCTGGCTGATTTCGACTCTTATAGGTATAAATACAGCGAAGCCCTGTCGGATTATTCGGATAAAACAGTCTGGCAAAAAAAATCGCTTATAAATATAGCGCGTTCGGGAATTTTTGCGTCTGATATGAGTATAAAGGCGTACGCCGACAGAATATGGCATATAAAGCCTATAGGAAAAGAGTAAAAGAAATGGATTTCAGAATAAAAAAAGAAGCGTGTCTTTCCTGCGTCGGCAGGTGCTCATTTTCTCTCTACGGAAAAAAGAGAGCATTTACTACTGCGTTTGAGGTGGGGGATAGGCTGATATTCGAGGCTTATATACCGAGACAGCTTGGGGCTTTCTCGGTTAAGCTATCGCTTATAAATGATGAAAGTAAGTCTAAAAGAGAAATCCCTCTTGAGTGGAACGGATTAGATTCGGTTTATGACGTTTATATATCCGAGCTTTCGCTAAAGGAGAAGGGGCTCTTTTTTTACCGAGTCGAGCTTCGCTCTGCTTTAGGTGATATTTGCGCCCGAAAAAAAGGCTATTACGGGGAAATGTATTTCGATGTCTTAAGTGAAAATTCCCCCTTTGATTTTCAGTTGACGGTTTCTGACTTTAAATATCCTGCGCCCACTTGGCTGAACGGAGGAATAATATATCACGTTTTTGTTGACAGATTCTGCCGTAAAGGAGATTTGCCCATAAGGAAAAACGCCGTTCTAAACGAGGATTGGGAGGAAGGCGTGCCCGAATATCCCGAATATTTCGGCGCCCATCTTGAAAACAATACCTTTTTTGGAGGAAATCTGTACGGGATAACAGAGAAGCTCGATTATATCTCGTCTTTAGGTGTAAGCTGTATATATTTGAGCCCTGTCTTTGAAGCGTATTCAAATCATAAATATGACACGGGCGATTATATGAAAATAGACGAAATGTTCGGTGGGGAAGAGGCGTTTTCCGAGCTTCTTACAAAAGCGAGAGAAAAAAATATAGGCATTATCCTTGACGGCGTTTTTAACCACACGGGTGACGACAGCCTGTATTTTAATAAGTATGGAAATTATAATTCCGTCGGCGCGTATCAATCAAAAAAATCCCCCTATTATTCGTGGTACACCTTTGAGAGCTTTCCCGACGAATATAAATCGTGGTGGGGAATAAAGGTGCTACCGAAGCTGAATCTTGCAAACGAGAAATGCCGTGATTATTTCCTTACAGAAAACGGAGTCATAGAGCATTATTCAAAAATGGGGATTTCTGGAATGAGACTCGACGTCGCGGACGAATTAGAGGACGATTTTATAAAAGGGATTAAAGAAGCCTTTGTAAAAAATAAAAAAGACGCAGTCCTTTACGGAGAGGTCTGGGAAGACGCGTCTAATAAGATGGCGTACGGGAAAAGAAAAAAGTATTTTCTCGGAGACGAGCTTGACGGCGTTATGAACTACCCCGTAAGGCGTGGAATAATAGAGTATATACGATACGGAAGCACGGAACCATTGCGATACGCGCTCTGCGAGGTTATACCCAATTGCCCGAAAAGAATTCTCGACGTTCAAATGAACCTGTTAGGCACGCACGATACGGAAAGGATTCTTACCGCGCTTGTCTCGCCCTCGCCTGACGGAAAAACACCCGAAGAGCTGTCAAAATACAGATTGCCGAGAGAGGAGTATGAAAGGGGAATAAGGCTTCTTAAAAGCGCCTATATGATACTCGCCACCTTGCCGGGAGTTCCCGTCATATTTTACGGCGATGAGGCAGGCGTAGAGGGATACGGAGACCCCTTCAACAGAAAGCCTTTTCCTTGGAAGAATATAAACGAGGATTTACTTTCCTTTTACAGAAAGGTCGGGAAAATAAGAAGAAGCGAGGCAGTCTATAAAAGCTCGGATTTTGAATTGCTTTGCCTTGATGAAAGCCGTTTGATTTTTAGAAGAATTGGCAGAAAATATTCGGCAGTAACGGTTATAAACCGCGCGCAGAGCGAGCTTAAAATTGACTTTGACTGTGAAGTGAAATTGCTTATGGGCGGCGAACTCAATAATAATACGGTAGAGCTTGCAAGCGAAAGCGGCTGCATACTAAAAGCGCCAAATACGGCAAAAATTAAATTAAAATAAAAAACTGCTTCACTAACGGAATATAAAATTCTTTTCCGTGTGAAGCAGTTTTTTTATATAAGAAGTGAGTTAAGCCGGTCCATTTTGGTATGAGAAGGCTCGTCTATATCGGCAAAAGGAAAGACGATGCCCATACTGTCATACTTGCTTTGACAGATTTTCTTAAAGGGCAAAAGCTCGGTTTTTACAACGCATTTGTGAGAAGCGGTTATAGCTTTTAGCTTCAAAACGTTTTCTTCTGTGTCGTTGACTGTAGGAATTATTACCTGCCTTATAGTTGTTTTAATTCCATTTTTATCAAGAAGCGCAAGAAATTTTAAGGCAGAATGAAGAGAACAGCCCGCGTTTTCCTTATACAGAGCGTCGCTCGTATATTTTATATCGAGCAATGCGTAGTCAAGTACCGACATAAGCCTTTCAACAGAAGCGTTGATTATAGAGCCTGAGGTGTCTATGCAGGTATTTATATTTTCTTTTTTGCAAAGAGAGAATAGCTCATACGCAAACTCACTCTGTAAAAGCGGCTCGCCCCCCGAAAGCGTAATGCCTCCGTTCTGAGCGAAATATTCACGAAAGCGCAGCGCCTTTTCGAGAACCTGCTCGGGCGTATATTCCTTTCCACCCTTCATTTCCCAGGTGTCAGGGTTATGGCAGCATTTACATCGCAGATTACAGCCCTGTAAAAATACAACGAAGCGAACGCCGGGACCGTCTACGGTTCCCAAGCTTTGAAAAGAATGAATACGCCCTATCATAGCGCTTCGTGGAAGGTACGGCTTATAACCTCTCTTTGTTGCTCGCGCGAAAGCTTGTTGAAGTTAACGGCGTAGCCTGAAACTCGGATAGTAAGATTGGGATATTCTTCGGGATTTTCATATGCGCGCATAAGAGTTTCTCTGTTTAATACGTTTACGTTTATATGGTGCGCCTTTTTAGCGAAATATCCGTCGAGAATGCTCACAAGATTGTCAACTCGCTCTTCGTCGCTCTTGCCGAGCGCGTCGGGAGTTATCGAGAAGGTGTTGGAAATTCCGTCTCGGCAGTCCTCATAGCTGAGCTTGGCTACCGAGTTAAGAGACGCGAGCGCTCCGTTTTCCTCACGGTTGTGCATCGGGTTCGCACCAGGGGCGAACGGCTCGGACGCCTTTCTTCCGTCGGGAGTAGAGCCCGTATTTTTTCCGTACATAACGTTAGAAGTAATCGTTAAAACGGAAAGCGTATGCTTTGCGTTACGGTAGGTAGGAGTTTTGCGAAGCTCGGTTATAAAGAGATGTGTCAATTCTTTTGCCATAAGATCAACTCTGTCGTCGTCATTTCCGAATTTAGGGAAGTCCCCTACAGTATCGAAGTCTGTAATAAATCCGTTATCGTCCTTTATAGGAGATACGCTTGCGTATTTTATCGCGCTGAGCGAGTCGGCGGCGACGGAAAGTCCCGCGATTCCAAACGCCATAAGACGCTCGACCTCGCTGTCGTGAAGAGCCATCTGTATTTTTTCATACGCGTATTTATCGTGCATATAGTGAATTACGTTCATCGTGTTCACGTACAGATGACAGAGCCATGAAATATATATCTTATATCGCTCAAAAACGGTATCGAAGTCTAACCTTTTCGTGTCAAGAACAGGAAGTTGCGGACCGATATGTATATCTGTTGTGGTGTCATATCCACCGTTTATCGCTATAAGCAAGAGCTTCGCTAAATTACAGCGCGCGCCGAAGAATTGCATCTGCTTTCCTATAGTCATAGCCGAAACACAGCAGGCTATAGCGTAGTCATCGCCGTGATGAGGACGCATAATATCGTCATTTTCATATTGGATAGAGTCTGTATCCTTAGAAACCCTCGCGCAGAATTTCTTAAATCCTTCGGGAAGAGCTGACGACCAGAGAACAGTAAGATTCGGCTCGGGAGACGAGCCTAACGTATAGAGCGTGTTAAGAATTCGGAAGCTGCTCTTTGTTACGAGAGTTCTTCCGTCATTTCCCATTCCGCCTACAGCCTCAGTTATCCACATAGGATCCCCGCCGAATAGCTCATTGTATTCGGGAGTACGAAGAT
>JAZOCY010000087.1:0-6764 GCA_045596805.1 Eubacteriales bacterium | reverse complement strand
CCCTCCCGCAAACGCCCCCGTCCTGATAAAAAACAATATTATTCAGACTGTTCACAGCATACCCTATGCCGAAAAGCTGTCGGAGGCTATTAAAGAAAGTCAAAAGCGAGGCGAGCTTGACGACAATGCAAAGATAAGTTTACATATTAAGCTCAATACGGGAATGAACCGTCTCGGCTTTTCGGTTTGCGACGACACCTTTGATACTTCTATAAAAGAAATCCTTTCACTCAGGAAATATGAGGAATTTTCTCTCGAGGGACTCTTTACTCACTTTGCCTGCGCGGATATGCTTGGCACCGAAATGACCGAGCGACAGGTCGAGTGCTTCTTCTGCGCGCATAACGCGCTGAAGGAAAAGGGGCTTTCGCTTAAAACGCACGTTTCCAATAGCGCGGGCTCTCTCCGATACGGCTCGCAGGAGTGCGACTACGCAAGATTTGGAATAGTGCTTTACGGACTTTGTCCGTCAGACGAGGTAGGACATAAGGCTCTTAAGCCCGCTATGCAGCTCTTTTCGAGCATCGCGCAAATACACGTCTTGAAAAAGGGACAGTCTGTAAGCTACGGCGCGACCTACACGGCGAAAAAGGACATGAGAGTGGCGACCGTTGCCATAGGCTACGCCGACGGACTCGTAAGAGCGTGCAGCGGCGGAAGCGTCACTATAGGTGGCAAAAAGGCGAAGATAATCGGTAGAATCTGCATGGACCAGTGTATTGTCGATTTAGGCGATATCGAGGCGAGCGAGGGAGACCGCGTAATCGTATACGACCAAAGCGGTGAAAATATGGAAGAATTTGCAAGAACGGCAAAAACGATAAATTACGAGCTTGCTTCCATTGTCGGAAAAAGAGTTTTAAGAAAATATAAAAGAGATGACAAATAAAAACGGAGTTATAATTTTAAACAAAGAGGCAGGAATGACCTCGCAAACGGCGGTGAATAAGGTGAAAAGACTCTTCGGCGCCGACAAAGCGGGGCATACGGGCACGCTCGACCCTATGGCGACAGGCGTGCTTCCCATACTCATAAACAGGGGCGTCAAGGCGGGCGAATATATGCTCTGTTCGGAAAAGCATTATTTAGCCGAATGTATTCTCGGAATCACTACCGACACAGAGGACACAAGCGGAAAAATCCTCAGCGAAGCCAAAACGCTTCCGAGCGAGGAGGAATTTCTGTCGGTCTGCGAGCGCTTCAAGGGCGAGATTATGCAGACTCCCCCAATGTACAGCGCTATCCGTGTAAACGGAACGCGCCTCATGGAGCTGGCGAGAAAGGGCGAGACGGTAGAAAGAGAAGCCCGTCCCGTTACCGTATATTCGCTTAACGCAAAAAGAATTGAAGCAAACAGATATTCGCTTGATATAGAATGCTCAAAGGGCACCTATATCCGTACGGTCTGCGCCGATATAGGAAAGGCGCTCGGCTGCGGCGGCGCGATGTCCTCGCTCTGCCGACTCGAAGCGGCAGGCTTTAAAATAGAAGAAGCGCATACGCTGTCTGAGCTTGAAAAAATGAGCGAAGAGGAAAGAGCTTCGCTTATAATTCCCGTAGAAAGAATATTTGAAAAATATCCCGAATTTCACCTGAGCGACTTTTATGCGTCGCTCGCGCATAACGGGGCGTGCATATATAAGCAAAAATGCCGATTCGATTTTCCTCTCGGCAGCCTTGTAAGGCTGTATGACAAACAAGGCTTTTTCGCTCTCGGAGAGGTGCTTCTTAAGGATGGCGACACAGTAATAAAGCCCCAGAAGCAGTTCAGACTGTAAAAGCCCTGTCTTTAAGAGACAAAGCTACTCATCTGCAAAAGGACGAAATCAGTTAAGACGGCAACAACCGAAATCGGTCTGTAAACAAATATTTACAAAACAAGGCGGTCATTATGTCTGAAAAAAAGTGGACAAAGGAACAAAAAACGGCGATAGAGGAAAGAAAAAGAACGCTTTTGGTCTCCGCGGCGGCGGGCTCGGGTAAGACGGCGACGCTTACCGAGAGAATTATCCGTTCGCTTACGGACGAGGACTCTCCTTCCGACATTTCCAAAATGATAATAGTGACCTTTACCCGCGCGGCGGCGGCAGAGCTGAGGGAAAGAATATCCTCGGCAGTCGCGAGCGAGATAGAGAAAAATCCGAAAAACGCGCGTCTGCGCCGTCAGCTTTTGCTTTTGCCGAGCGCTAAAATTTGCACCATAGACAGCTTCTGCGCGGAGCTTGTGAGACAAAACGCCGTCTCTGTCGGAATAAGCCCTAATTTCCGCGTATGCGATGAAAACGAGAGACTGCTCCTCTTGAACGAAATCGTGGAAAATCTCATAGAGGAATGTTATTCCGACGAGGACCGCAGAGTGTGCAACGGCGAGGACTTTTGTGACTTTGTCGATGATTTGGTGTCGGTAAATTCGGAGGGAGACGTAGGCAAAATACTTTTGTCTATATACGAAAAAATCGAAAATTTTACCGACAGAGCTGAGGTTCTGAAGGGATACAGAGACAGCTTCGGTAGCGATACGGATTTTTTCGATACCGAATACGGAAGGGTTATATATAGCGACGTAAAGGGCGTTTTTGAGCATTACAGAGCGCTCTACGAGCTTTATACCGAAAAAATTGAGAAAAGCGGAAGCAAGTCGGTTATAGCTAATCACTTGCCCGCGTATCGCTCCGACCTGCGCTATATAAAGGAGCAGCTTTCTGCGCTCGAGGAGGGCTACTCGGAGGCAAAAGCCGTTTTCTCCTCCTTTGAAAAGCAAGCCTTGAAGGGCGTGAAAAGCGAGGACGCCGACGAAAACGACAATACAATGAAAGCGCTGCGACTCGACTTCCTTGAGGATAAGAAGGCTTGCGTCGCATACTTTTCCTATTCGAATGAGCATATGCAGAAATTGCAAACAAGACTTTACAATTTTCACAACGTTCTCTATTCTGTCATTTCCGAGCTTGACCGACGCTTCCGCGAGGAAAAGCAGAGACGCGGCATATGCGATTACGGAGACCTCGAGCATTATACCCTCGAATTGCTCTATGACGGCGAAGAGCCGTCCCTCCTTGCCCGAAAGCAAAGGGACTATTACGAGTGCGTATATATAGACGAATATCAGGACATAAACCCCATACAGCATAAAATCTTCGAGGCGATAACGCGAGAGGACAATTGCTTTATGGTTGGCGATATAAAGCAGAGCATTTATTCCTTCCGTCGGGCAGACCCCGACATCTTCGCCTCTATGAAAAAGACTTTTCCCAAAATAGAGGACGCGAAAGAAAATGAGCGCGCGTCAATTTTTATGTCGAGTAATTTCAGGTGCGACAAGGGAATAATAGATTTTTCTAACGCTGTCTTTGACTCGCTTTTCGGCGCGTCGGGCGAAAGCATAGGCTATGAAAATGCAGACAGGCTCAGCTTCTCCAAGCAAATGAATGAAGGAGGCGAAGCCAAGCTGCCGACAGTCGCCTTGATAGCGGGAAGAAAAAAGAAAGGAAAACAGCCGCTTGAGAGCCTTGAGGATGATGAGCTCTTCTCTGACGAGGGCGAGGACCTTGAAGCAGAGTATGTCGCTGACGAGATAAAAAGGCTTGTTTCTGGGGAAAGACTGAATAACGGCGAGCGGATAAGACCGTCGGATATCGCCATCCTCCTTCGAACAAACTCGAGGGTAGCGAGCTTTGCGTCAGCGCTTGAAAAGAGGGGAATTTCTTCTTCAAAAAAGAGCGGCGAGGACTTTTTCGCTTCGCCTGAGGTAATGCTTGCCCTAAGTCTTTTGAATACGGTGGACAATCCGCACAGAGACGTCTATCTCATGGGAACACTATGCTCGCCCATATATGGCTTTACCTCCGACGAGCTTACGCTTATCCGACTTGTCGGCGGCGACGAGCTCTCACTCTATGAATGTCTGCGAAAATACGTCGAGGCTTATCCCGAATTTGAAAAGGGAAGATATTTTCTTTCCGAGCTTGAAAAATTCAGGAAAAAGGCGAGAAATATGCCTGTAAACCGTCTCCTGCTTTATCTTTACAAGGAAACGGGAATGCTTTCTCTTTGCGGCGATGGAAGCGAAGCGGGGCATAAAAAGCTTCTGTATCTGTATAATTACGCAGGTAATTTCGAGGCCTCATCCTTTAAAGGACTTTATAATTTTATCTGCTATATAAATGAAATAAGGGAGAGCGAGAAGAGCTTTTCCGATGACTCTGACGGTCTCGGCGGCGAGGGCGTTCGCATTATGACGGTCCACGCGTCGAAGGGACTTGAATTTCCCGTCTGCTTCGTTTCTGGCTGCGGACGGCAGATGAAGCCGCTTGAGCTGAAAAAGGAGCTTGTTTTCGACTCGAAAATAGGCTTCTCGCCCAAATTCTTTGAAAAGGAAAAGCTCGTCAGAGCGGAAAACCCCGTGCGTCTCGCAATTGCAAAGTCTATAGAGCAGCAGAGTCGGCGCGAGGAGCTTCGCGTTCTTTACGTTGCGCTCACGCGAGCGCGAGAACGGCTTTACGTTACGGGCTCGCCAAACGGCAGAACAGACAACTATCTGCAAAGAAGCCGAATGAACGGCAAAATGATGTCCGATTATACGGTGCTTAATACCAAATATATGCTTGAATGGATACTGTCAAGCATTGCGCGCGACGAAAACGAGTCGGCGAGGATAACGCTGGTAAACGGCGCTGACACCGGTCTTGAGATAACCGATATAACAGACGCATATAGAAAAGGAGAATTCGGAATTCTCCTCAAGGGAGACGAAAAGGAAACACCCGAGCAAGAAAAAAAGAACGCGCGAACAGAAGAATCGCCCGACGCCTTAAGCGAAGACGGCGAAAGCAGGGAAGGCGAGGACGGGAAAAACGTCACGCGCCAAAGCGAAGAAAGGGAGAGCGCGCCCGACGGGGACTCAAAGGAAGCCTCTCTTGCCGAGCTTCTCAAAGAAAGATTTGATTTCAAATATCCCTATTCCCACATATCCGACATTCCCGCCAAGCTCTCGGTTTCAAGGCTCTATCCGTCCCTGCTTGACGAAAAGGAAACGGGCGGCGCGCTTCTTTCGGAAATTACTGAAAGGACAGCCGAGTCGCAAGGTGAAGGCGACGTCGAAAAATCTGCCGATATGAGAGCCGATGGCGACGAAAATTCCGTATGCGAGGGCGATATTCAGCAGAAAAAACGGATATTCCCGCAGTTTATACTGAAAAGCGAGGCGACAGGCGCGGAAAGAGGAACGGCGACGCATCTGTTTATGCAGTTTGCCGATTTCGCGGCACTCAAAAAAGTCGGCGTAAGGGCAGAGCTTGAGCGTCTTGTCGCGCAGGGCTTCATTTCACAGGACCAAGCCGAGCTCGTCTTTGAAAACGAGCTTGAGCTGTTTGCTGCGTCCGAGCTTCTTTCTGACATTCTTTCTGCCGACAACGTTCGCCGTGAGTTCAGATTCAATTCGCTGCTTCCTGCCGAAATGTTCTCGCAACAAGAAGAAAAAAAGGAACAGCTTAAGGGACATACGCTCTTGGTTCAGGGAGTCATTGACTGTATCCTGGAGTATAATGACGGCAGCTATACCGTCATAGATTATAAAACGGATAGGCTTACCCCCTTTGAGCTTTCAAACTCGTGGGCAGCAGAGAAAAAGCTGCGTGAGCGCCACAGAGAGCAGCTTACCTACTATTCCGCCGCCTGCGAAAAGATGTACGGACGCGCGCCGAAGGAGATAAAAATTTATTCACTTCCTCTTGGACGGTGCATCAAGACCGAGCCTTAACGAAAAAGCGAAAAGGGCTTCGCCGAAAAGCAAAAGCCCTTTATATATAAAAACCGATTTGAGAGGGAAAATGAACCGAAAAATTGAAATTTTAAACGGCGCCCATTTGAAAATTATCGCGATGATAGCGATGACACTCGACCACGTAGGTCTGATACTCCTTGACGACTATCGTCCCCTAAGAATTATAGGAAGGCTCGCCTTTCCCATCTTCGCGTATCTCATTGCGGAGGGCTGCTTTTATACGAAGCGAAAGAAAAGGCATTTTTTAGAGGTGTTCCTCGTGGGGCTTATCTGTCAGGTGGGATATTTCGTCTCTATGGGTGATATGTACTTAAACGTTTTGCTCACTTTTTCCCTGTCTATTCCTCTTGTCTATCTGACACTTGCCGTAAAAAACAGAAAAGCGTCCCCCGCGCTCTTATTTGGCGCCGTTTTTCTTGTGATAGCGCTCTGCGTATTGCTTGAAAAAGTCGGCGTTCACTTCGATTATGGCTATGCGGGAGTTCTGCTTCCCGTCTTCGCCGCTCTGGGAAATAGAAGGTGGGAGAAATTAGCGCTTACCGCCGTAGGACTTCTGCTGCTCGCGCTTATAATGCAGGGAAATCAGTGGTATGGACTTATGGCGCTTATTCCCCTGTCGCTCTATGACGGAACGCGCGGAAAGGTGAAAAACAAATATACGTTCTATGTTTTCTACCCCTTGCATATGATAGTAATTTACGGAATTTCTATGCTCACAAACCGATAAAGTAAATAATAATTGTCAAAAAATCGGCTTTCGGGCCGATTTTTTCATTATCGCAATAAAAAAACCAAATTTGCAAACAAATATTTACAAAATGCTCAAAATAAGGCTTTTTATGCCCACTTTTTAAGACCGCAAATTTCGCGGTTTTTTAAAAAACCTTCCTTTTTATTATATAATAATATAATATATTATATATACTTATATATACGTTAAATATATAATATAGCAAACAGACAAGTTGAAAATGGAAAATTG
>JAZOCY010000086.1:0-4112 GCA_045596805.1 Eubacteriales bacterium | reverse complement strand
ACTCTTTTTTCATAAATTTTCTTTCGTCAAGCGAATTTTTTCTTCTTTATATTAAACTCTTGAAAAGCTTCATATAATGTGATATAATAGAGATAACTTGTTTTGTTCGTGTTTTTTTAGGGGCGCAATCCTGCCGTCAGTACGTTTGGACAGGCAGAAGCTCCCTACGATAAGCTCATTTTGTGTTGAAAGCATCTAATGAGAGTTTTTTTCTATGCCTTTTTTAAGGCGCTCGCTTCTTTTTCTGACCGCGGGACGAAAAGAAGAAAATAAATCCCGCGGAGAAAGAGTTTTTATGGCAAAAGCAAAAAAATCAAAAGTAAAGGTAATGCTGCTCGGCGGCTTACAGGAAATCGGCAAAAACCTGACCGTAATAGAATACGAGGACCATATGATAATAATCGACTGTGGACTCGCCTTCCCCGACGATGATATGCTCGGCGTCGATTTGGTTATTCCCGACATAACGTATCTTGAAAAGAACGCGGAAAAAATTCACGGAATTCTGCTCACTCACGGGCACGAGGACCACATAGGCGCGCTTCCCTACGTTCTTCGCAGTATAAACGTTCCTATCTACGGAACGCCTCTTACGCTCGGCATTTTGAAGAGAAAGCTAGAGGAATTTTCTCTTTTGAGGAAATGCGATTTGCGCCCCGTAATAGCGGGCGATATAATCAATCTCGGTGTTTTTAAGGCTGAATTTATTCACGTAAACCACTCTATAGCAGACGCCTGCTCTATCGCTATCAGAACTCCTGCGGGAATTATTTTCCATACGGGAGACTTCAAGCTCGACGTTTCTCCCATTGACGGAAAAATGATGGACCTGACGAGAATAGGCGAGATAGGCAACGAGGGCGTAACGCTTATGCTGGGCGAATCGACGAATTCAGAGCGTCAGGGCTTTACTCCGTCGGAAAAAAACGTCGGAAAATCTCTTGAAAGCGTTTTTGCGAACAACAAGAATAAAAGAATAGTTATAGCCACCTTCTCGTCAAACGTGCACAGAGTTCAGCAGATTTTAGACGCGAGCGTCCGACACGGCAGAAAGGTTGCCATAATAGGCAGAAGCATGATAAACGTAGTGGGCGCGGCGACAGAGCTTGATTATATAGACGTTCCACCCGGAACAATAATCGACGTAAAGGACATAAAGCGCTACAATCACGAAAATCTGACGCTTATAACGACAGGAAGTCAGGGCGAGCCTATGTCTGCGCTCTACCGTATGGCATTTTCAGAGCACGACAAGGTCACGCTTGGGCCGAAGGATTTAGTGGTTCTGAGCTCAAGCCCTATCCCCGGCAACGAAAAATTAGTCGGCAAGATAGTAAACGCCCTTGTAAAAAGCGGAATAAAGGTAGTAAACGACTCTATAGCCGACGTTCACGTTTCGGGACACGCCTGCAGCGAAGAGCTTAAGCTGATGCTTGCGCTGGTCAAGCCGAAATTCTTTATGCCCATACACGGCGAGGTAAAGCATCTTTACGCGCATAAGGAAATTGCTGAATTTATGGGCATATCGCCTAAAAACATTTTTGTGGGCGAAAACGGAATGGTGCTTGAAGTTGATAAAAAATCGGCAAAATGGAACGGGACGGTTCCGTCGGGCCGAGTTCTTGTCGATGGCTCGGGCGTGGGCGACGTCGGAAATATCGTTCTGCGCGACAGAAAGCTGCTCTCTCAGGACGGACTCATCGTTGTTGTCGCAACAGTTGACATTCACGAGGGGCTTTTGATTTCAGGGCCTGAGGTTGTCTCGCGCGGCTTCGTCTACGTACGCGAGTCCGAAGAGCTTATGGAGGAGGTTCGCAAAAAGGCTCAAAGCGCGCTGAGCGACGCCCTCTATGACGGTGTGCGAGATTGGACAGAGCTGAAAAATCTGCTTCGCGACGAGCTTTCCAAGCTGCTCTACAGCAAAACGAAGCGCAAGCCTATGATTTTGCCCGTTATAATGAATTTATAATATGAACGTTTTTGTAAGAATATTAAACCTTTTGCCTCTGCTCTCATCGGGCGACTGCCTTGAAGAAATCGTCGCAAAAGATGTTTTGAATTGCAAAAAGCTCTCTTTTTCGTGCGATTTTAAAGAGTTTTCAACACCTTGTGAGAAAAACTGTAAAAATTATTCATCTCTACAGGGATTATACTCTGATTGCGTAGAAATAAGCCCGAACTTTGCAAAAGAATCCCCTTTGAATCTGGAAACACTTACATTTTCCACCGAAAGTGGTGATTTGCCCCAAAAAAAGCCGACAAACGCAAAAGAAGTGGCGAATATCTTCTCAGATTTTTACAAAAACTATGTTTTAGGCTCTGCAAATCCCAAATTATCATTAGAAAGATTGGGTGTTTGTCTGCTCATATATGACTTTTTTTGTGAAAGATACGGCGCGTCTCCTCCCCCGCTCTGTAAAAGCGAAAGGGGAAAGCCGTTTTTTGCCGACCTCTCTCTTGAAGTCTCGGTCTCTCACGCCGACGCACTCGTCTGCTGCGCCTTTGCCGAAAAGAGCGACAGTACAGGAAAAAGCTTGTCACTTGAGCGTGACGCGTCTGCCGAAGGCGGCCCTTTCCCGTTTTACTTGGGGCTCGACGCGCAAAGGGTGCCGAGCGAGGAAAAGCATACTAGCTTAAGAGAGATTGCCGAAAGGTTTTTTAAGGACGATGCTTTCTACACAGAGCTTGCGAAAATCCCTTCTCCAAAAGAATTTTGCGACGCCTTTACTCTTACGTGGACGAAGAAGGAAAGCTTTGTCAAAATGACGGGCGAGGGACTCGGCGGAATAAAAAAAGAGCCACACCTCCCCTATAGGCAAAAATCCTATTCGCTTTTCACCGACGGCGGAAAAAGAAAGCATTATATTTCTCTTTCGCTAAACATCCCGTCAGAGCTGTAGCCCTCACTCTATTGCTAAAGCCTGCGGACTATAAAGCGTTCGTTTCTACAAAAAAGCCCTTTGCCAGACTTTTTAAAAACGCAATTTTAAAATTAAACAGAATATATTACTTACCAACAGAAAAAAGGACAGAAAGTTTAGCTTTCTGTCCTTTGTAAATTATAGCTTACATTTTACCTGTGTATTTCTGGTTTTCGGAAATTATTACTCTTTCGTTCCCGTTATCTCGGCAAATTCCTCGTTTGTAAGGAACACGCCCGACGTCTTAAGTGAGTTCGAGCCTCTTTTTTCCTCTACTGCCTCCCGAAGCGTCTTAAAAATCTCGTCGGCATAAAGCTGATGTCCCTGCGCGTTCGGCTCGCCTTCATCGTTAATAAGAGCTTTCCCCTCGTTTTCAAAATGTGGCCTCATATCCACGCAAAGAAGCTCGTAATGCTCGGAAATTCTGATAATCGCTTCTGCTTCTTCGTCGATCTGGTCGTGCTCTATTATACAAACGACGTCGCCGTTTTTATTGTATTTTTTTGCTTTTATTACTATTTTTTCGTATTCCCTGCCAAAATTATCTTCCTGTCCGTGCGTTCCGGCGCTCAAAATCAACAGGTCCAATTTATAGCCTCTTAAGTATATATCAATCTGCCTGTTAAGATACGCGAGCGTTCCGCCGTCGGGCTTCTCTATTCTTTGAGTTCCCTCAAGTCTGTAGCTCTTTCCCAAAAGCTCGTCATATTTGTCTCTCAAAAGCATTATATAGGAGTCGTTTCTGTTCTTAAGCCCTTTGCCGTTTGCTGTTCGGTCACCGAGATAAAAGATGTAAGTACTCATGCCCTTTTCGCCGAGTTTTTCATAAGGCGAATAGGTCGCAACCTTTTCGGCGTACTCCTTCAGCTCTTGTTCGCGCTTTTTCTCGTTTTCCTCTATTTCAAGCATTGCCTGCTCGTAAAGAGACTCATACATCTCTTCAAGCCCTTCCCTTTTTGCCCGATTTCGCGCAGAATAATTATTCAGCACCGCAACCAAACCGATCAGGAGCAAGAGGCAAACCGAAATGAATATTATAAATTTTTTATTTTTCAGCATATACATTATTCGTTATCAACGAACTCACCGCCACAAATATTACGAAGCAACACGTCAAGGTCGTCATTATCCTCAAAGAAAAGCGTAACGGTTTTCTTGTTCTTCCCCACGTTTATTTTTACTCTGCGTCCG
>JAZOCY010000085.1:0-6353 GCA_045596805.1 Eubacteriales bacterium | reverse complement strand
AATAATTGTTAATTATAATAATTTTTGATATTTTTTTCTAAAAAGTGTTTACAAAATTCACTTTTTGAAGTAAAATAGTAATTGTAATATGATAAATATATGAAAGGAATTTTCCGACAGCGGAAATGCAGTTGAAGTATGGAAAATACGTCCCCCAAATATAAGAGGATATTGTTGAAGCTTTCAGGCGAAGCGCTCGCCGCAGGCACGAATGAACTGATTGACGATAATTTCGTGCACGAAATAGCCACAGTCGTAAAAAAATGCCTGTCAAAAGGCGTTGAGATAGGAATAATAGTGGGCGCGGGAAATATATGGAGAGGCAGACAGGGAAAAAATATGGATCCCGTAAGAGCCGATCATATGGGAATGCTTGCGACCTCTATAAACGCACTTGCTTTGCAGGATGCTTTTGAGAGAGACGGAATCGACGCGAGAGTTATGACGTCCTTTGATATAAAGGCGGCGGCAGAGCCATACATAAGAGATAAGGCTGTTTCACATCTTAGAAAGGGCAGAGTCGTTATATTCGGCTGCGGACTTGGCTCACCATTCTTTTCGACAGATACGGCGGCAGCGTTAAGAGCCGCAGAGATAGGAGCCGACGTAATTCTTATGGCGAAGAACATAGACGGCATTTATACGGCAGATCCCAATCTGGACAAAACCGCGAAGAAGCTTGATTTTATAAACTACAGAGATATTCTTTCGGGCGGTCTCAAGGCGATAGACTCAACCGCTACCGCGCTTTGTATGGACAGAAACATACCGATACTCGTATTCGGACTTGATCGCGCGGAAAACATATATAGCGCTGTAATGGGCGAGAAGCTCGGAACAGTCGTAAGCAACGCATAATTAAAAACAAAGTAAAACTAACATAAAGGAGAAGTTATTATGAAGCTTGAGCTTAAAGACTATGAAAACAAAATGAAAAAGAGCATTGACTCTTACGTGCAGTCGCTTTCATCTATGAGAGCAGGAAGAGCTACGCCCGATGTGCTTTCCAAGATTACCGTAGATTATTACGGCTCGCCTACAGCGATAAATCAGATGGCAGAGGTTAAGGTGACAGATGCGAGAACTCTCGTCATTTCGCCTTGGGATGCTTCTACTATGAAGAATATGGAGAAGGCTATTTTAGCGTCAGACCTCGGAATTACACCGCAGAATGACGGCAAGGTAATACGTCTTGTATTCCCCCAGCTCACAGAGGAGAGACGTAAGGAGATGGCAAAGCAGATATCCAAGATGGGCGAGGACGCAAAGGTCGCTATCCGTAACATTCGCCGTGACGCCAACGACGCTATAAAGGCGGCAAAGAAGAACAGCGAGATGACAGAGGACGAGGCTAAGGCGAGCGACAAGGCAACACAGGATTTGACAGATAAGTATATTAAGGAAATAGATAACATAACTGCGGCAAAGAATAAAGAAATTATGGAGATATAAGCTATAGCTTATGATATTCAAAAGGAAAAGAAAAGTCGCCGTAAATGAGGATAAAAAGCTATCCCACATAGCTTTTATTATGGACGGCAACGGCAGATGGGCGAAAAAAAGAGGATTAGGACGCGAATACGGTCACGTAAAGGGCGCTGAAAATTTTCAGAGAGTGGTGAGACATTGCGGCGATATCGGCATAAACACCATTACAGTCTATGCCTTTTCGACAGAAAACTGGAACAGACCTGAATTTGAGGTCGAGCAGCTGATGAAGCTTCTCTCTCGGTATATTGACAGCGCAATGGCCGAGCTTGAAAAAAACAGAATACGCTTCATTTTCTTGGGCGGCAGGGAGAAGCTTTCGCCAGAGCTTCGC
Source organism: Eubacteriales bacterium (assembly GCA_045596805.1). Classification (GTDB taxonomy): domain Bacteria; phylum Bacillota; class Clostridia; order Oscillospirales; family CAG-272; genus UBA1740. The sequence continues at coordinate 4,531 of JAZOCY010000085.1, read as the reverse complement.
GAAAAGATGGAGAAGCTTGAAAAGCTTTCCGAAAAATATCCTCTGACACTCAATATAGCGCTTAATTACGGCGGCAGAGATGAGATAGTACACGCCTGCAACGCGTTAATAAAAGAGGGAAAAACCGAGATAAGCGAGCAGGATATTTCTTCTCACCTTTATACAAGGAATAGCCCCGACCCCGACCTCGTGGTAAGGACAGGTGGCGATTTTCGCATTTCCAATTTTCTTTTATGGCAGTCGGCTTATGCCGAATATCATTTTACGAAGACACTGTGGCCCGACCTGACAGACGGAGAGCTTGACTCTATTGTTGCCGAGTTCTGCACACGACACCGTCGCTTCGGCGGACTTTGATGTACCTTAGAGGTATTTTAATATGAAAACAAGAATAATTACGGCGCTTGTGCTGTTAAGCGTTTTTGTCCCCGTGCTTATTTTTTCACATACGGTTATTTTCCCTATCGTTATTTCTATAGTGTCGCTTTTTGCGACCTTTGAATATTTGAAGTGTCTGGGCTACGATAAGGATTACGCGCTTTGCGCGCCTGCGTTTGTTATTTCGCTTGTCCTGCCACTTGCATCGCATTTTAAAAATGACAGCGGATTTATGCTTATAACGGCGGCAGTATTTGCCTTATACCTCTTTTATTTGTTTGCCTACGCAGTCTTTAAAAGAGGAAAACTGCCCTTTTCCGCCGTATCCTCGACCTTTACGGGAATATTTTATATTATAGGGGCAATGGTGTGCGTTGTATTGCTCAGAAGAAGTGAGGGCGGAGAGTATCTTTATCTGCTCGTCTTCATTTCAGCATGGGTTACGGATACCTTCGCCTACTTTACAGGCAGATTTTTCGGCTCTCATAAGCTGATAGAGGAGATAAGCCCCAAAAAGACGGTAGAGGGAAGTATAGGTGGAAGCCTCTTCTGCATTTTGTCGTACCTCATATTCGGCTTTACGGTAGGCAGAATTTACGGTGTTACGCCAAACTATCTTGCGCTTGCGCTTTCCGCCTTAGCGGTTTCCATTGTCGCGCAGATAGGAGATCTGATTTTTTCACTTATAAAAAGGGAACACGGTATAAAGGATTACGGGAAAATTTTTCCCGGGCATGGAGGAATGCTTGACCGCATAGACTCTATAATTCCCGTCTCTTTTATGCTCTACATTCTCGTTTCGATAGGCGGGGAGTTTTCCTTCTTCGCTTAATAAAATAGACAAGGGCTGTCTTAAAGCAAATTCGCATTTTCTCTTTTGAGCTTTTTTATGTGCGATTTTTCAGTGCGGACAGCCTTCTTTCTTCAATGGAGGAAAATATGAATACAGAAAATCATATGCCCGAGCGTATAGCGGTATTAGGCTCTACAGGCTCTGTAGGCGTGCAGTCGCTCGACGTTGCGAGAAGGCACAAAATAAATATAGATCTCTTGACCGCGCACAGAAGCGTCAAGCAGATAGAAGCGCAGGCAAGAGAATTTTTGCCTAAAACGTGCGTTATGGCAGACGAAAACGCCGCCAAGGATTTGAAAATCGCGCTCGCCGATACGCCTGTAAGGGTCCTTTCGGGAGAAGACGGAATATGCGAGGCGATATCGGCAAGCTCTGCCGAAGCAGTGGTGAATTCGATACTCGGAGAGGCGGGGCTTATGCCTACCCTTTCCGTCCTTGAAGCAAAAAAGCGCTTGGCGCTTTCAAATAAGGAGTCGCTTGTAATAGCGGGCGACATAGTGATGAAAAAAGCCGAGCAAACGGGAGCTGAAATAATCCCCGTGGACAGTGAGCACAGCGCCATTTTTCAGTCGCTTCGAGCGTCTTCCCGCAACGAGATAAAGAAAATTATTTTAACGGCTTCTGGTGGTCCCTTCTTCGGTATGACAAGGGAAGAATTGAAAAAAGTGACTCTTTCGGACACTCTCGCCCATCCTACCTGGAAAATGGGCGCGAAAATAACGGTAGATTCCGCAAGCCTGATGAACAAGGGCTTTGAGGTCATAGAGGCGTGTCATCTTTTTGGCGTCAGCGCCGCTCAGGTTGAGGTAACCGTGCACAGAGAGAGTATAATACATTCGGCAGTTGAATATATTGATAATGCGGTAATCGCGCAGATGGGAGTCCCCGACATGCGCCTTTGCGTGCAGTACGCCTTGAGCTATCCCTGTAGAGTAGAGTCGGAGACTGAAAGGCTCGACCTCTTTTCTCTCGGAAAGCTCACCTTTACCCGTCCCGATATGCAGACCTTTCCTCTGCTTTCCCTCGCATATAAGGCGATGGGGGAGGGCGGCGCTATGCCTGCGGTGCTTAATGCGGCGAACGAAATAGCCGTAGCTGCCTTTTTAAACGGGAAAATCAGCTTCTGCGAGATTTTTGACGTTGTGGGCGAGACCTTTGAACAAATGTCGTATGCGAAAGCCTACGCTTCGCTTTCCGATATAAGGGAGGCAGACAGAGAAGCGCGAAGAATAGCCGAAAAAAAGATAAAATAAAACGGAGAAAACAATGAAAGCACTCTATATTTTGCTTGCGCTTTTAGTATTCGGATTTTTGATTTTCATACACGAATTCGGTCATTATATTATGGCGAGAATATTCCGCGTTAAAATCAAGGAATTTTCTATAGGTATGGGCCCGAAGCTGATTACCTACACGTCGAAAAGGACCGATATAAAATATTCGCTCGGTGTGCTCCCGATAGGCGGATACGTAAGCATGGCGGGAGAGGACGAGGACTCTGACGACGAGAACGCCCTGTTCAGAAAGCCCGCTTGGCAGAGGCTTCTTATTACACTCGCGGGCGCTGCTATGAATATAATTTTGGGTGTTCTTATAATGTTCATCCTTATAGGCGCAACCCCCGAAGCTATGTATAGCACGGAGGTAGACAGCATCATTTCGCGTGAAGAGGTGCCGAGAGAAAACAGCAGTGAGGACTCGGGACTTCGCGCAGGCGACAGAATTGTCGCCGTAAACGGAAAGATAGTACGCATTTTAAGCGAGCTTGACTATGAAATTATGAGACAGGGAATCGAGACCCTTGAGCTTACGGTTTTACGTCAGGGCGAAAAAATCAATTTGTATGCGGATTTTCCCGTTTACGTGGAAAGAAATCAGTATCTGGGCGCGAGGGATTTTTATACGACGCCCGATAAGGCGACACTTGGAAACGTGATAAAGCACGGCTTTTTCCGTTCAGTGCTTACAGTACGCACGGTATGGGAATCTATTTATGATTTGGTAACGGGAAGATTCGGTATTGACGCGGTGTCGGGACCCGTAGGGGTTACCTCGCAGGTCAGTCAGGCGGCAAGCGGCGGATTTGCCAACCTCGTTTATATAGCTATCGTTATAAGTATAAATTTGGGAGTGGTCAATCTCTTTCCCTTTCCCGCGCTTGATGGCGGACGAATTATATTTATACTTTTTGAAATTGTGACAGGCAGACCTGTGCCGATAAAGTATGAGGGAATGATACACTTCGCCGGAATAGTCATTCTTATGGCATTTATGCTGTTTATTACCGTTAAGGATATATTATCATTGATATAAGAGGAAAAAATGGATTACGGCAGGATAAGAAAAAAGACGAAACAAATAAAAGCGGGAAGCCTTTTAATCGGCGGTAACGCGCCTGTCAGCGTGCAGTCTATGACAAATACCGATACGCACGACGCAGAAGCGACCTATCTGCAGGCAAGGGCGCTTTCCGACGCGGGCTGTGATATACTGCGATTGGCGGCGCCCGACGCGCAAGCGGCGAAAATCTTTTATGAATTGAAAAATAGGGGAATTACTATCCCTTTAGTCGCCGATATACATTTTGACTACAGAATCGCCCTTGAATGTGTTGCGGCGGGAGCCGACAAGATACGCATAAATCCCGGAAACATAGGAGACCGTGAGCGTGTCCGCGCGGTAGTTAACGCCTGCAAGAGCGCTTGCGTGCCTATCCGTATAGGCGTAAACAGCGGCTCTCTCGAAAAGGAAATTCTTAGAAGACACGGCAGCCCTACGCCTGAGGCTTTAGCCGAAAGCGCGCTCTATCACGCATCCCTTCTCAATGAATTTGATTTTGATGATATATGCCTATCCGTAAAGGCGTCAAACGTCACGGATATGCTTGAAGCAAATAAAATACTCAGCGAAAAAACCGATTATCCGCTTCACCTTGGAGTTACCGAGGCGGGCGGCATTCATTCGGGCACTGTAAAAAGCGCTGTGGGAATAGGCGCTCTGCTTTCGCAGGGAATAGGAGACACCATTCGCGTTTCCCTCACCGCAGATCCCTTGTGCGAAATAAAGGCAGGAAAGGATATCCTTTCCGCCCTTGACATGCTTGAAAATAAGGAGATAGATATAATTTCCTGTCCCACCTGCGGAAGAACCAAGATAGACCTTATCCCCTTGCTTTCCGAATTTGAAAGCGTTCTTGACAGGGAAAATTTGCGTAAAAAGCCTATTAAAGTCGCGTTTATGGGCTGCGTGGTAAACGGCCCGGGAGAAGCGAGAGAGGCTGACGTTGGAATTGCGGGCGGC
>JAZOCY010000084.1:0-2662 GCA_045596805.1 Eubacteriales bacterium | reverse complement strand
CGTCCGTTCTTGTATCAACTGCGCTTGTCGAGTCGTCAAGTATAAGAATTTTGGGCTTCTTAAGAAGCGCTCTCGCGATACAAAGCCTTTGCTTCTGACCGCCCGAGACGTTTGCGCCGCCCTGTTCTATTTTCGTGTCGTAGCCGTCGGGGAACGACCTGATAAATTCATCGGCTTGAGCTAATTTACACGCCTCCTCGATTTCCTCGTCGGTTGCGTCCTTATTACCCCAACGAAGATTTTCCTTTATAGTTCCCGAGAAGAGAAGATTTTTCTGTAAGACCATAGCGACAGACGAGCGAAGCGCTTCAATATCGTAATTACGAACGTCTGTTCCACCTACTCTTACGCTTCCCGCCGTTACGTCATAGAGACGGGGAATTAACTGCACCAAGCTCGATTTGCTTGAGCCTGTACCGCCGATTATACCGACAGTCATACCCGACTTTATGTGAAGATTTATGTTCTCCAAGGCGTTTCTTTCGGCTTTAAGAGAATACTTGAAGCATACGTCGTCGAAATCAACGGAACCGTCCTTTACCTCGCTGACGGGGGCTTCGGGATTACGCAGGGCGGGAGTCTCGTCCAAGACCTCGCAGATACGCTTTATGGATTCGCCCGACATAGTGAGTATTACGTAAATCATTGAAAGCATCATAAGCGACATAAGCACCTGCATGCCGTACGTGAGCATAGCTGATATCTGCCCGACGTCTATTTCCGCGCCGCCGCTTGTGACGGTCATTTTAGAGCCGACAAGCAAAACGAATATCATATTGAAATAAACGCAGAACTGCATAACGGGTCGGTTGAGCGCTACGATTTTCTCAGCCCGTGTGAAGTCGACACGGATATCCTCAGCCGCGCGTCCGAATTTTTCCTTTTCATATTCCTCGCGTGAAAATCCCTTTACAACGCGCATTCCTCTGACGTTTTCCTCTATTGACTCATTCAGACGGTCATACTTTCTGAAGACTCTGCGGAAAGCGGGCATAGCCTTTCTGCTTATCAAATACAGTCCCAAAGCAAGAACGGGAACGATAACGACAAACGTGGTGGCAAGCGCGCCGCCCATTACGTACGCCATAATAATAGAGAAAATGAGCATAAGAGGGCTGCGTATCGCCGTACGGATTATCATCATAAACGACATCTGCACGTTTGATACGTCTGTTGTCATTCTCGTAACCAGGGACGAGGACGAAAACTTATCTATGTTTTCAAAGGAATAGCTCTGAACCTTTCGGTAAATATCGCTTCTCAGATTTTTTGCAAAGCCTGCCGAGGCTTTAGCGCACGTAAAACCCGCAATTCCTCCGCACATAAGTGAAACACAGGCTAAAACGATAAGCAAAGCGCCTGTTTTCAATATGTATGACATTTCTATTCCGTCTTTGATACGGTTCACAAGATTCGCGGTTATAAACGGAATAAACGTTTCTATGACTGCTTCAAGCACGATAAACAAAAGCGTAAGCAGAGTAGGCTTCTTGTATTCTCTTATGCAGCCTACCATTTTCTTAAACATAAAATCACCCTTTCTTATACTGTAAAAGCACTAAAATCCTAACTTAATAATTATAACTCTTATATATTTATAAGTCAAGTAAATTTTAACTGACTATTTTATGAATTTTTTCTCTTAAAATGACTGAAGGCTTATTTTTTTAATAGCTTTGGCTTGATACTCTATCCGAGCATCAAGCCAAAGCTGCGTATTTTTTATTGTTGTATATTTTAAAGATACGAAACAGCTCGGCACATAATAGCGACAGCGCGAGCTGAGGCTTCCTTTACAAATTTCGGGTAGTCAAGCGAGGCATTTTCGTCACCGCCGTCCGAAATTGCTCTTAAGACGCAAAACTCGACGTTATTCACATAACAGACCTGACCTACAGCCGCGCCCTCCATTTCACAGGCTGACGCGCCAAAGGTGTCTTTTATCCAAGCCTTTTTTTCTTTTGTACTGATAAATTGGTCGCCCGACGCTACCTTGCCCAATATGTAGGAAAAGCCCAATTCCTCCGACGCGCGCGCCATAATTTCCGTCAGACGCTCAGAGGTGGGAAGCTCTATTACGTTAATTCCCGAAATCATACCCACAGGGTCGCCTATCGCAGAGGTGTCCATATCGTGCTGTAAGACCTCCGTAGCGATAACCGTGCCGCCTATGCCTATTTTTTCGCTTAAGCTACCCGCCACTCCCGTATTTATGATACACTTGGGGGAAAACTTGAGTATCATCGTCTGCGCGCACATAGCGGCAAAAACCTTGCCTATACCGCAAAGCGCAAGCACGACAGCTTTTTTTGCGAGGACGCCGTAATAGAAGCGTATGCCGCTAACGGTAATTTCATTCCTTTCGGTCATTTTTGAAAGATATCCGTCAATTTCGACCTGCATAGCGCAGATAATGCCGATTTCAGCCCTATTATTCATCATATACTCCGTTTGTTTTTTTGTATTTCTCTATATTTGCGAGATAGCTTTCGCACTCTTTTTTAGCGCAGTCGAGATTTAAGTCAAGATAATTTCCGCATTCCTTGCGGCTCGCGCCGAAAACCTCTCCCTCGTACGAAATAATTTTTTTAAGCGTGCTTTTTATTATTGAAACCGCCTCTTTTACGTCGGTGTCTCTTACTAATAGGTAAAAGCCCGTCCT
>JAZOCY010000083.1:0-12315 GCA_045596805.1 Eubacteriales bacterium | reverse complement strand
CTCCTGCAAGGTAGGACTTTACTGCCGCTACCTTTAACTCTGTACTGTATTTCTTGTTCTTGCGCATAAAAATAACCCCCTTAAAGTAATCTTGAAAACTTTTTGTTTTTTTCAAGTGTCTACTCTAAGGGGATTATATCATGATGAATATAACATCTCTTTTGTTTGCGGTTATGCCTAAATGTGTTAGCCCCTCCAATTTATTCGGTTCTTAATGCAACCACTGGATCCTTTTTCGCCGCGCTTCTTGAAGGAATAATTCCTGAAATCAAGGTGAGAAGCACGCTGATAGCAACAAGAATTATCGCATACGGGAAAGGAAGAACCGCATTAAGATTAGGTATTCCCGTTAGCGCATGGAGAATAATGTTTGTGATTATACATAACACATATGTTACCGATACACCGAAAACTCCCGACGCGAAGCCTATTATCATAGTTTCTGCGTTAAATAAGCTTGAGACGTTCTTCTTCGATGCGCCAATCGCGCGAAGAATTCCTATTTCTTTTGTACGTTCCTGTACCGATATCAGAGTTATTACGCCTATCATTATCGAAGAAACAATTAACGATATGGTAACAAAAGCGATTAAGACGTAGGTAATAGCGTTTATTATGGTAGTTACCGAGGACATCATAATACCAACGTAGTCAGTATATTTAATTCGCGACATTTCGTCTAAATCCCTGTTATAATCGGATATCATATCCTCGATTATATCCTTGTTTTCAAAGGACGAGGCGTAAATGTTTACTGTAGAAGGAGAGTTTATATCAACGTATCCGAGCGCAAGGAGCGCGCTGTCATAGTCCATTTCGGAGAAACGCATAATTTCATCATAATATGAAGCGCACATTTCTTTTGTGTAAGTGGGAAGAGCCGCATCAAGCGCATATGCCAGCTGGGCGTCTGTCATAGATGACATTTGAGCCGATACGTTCTGAGCATATTGGATTTTTGTCTGCTCAATTATCATCATATCGAAAATTTGATTTATGTCCTCGTCAGACATCGAATCAACGTATTCCTGTATAGACTCCGCATCCATATTCATCTGCGCGCTAAGAGCCGCTATCACTGCCGCCTTGATGTCATCTTCAGACATATTTTGCTTTGTGTTGATAAGAGCAGATTGGAGCACCTCGTTTGACGGAATACTCATAATGCTTATATAAGCCGACGCTTTGTCCTTTTCATTCAGTGAGGCGAGATGCTTTCTTAATTCAGCCTCCTTTTCCTCGTCGCTCAAGCTTGTCGTGTTTTCACGGAAGGGAAGTCCGTCAATTACGTTGAGCGACGCGCTTTCCTTTTGCGCTTTTATTGCGTCAGAGCCTTGAGCTTGCTCAATGATATATTCTGTGAGCGCGCTTGTATATCCGATAGCCCCCGAGAGCATAGGCGTGTTTACGTTTTCATTCTTGCGTATGATGCCCGACACCTTCAAAGACAGGGCGTTGTCGTAAAGATAGCGCAATCCAGCTTCTGTTTCTCTTAAATCATTATAGAGACCGCTTTCCTCGTCATATACGTAAAGCGAGGAATTGAGAATTACCTTGTATTCCTTGGAGCATATTTCCTCGTAACTGAATTTTGTGTTGTCTAACGCTATATGCTCGCCCTTCAAGGTCGATGACATAAGATTGTCTATCGTCTCTTCGGATAAAAGCCCCAAAGCGTAAAGAGTCAGGTCGTCAAGCTCGTTATTTTCATCGACAACGAGAACGATTTCGTCATAGCTGTTGGGCCACGAGCCGTAGATTACGTCATATTGATTGTATAAAAGATCATTTATATGAGCCCCGTCATTTCCCGAAAGCATTTCCTGCCACATACTCGAAGAAGCGGCTTGCGAGGAGGTCATAGAAAACATACTGTTGCCACTCATCATTTGCGATATATTGAAGCCCATATGCTTTGCGATAAGCTCGCTCATCAATTGCGCCGAATCAGAGGGGATAATGTTTCCGTCTGTATTTTTGGTGTAAACTAAGAGTGGCAAATCGTAGGTGTAGCGAACACCGTTGATTATCTCACTCGCATTGTATTCGTCTGAATCGTCGGAAATTCTGCCTTCTAAGAATTTCTTGAACGATACGAGATCGTTTTCCAGAATTTCAATATTATTTAACGCCTTCGTCATATCGTACAGCGCAGATTTTTTGTAAATCGCGTCTTTTTCGTGGGGCACCTCACCGTTGCTTACGCTCATAAACGCTTCCATAAGCGAGCCCAAATCCACAGTTTGTCTTTCAATAGTCAAGGGGTATGACGCAAGAGCGTTTTCCTGAGTGGTGTTAACATAAGTTGTCATTCCTTGCGAAATGGCAAGAATAAGAGCAATGCCGATAATACCTATACTGCCCGCAAAGGCGGTGAGCGCAGTTCTGCCTTTTTTCGTAAAAAGGTTTTTGAGCGACAGCATAAAGGATGTAAAAAATGACATAGAAGGCTTTCTTTCCCTTTTCTTCAAGGGAAGACCCTTGTCTTTTAGCTCGTCATTTTTTTCTTTTATTTCCTCGTTACTTAACGGCCTTGAGTCATCTGTGATTTCACCGTCGAGCATACGAATTATTCTTGTAGAATATTCATTTGCGAGCTCGGGATTGTGCGTAACCATAATTATCAAGCGCGTGTCGGAAATTTTTTTCAAAATTTCCATAACCTGTACGCTTGTTTCTGAGTCTAATGCGCCTGTCGGCTCGTCGGCAAGAATAATATCAGGGTCGTTTACCAACGCGCGTGCAATAGCTACTCTCTGCATTTGTCCGCCCGAAAGCTGATTAGGCCTTTTGGAAAGCTGGTCCTCGAGTCCAACGTCGGCAAGAGCTTTTTTTGCGCGGGCTCTTCTTTCACTTTTGGAAACACCTGACAAGGTGAGCGCAAGCTCTACGTTCTGAAGAACCGTCTGATGCGGGATGAGATTATAGCTCTGAAAGACAAAGCCTATCGAATGATTTCGGTAAGTATCCCAGTCCCTATCGCAAAAATTCTTTGTTGAGCGCCCGTTTATTACAAGGTCGCCCGATGTATATCTGTCAAGACCGCCTATGATATTGAGCATAGTCGTCTTTCCGCAGCCTGACGGACCGAGAATAGATACAAATTCGCTCTTGCGAAAATCGAGCGAAATTCCTTTAAGCGCGTGTACCGTGCCGTTACCTGCGGGGTAATCCTTTTTTATGTTGCGTAGCTCTAACATTTTCGTTCCTTTCAAAAAACACGTTTATTAATCATATCACATTATATATTACTCTTAAAAATGGAAAAAATAATGCAGATATAATGAACGGAGCGTGAAATTTAGTAAAATTTAAATTACATAATTATAAAAATTAAAGACTTATTTCCCTTTTTAGAAAAAATCACTTGCTTTTTATATTAAGAATAAGAAAAAACCGTCTCAAACGCTTTTGTGTTTGAGACGGCAGACAAAGGTATTTATCAGATCTTCTCAACGGAAATTGTAATATTTTCTCCGTTAATACTCCATTCCTTTGCGTTTTCATTTGCGTTGTCCGAAAGCTCGTCGCACAGAAGAACCTCACAAATTTCCGCTTGATTTTTCTTTATGATGCTTGCGAGGCGCTCGTTATTCGCGATGCCTATTCTAATGTGGTCCAGAACCTCAAAGCCGCTATCCTTTCTCGTCGTTTGAACCTTGCTTATAAATTCACGGACAAAGCCCTCTTCAATAAGCTCTTCGGTGAGATTGGTATCTATAACGACTGTAATTCCGTTATCAGCTAAGGATTCGTAGCCCGCCTTTTGAGCCATATCGATAAGGAGGTCATCGCGGGAAAGCTCTGCTGTCGTGTCGGAAAGCTCGAGCTTCAATACGCCGTTTGCGTCAAGCTCGTCTATAGCCGCATTTCCGTCCGCGATAGAAGAAAGCTTTTCCTTTATCTCGGCGAGATATTTTCCGTATTTCGGACCGACAGTCTTTAATTGAGGCTTGAACGTGTAGGTCGTGAAGTCACGGACGTTGTCGGTAAATTCAACAGCCTTGACGTTAAGCTCGTCTTCTATTATGTCGATATACAGCTCGGGGAGAGTGAAGTCAGCTTTGACGTACATCTTGCTTACGGGCTGACGGTTCTTTATCGCTGCTGCGTTACGGCAAGCTCTGCCGAGCGCGACGGTTTTAAGAACCTCGTCCATGTTCTCTTCAAGCGCTGTATCAATATAAGCGTCTGTCGCATGGGGGAAATCGCAAAGATGTACGCTTTCGGGCGCAGACTTATCTATACTGCATACAAGATTACGGTAAATATCCTCAGCCATAAAGGGAATCATAGGAGCGCTCAATTTGCAGAGAGTAACAAGAACTGTATAAAGCGTCATATAAGCGTTTATCTTGTTCTGTGTCATTTCCTTGCCCCAGAAGCGTTCACGGCTGCGGCGTACGTACCAGTTACTCATATCGTCAACAAAGCTCATAAAGAGCTTCGACGTCTCTGTTATCTTGTAGTTTTCAAGATTTTCGTCAACGTCCTTTATAAGCGTGTTGAGCTTGGAGAGCATCCATTTATCCATTATAGACAGCTTGTCGTATTCAAGCTCATATTTAGTAGCGTCAAAGCCGTCTATGTTAGCGTAGAGAACAAAGAACGCATACGTGTTCCAAAGAGTGCCCATAAACTTTCTCTGACCTTCGATAACTGCGCCTCTGTGGAAGCGATTGGGAAGCCAGGGAGCGCTGTTTGAATAGAAGTACCAGCGTATAGCGTCTGCGCCGAACTCTTCAAGAGCCTCCATAGGATCTACCGCGTTTCCTTTGGATTTAGACATCTTCTGTCCGTTTTCGTCCTGAACGTGACCGAGAACTATAACGTTCTTATACGGCGCCTTGTTAAAGATAAGCGTCGATATAGCCAGAAGCGAATAGAACCATCCGCGTGTCTGGTCAACAGCCTCGCTTATGAAGTCGGCAGGGAACTGCGATTCAAAAAGCTCTTGATTTTCAAAGGGATAATGCCATTGCGCGAAAGGCATAGCGCCCGAGTCAAACCAGCAGTCGATAACTTCGGGAACACGTTTCATTTCGCCGTTACACTTGGGACATTTTATAGTAACCGCATCAATGAAAGGACGGTGAAGCTCTATATTATCGGGGCAGTTTTCGGACATAGACTTAAGCTCCTCTATAGAGCCTATAGCGTGACGCTCTCCGCAAGAGCATTCCCAGATGTTAAGAGGAGTGCCCCAATAACGATTGCGGCTCACGCTCCAGTCCTTAACGATTTCAAGCCAGTCGCCGAAGCGTCCCTTGCCAATGCTTTCGGGAATCCAATTTATCGTGTTGTTGTTTCTGATAAGATCGTCTCTTACCGCAGTCATCTTGATAAACCAGGAGTCGCGCGCATAGTAGATAAGAGGAGTGTTACAACGCCAGCAGTGAGGATACGAGTGCTCAAACGGAAGCGCGGCAAAGAGAAGGCCTGACGCCTGAAGCGAAGCGAAAACCTCCTTGTCAGCATCCTTGCAGAACATTCCTGCCCAAGGAGTTTCCTTGGTCATCTGTCCCTTTTCGTCGACTAACTGAACGAACGCAAGGTCATAATTTTTACCTACAACAGAGTCGTCTTCACCGAATGCGGGCGCGATATGAACGATACCCGTACCGTCGGAAAGCGTTACATAGTTGTCGCAGGTAACAAAATAGGCTTTTCCTTTAGGATTAACGAAATCAAAGAGAGGCTCGTATTCGGTAAATTCGAGCTGTTTACCTGTATAGCTCTCAACGAGAGTATATTCGTCCTTTATAACGGAGGAAACAAGCGCCTCTGCAAGTATAAGCTTTTCGTCACCTACAGAAATTTTAACGTAGGTTTCGTTGGGGTTTACGCACAGAGCAACGTTAGAAGGAAGTGTCCAAGGCGTAGTCGTCCAAGCCAAGAAATACTCGTCTGTCTTACCCTTTACTCTGAATTTTACAATTGCGGATTTTTCTTTTACGTCCTTATATCCCTGAGCTACCTCGTGGCTTGAGAGGGGAGTACCGCAGCGAGGACAGAAGGGAACTATTTTAAAGCCCTTGTAAAGAAGCCCCTTTTCCCAGATCTGCTTTAATGCCCACCATTCGGATTCGATAAAGCTGTCGTGATAGGTAACGTAGGGGTCATTCATATCTGCCCAGAATCCGACAGCGGAAGAGAATTGCTCCCACATACCCTTGTATTTCCAGACGCTTTCCTTACATTCCTGAATAAAAGGCTCAAGTCCGTATTGCTCAACCTGCTCTTTTCCGTCGAGACCGAGCTTCTTTTCAACCTCAAGCTCGACAGGCAGACCGTGAGTATCCCAGCCTGCTTTACGCAAAACGTGATAGCCCTTCATCGTGCGATAACGGGGGATCATATCCTTTATAACACGGGTAAGGACGTGACCTATATGAGGCTTTCCGTTTGCTGTGGGGGGACCGTCGTAGAAGGTATAGGTCTCGCCGCTTTTACGGCTGTCTATACTCTTCTCAAAGATTTTGTTCTCTTCCCAGAACTTAACAGTCTGTTTTTCTCTCTCGACAAAGTTCAGGTTATTAGAGACCTTTTCGTACATTTTATAATCCTCCTTAGGATGTTGTATGTTTTTAATAACAAAATAAAAAAGCCTGTCCGCCAAACAGGGACAAAGCAGGGACTTTGTAACTATTCAGCATACCATTATATGCCTTCCGATGACGGCGGACACCCGACGGAAAATAATCGGCAACGCCTTTCCTCCCCGCAGCTCAGAAGTGATATTCAGAAAATTCTACTAAGCATCGGCTCACACCAAACCCGACTCGCTCGGCCCTTCAAATATCCCTACTGTCTTCGTCATAGCTTTTTAATACAATACTAATTATATTACTTAATTTGCATAAAGTCAAGTAAAAAGCGAAAAATATACGTAACTTTTCGAAAAAAATATTGAAAAAAGCAAATATTTTCTAAAAAAGCTATTGCCAAATCAATAAAAATGTGATATACTATGTAGGTAATTTTTGAAAAGCTTGTTTTGCAAACCTTGAAAAGCAATAGAGCAGAGACTCGGAATCATACTGATTTCGTTATCAAGCCTTTTATAGAAAATTAAAAAATATGTACGGCATGTATCAAAGAGAGATATCTCGCCTTTGGCGAAGATACCCTCGCGGGTATGCGAAGTGGTTTCGACGAGCTTGCGCTCATCGAGCGACATCTCAAAGGACTCTGCATAAATATGATACACGCTGTTGCATCATATTTATGCAGAGATATCGAAGTGGTCATAACGGGGCTGACTCGAAATCAGTTTGTGAGCAATCACACGAGGGTTCGAATCCCTCTCTCTGCGCCAAAACGAAAATCCATCCTTCAGGGTGGATTTTTTGTTTGGCGGAGAATAGAAACGGGATTCGAACGCAGAGAACAAAACAACCTAAACGGTTGTTTTGAGAACGGTGACCGAAGAATTTTGCAAAGCATAACCTTAAATTCAACTCGAAACGCTTTGCAAAATTCAAGAACGAATCCCTCTCTCTGCACCAAAGTGGTTAAGTCCGCGCACGAAGGGGCTGTCGCAAACGGAGAAAAACATTTGCGACAGCCCCTTTTTTACGTTTTTATCACGTTAGGGCATCAAAACGCCTCGCTTGTCTGAATTAAGCTTTTTGTTAGAGTCAAAAAAGCCATCTTCCGTAGCGCAAGATAATACTACAGAAGATGGCGTAAGCAACGATGGCTTTGAAAAACGAGGATTTATTTTTTTGCCTCGATCCTTTTGATAGCCTTTTTGAATTGGACTGTAAAGAGTATTGCCGTAAAGGTAACAGCGAGAATGTCTGCAACAGGCTCCGCAAAGTAGACGCCGATAGTACGGTCACTGATGATGTTAGGCATAATGTAGATAAGGGGAAGAAGCAAAACAAACTTTCGGACCACTGCCACAGTGACCGATGACGCGGCATTTCCAAGAGAAACAAAGGTCATCTGGCACGCTATCTGGATACCAAACAGGACCATTCCACTAAAATAAATGCGAAGCGCCCTTGAAGCAAACGCGATAAGCTGCTCGTCGGGAGTGAAGATCGAGACGAATGCGCTCGGAATCAGCATAACAGATGCCCAGACCGTTACCGAATAGATAAGGCAGGTCTTAAGCAGTATTTTGTACGTTTGCTTGACGCGCTCGGCATTATTCGCTCCATAGTTAAAGCTAAGTATCGGTTGCGCGCCTTGAGCGATCCCCTGCGAAGGAAGCAGCGCGAACTGCATAACGCTTGTCAGAATGGTCATCGCTCCCACGGCAATATCTCCTCCATAGCTGAGCAAAGAGGAGTTAAAGCAGATTGAGATCACGCTCTCGCTCGCCTGCATGATGAACGTAGCGGCGCCAAGCGCGATACATGGGGAAACGATTCTTGGAGTCGGAATGAGGTTCTTCATATTCAGATGCAGAAGGCTTCTTTTACTGCACAGAAAGAAGATAATCCATGCGCACGAAAGCGCTTGAGAAATGACGGTGGCAAGAGCGGCGCCCCTGACTCCCATATCGAGTCCGTAAATCAGGATGGGGTCAATTATGATGTTTGTGACAGCTCCCAAAAGGACGGATATCATCGATATTCCGGTAAAGCCTTGGGCGCTAATAAAGGCGTTCATTCCAAGCGTCAGCTGCACGAAGACGGTGCCAATGGCGTAAATACCCATATATTCGGTAGCGTATCCTATCGTATTCTCACTTGCGCCAAACGCAAGGAGAAAATTTCTGTTCCAGATAAGTAATACGACGGTCAGTATAATCGACACAATAATCTGCAAGCCGAAGCAGCCGCCAAGAGTTTTATTTGCGCTGTCCACGTCCTTTTTGCCCAAAAAGATCGACGCTCTCGGCGCGCCTCCCGAGCTGACAAGAGCGGCAAAAGCCGAAACAATCATAATGACGGGCATACACACCCCTACGCCTGTCAGAGCGAGGTCGCCGATATCGGGAATGTGTCCTATATAGATGCGGTCAACGACGTTATATAGCATATTTATGAGCTGGGCGACTACCGTAGGAAGCGCAAGCTTGAACAAGAGCTTTCCAACGGGAGCAGTGCCGAGCATTTCTTTTTGGTCAGTCATAATATATTTTTACCTTTTAATCGGCAAAAACACTCAGCTCTGTTTTTTGCCGCTTTCTTATTTATTATTTGAGACCATTATATCATATTTTAATGAATTTTTCAACGGGGCTTAGCTTTTCTTTATAAAAAAAGATTGCCAATTTCTTTTTCTTGTGCTATAATTAGAGCAACGAATAAAGCTTGCAGTTAGACTTGTGACAAAAAGCGTGTTGGCCTTTTTATCACATACGGAGGAGCTATGAAAACCGAGAAGAATATACTTATAGCATTTATTTTAAACCTTGCTTTTTCAATATTTGAGCTTGTCGGAGGATTGTTTACGGGAAGCGTGGCGATTCTTTCAGACGCCCTTCACGACCTCGGCGACGCGGCAAGCATAGGGCTTTCCTATTTCTTTGAAAAAAAGAGCAAAAAACAGCCTGATGAGCTGTATACCTACGGATACGCGAGGTATTCGGTGCTTGGAAGCGTTATTACTACGCTGATACTTCTCGTAGGCTCTGTATTAGTCACCGTAAACGCTATCGGCAGAATTATCTCGCCGTCAGAAATCAATTATGACGGAATGATCCTTTTTGCGCTTATTGGCGCGCTCGTTAACCTTGTCGCCGCCTTTGCTACAAGACACGGAGACTCGATCAATCAAAGGGCTGTAAATCTTCATATGCTTGAGGACGTGCTTGGCTGGATAGTCGTGCTTCTTGGCGCGATAGTAATGCGCTTTACCGACTTCGCCATTATTGACCCCATAATGTCTATTGCGGTCTCTGTCTTCATTTTCATAAATGCTTTCAGAAATCTCAAGGAAGCGGTAGATCTGTTTCTTGAAAAAAGGCCGCAGGACGTTGACGCAGACGAAATTCTTAAGCATATCAGAGAGCTTGACGGAGTTCTTGACGCTCACCATATACATATATGGAGTATGGACGCGCACAACAATTATATAACTATGCACGTCGTCTTTGAAGGAGAGGGAAGCAAGGTCAAAGAGCACGTGCGACGTGAGCTTGCAGAGCGCGGCATAGGACACGCGACAATTGAGCTTGAAGCAACAGACGAGCATTGCATGGAAAAGCACTGTCACGTGGAGTATAAGGAAAGTCACGGACACCATCACCACCATCACCATCACCATCATCACCACTGATACGTCAAAAATAAAAGGACAGAACTGTGAATTGAAGTCACAAATTCTGTCCTTTTTTATTCGCGCTGAAGCTTTAAAATGTTTTTATTTCGTTTATTTATTCTACCGAATATCTGATCAGCCCTTGAAGCTCGGACGCTTGGCGGTATTTACCGCACGCCACAAGCGCGAACAGGGCCGCGCCGCAAGCGGCTTCCTCAGTGTAAAGAGGAACACGGAGCTTTCCGCCAAACACCTGCTCGGCAATATTGACGAGCGCCTTGTTCTTTCTTACGCCGTTGCCCGAACCGACAATGCCTATGCGCTTTTCACCCATGGAAAGATACATTGAGTGAAGCTCTTCTATCATTCCGTAAAGGACGCCAAGCGTAAGATCAGAGGGCGTTAAATTATCAATTGAGATATTTTCAATGCTTCCCCTGATATTTGAGTTGCTTCTTGTTCCTGCAAATCGGGTATCGACCTTAAGCGACGTACTGCTTTTACCTTCAAGTAATTTGTCCATCACAGAATAAACGTCGATATCCTTGCAATTCGTCGCCTCGAAAAGATTCTTATAGAAATCCTTTAAAAGCGAGTACGCTCTGCCACCGCAAAGTGCCGAGCCGACAATGAGATGTTTGCCGTCAAAATACGGTCTGCATTCCACGTTTTCAGCGGTAATCGGGTGATCCGACACGATAGATATCTGACTGCCCGTGCCAACGTTGATTAAAAGGTCATCCTTACTTGCAAGTGTGGAGAAAACGCTCGCCTGATTATCGCCTATCGCGACTGAAACGGGAATTTGCCGATAAGCGCCGATAATCTCAAATCCGTCGGTTACCTGAGGCGAATAATCGTAATTGAATTTCTTTTTTTCTGCGTCGTAAAGCCCCAGACTCGCGGCATCGCTTGCGTGCAGTATGGGCTTTTTGTTTTTACAGAGCGTCATGCCGAGATAATCGTGGATCGTGCAATAGCTTACGGCATCAGTAGGAACAAGACCGTTTTCACGGTTATAAAAATCGGTTACGTTGCCGTAGCCCGAGCAAGCGCCGAGATAGTTTGCGTAGGTCGTATCCCTGTAGGGAAGATTTCCTCTTCCGTCCTGCCAGGTGTAAAGAGGACTAACCGCCTCGCCCTCCGAATTAATGTAAACTATACCGTGCATCTGACCTGTGATTCCTATAGCCACAGTCTCGTCCGAAGGCTCATCTAAAAGGGAATCCAATATCTGCGTGGCGATAGATATGATTTTTTTTACGTCCTGTATCTTTTCCCATTCGTTAGCAGTGCTGATAAAGGCATCTGAATTGACGGTTTTTGACTTTATTAACTTTCCGTTCTCAGCGTTTAATACAACGCCGCAGATGCTCGTTGTTCCAACATCAATTCCAATTACGTTCATAAGAATCTCCTATCAACATCCAAACGATGTGGAAGCGGGGTCAAGCCTTGTGATAATATCGTTTTGTATTGCGGGAGAGAGGTCAAGGAAGTTGACGAACGTGCCGTGAATACGCATAATATAAACGCCGCTTGGAGCATATTTTTTCGGATTTGCCAAAACCTTGCGAAGTGTTTCGGGAGTCGTTACGTTGACGTAGAGATAGAAGGGCGAAACACCTGTTTTGTATTCATTAAAGAACAAAGGAGTAATTACGTTATTTTTGAACTCTATACCCTTTTCTTCATAGCTCTCGCCCTTGAAATACTTGGGATCAATACCGAGATGAGAAGCATATCCACCGTTGAATTCCTCAAAGGGAAGCTCCATATTGGAAAGCATACGGAAGCCAAGACCGCCTGATGCCGCGCCGTAAAGCGGATCCACGCCGTAGCCCAGCATATCACGGGATTTTCTTCCGTCGGGAGTTGCGCCTACCCAATAGCCGTAAAGGAGATGGGTAGAGGGGCTTGAGAAGTCGGGACGGAAGCTGTTTCCAAGGTAGTTCTTTCGAGCGCGAAGCATCTTTGATACTCGCAAAGCAATCTCACGCGCCTCTTTATCGACGACATCCTCGTGATTTCCGAACTTCGGGCAGGAAAGGAGATAGCCTCTAAGCTCTTCGTAGCCTTCAAAATTGTTTTTGAGCG
>JAZOCY010000082.1:0-7212 GCA_045596805.1 Eubacteriales bacterium | reverse complement strand
CCCTCGTGATTTCCCGTAATTTTCGGAACAGGACAGCCCATATTTATATCTATGGCTGTAGGAAGCGCGCCCCTTGTATAGCCGTCGCATATCATTCCCGCAGCCTCTGCCATAACGGACTTCTCGTGACCGAAAAGCTGTAAGGCGCAGGGCGTTTCGTCCTCGTGAATATAACAAAGGTCTACCGTTTTTTTGTCCTTATAGGTAATAGCCTTAGCGGAAACCATCTCGGTAGTCATATATTCTGCGCCATATTTTTTACACATAAGACGCATAGCCCTGTCCGAATATCCCGCCATAGGCGCAAGGCAAAGCCCGTATTTTATTTCTGTTTTTCCTATTTTAAAGCTCAAAACTTAAGCTCTCCCGAAACTATAGCTTTATCGTTTAATCGGTGCAAAACCTTTACCGTCTGAATGGTCGCTTCAAAATAAACGCGCGTGTCAGAGCCGCCCTCGCCTAACACAGCCACGTAAGAGGCAGGGCTTTTAGACGAGCCTCTGAAATCGTATATTTTTCCCGTAGAGGTGTTCTTTTCCGACAGCTCGGTCACGGGAACTATCTTTTTTGCTTCCTTTACCTTGAAGCGAAAAAGCTCTTTTTTCTTTTTCGGCGTATACGCCTTTACGAAAATCATTTCGCCCTTTTCTATTCTGTATTCATAGTCAAATTTTACGAACTTCCACGTAAAGAAAACAAACATCCAGACGAGGATGGGCATTATAGCGATTATCTGCGGAATGCTTATCGCTACAGACATAGCCGAATACGCAAGAGCAAAAAGCACGTATGCGCACACGAGGGCTATTCTTTGCAGTCTGTTCTTCCCTTCTGCTTTTTTTGCAACGCCGAACTCGGCATAGTTGAGATTTTCTTCACTCATAATTACCTCCACCGATATAAAACTAAAGTTTATTCGTACTTTTTTATAATCGGTATTCCTTTTTTTATTTTTTTGTGATATAATGAAATCAGTTAAATAAAATTAACGACACACAAAATAATTATACTATCACTTTTATTACAAGTCAAGTGATTTTGGAGAAAAAACATGCGAAGAAGTGCTATACTGCCTGAATTATTATCGCCTGCCGGCTCATACGAAGCCTTGCTTGCCGCTATTGACGCGGGGGCAGACGCCGTATATTTGGGTGGCAAGGGCTTTAACGCGAGAGCATATGCTGCAAATTTCGATGAAGAGACGCTTTCACGGGCGATTAAGTACGCTCATCTGAATGGCGTAAAGGTATACGTAACGTTAAATACCCTGTTATTTGACCGTGAGCTTTCGGCTTTCCTCGAATACGCAAGAACCGTTTACCGTTTGGGCGCCGATGCCGTAATCGTGGCAGACTTGGGCGCTATCTCGCTTTTGAGAGAGGAGCTCCCCGAGCTTGAAATTCACGCAAGCACACAGGCGTCGGTCCATTCTACGAGGGGCGCTGATGAGCTTTATAGGATGGGCGTATGCCGCACGGTGCTTGCCCGTGAGCTTTCATATGAAAGCATATGCGCCGTAACTGAAAGCTCTCTTGCCGAAACCGAGATTTTTTTACACGGCGCGCTCTGCGTCTGTCACTCGGGACAATGCCTTTTCAGCTCGCTTGTCGGCGAAAGAAGCGGTAACCGCGGGGAATGCGCGCAGCCCTGCCGACTTCCCTATAATAACTCTTATCCTTTGAGTCTGCGCGACCTCTCGCTTTGCAATCATATTCCCGAGCTTATTTCGAGCGGAGTCGCATCTCTTAAAATCGAGGGCAGAATGAAATCCCCCGAATACGTCTATAACGTAACGAAAATTTACCGACGTCTTTTAGACGAAAAAAGAAACGCGACTAAAGCCGAACGCGAAGCGCTTGCCGCAGTATTTTCGCGCGGGGGCTTTACAGACGGATATTTTACAGGACGAACCGATAGCGCTATGAAGGGCGTCAGAAGCGAGTCCGACAAGGAAAAAACACGCCTTTTAGATGAAATGACCTTCAAGGAAAGAAAACTTTCTATAGAGGCAAAATGTAAACTAAAGGCGTCATTGCCCGCCGAGCTTACACTTATCTGCAAGGGTGTTGAGGTCACTGTCAGCGGCGCGCTTCCACAGGAGGCTATAAGCTCGCCCTTGAGTGAGGATAGTGTAAAGGCTAATATCTGCAAAATGGGAAACACCTTTTTTTCACTTGACAGAAATGACGTCAAATTAGAGCTTGACTGTGGCTTGAATATGCCCCTCTCTGCGCTGAACGCTTTGCGAAGAAGCGCTTGTGACGCGCTGCTTTTAAAGCTGACAGAAAGAAAAGAAGCATCTGTCCCTCATTATGAGCGAGAAAGCATAAAAGCCGAAAACTCTCGAACAAGCAACAACACCTATAGCGCGCTCTGCTTTTACCGTTATCAGTTTGAAGCTATACGCGACACGGGCTTTTTCGATACTGTGTATCTGCCTCTTACCGAGATTGAAACGGGGGAAGCTGCGCCCGACGGAGTATATCTTCCCCCCGTCATTACCGACGAAGAAACTGACGAAGTATTGCTTATGATGAAGAAAGCGAAAAAACTGGGTGTTAAATACGCGCTTGTCGGTAATATTTCTCATTTTTCACTTGCAAAAGAGGCAGGCCTGATTCCAAGAGGCGATTTTCGCTTAAATATTACAAACAGAGAGAGCTTGAATGCGTATAAGGCGCTTGGCGCAGAGAGCTTTATCCTCTCACCTGAGCTTTCCCTGCCGAAAATACGTGATATCGGAGAGGGGGAGGCGATAGTTTACGGACGTATCCCGCTTATGCTTCTTGAGCGTTGTTATATGAAAGAAAGCTTCGGCTGTGATAAATGCGAAAAATGCGCTCTTACCGACAGAAAGGGCTTTAAATTTCCTCTCATTCGTGAATACAAGCACCGAAATTTGCTCTTGAACAGCGCCCTTACTTATATGGGCGACAAAAAAGGACTTCTTACGCAGTATAATATAAGAGGCGGTCACTTCATATTCACGAAAGAAAGCGGCGAGGAATGCAGAAGAGCGATTTTCGCATACAAAAACGGCGAAGCGCTTACAGAAAAATCAATAAGAAGAATACCTAAATAGAAAGCAATTAAAGGAAAGTTTTATGGAAAACACGTTCATTCAAGGCGATTTGAAAATCGTTCTTGCTTCTGCTTCACCGAGAAGAAAAGAAATTTTGACCAATTTGGGCCTTGATTTTGAAATAATTACCTCTGACGTAAACGAAAGCTTACCGTTCGGCACGTCTGCGACAGATGCGGTCTGTATGCTTTCAGAGAGAAAAGCAGAGGCGGTACGCAAAATTTGCGGAGACAACGTCTTGGTAATAGGCTCGGACACTCTGCTTGAGCACGAGGGCAAGCCTCTCGGCAAGCCAAAGGACGATCCCGACGCAAAAAGAATTCTTTTGTCGCTGTCGGGCAAGCGTCACTTCGTGCATACGGGCGTCTCTGTCTTCTATAAAGGAAAAACTCTTACTGCCTTTGACAGTACAGCCGTATATATGAAGCCCTTTTCGGAAAAGGAAGCTATAGACTATATAAAAACGGGTGAATGTATGGACAAGGCGGGCGCATACGCAATACAGGGAATAGGCGCTGCTCTCGTCGAAAGAACCGAGGGTGAATTTGATACCGTGGTAGGCTTCCCGTCAAAGCTATTCTTAAAGATGCTTACGGAGATTACAAAATGAAAAAATGTGAAAAGAGAGATAGACTGCGTCAGATTGAAGAGCTTCTATCTTTTATGTACCCAGATGCAAAATGCTCGCTCGAATTTGAGGGCGACCCATGGAAGCTTCTGATTATGGGACGCTTGTCAGCGCAATGCACCGACGAAAGAGTAAATATTGTATCGAAAGAGCTTTTTCGGCGCTTCCCTACCGCTGAAGCAATGGCAGAGGGAGAGCTTTCCGAAATTGAAGAGCTTGTTAAGCCCTGCGGTCTTTATCATATGAAGGCGAAAAGCATAAAAGAGGCTTCGCAAATGCTTGTCTCGGATTATAACGGAGTATTACCCGATACTATGGAGGAGCTTCTGCGATTTTCGGGAGTCGGAAGAAAGATAGCCAATCTTCTCTTGGGCGATATCTTCAAAAAGAGCGCTATAGTAACGGATACGCACTGTATACGCATATGCGGACGCTTCGGTATGTATCCCGAAAGCGAGAAAAATCCTTATAAAATAGAAAAAATACTCGCCTCTCTTGCCACGCCCGAGACCTCAAGCGACCTGTGTCACCGACTCGTGCTTTTCGGACGTGAAATCTGTTCGGCTCGCTCGCCGAAATGCGATGAATGCAAAATCGGCGAACACGGTCTCTGCGAGCATAGAAACAAAGAGAGAGCAAAAGCAGAAAAAAGAAAGTAACAGAGGATTTTCCTATGGAAAAGCTGAAAATACAAAAACCGATAATAGTCGAAGGAAAATACGACAAAATTACGCTCGCCTCAATTTTAGACGCGCATATAATAACCACAGGCGGTTTTTCTCTCTTTAATAAAAAAGAGACTCTCTCGCTTATAAAAAGGCTCGGCGAAAGGCACGGAATAATTCTGCTCACAGACAGCGACGGGGGAGGCAGACAGATACGCTCCTACGTCAGCTCGGCTTTGCCTAAGGACAAAATTACGCATCTTTATATTCCCAAAATCGAGGGTAAGGAGAAACGCAAAAGGACTGCTTCAAGGTCCGGTCTTTTAGGGGTTGAGGGAATGGACGCCGAGCTACTATACAAGCTTTTTCTCCCATTTTCTTCAGACGCTTCTCTTGAAGACATCGGAGGAATAACGAAAAACGATTTCTATTTTGACGGACTTTCGGGCGGCGAGGGCAGTAAAGAAAAACGGCTTCTACTCGCAAAAGAGCTTTCCCTGCCCGACGATATGAGCGCAAATGCTCTACTTGAGGCTATCAATCTGCTGATAAACAAAAAAACGTATGACGAGCTGATTGAAAAGCTCGCGCGAGATTGCAATTCTGACAACTAATATTTACATTTGGGAGGTCTTATGCTTACACATTCTTTTTATGGCGCGAAGCACCTGTCAAGTTTACGTCTCTGCCCCGAAAATAAGCCTATAAAAACGCTGGGCGAGCTTTTTTACGTGCTTCTTTTTTGCTGGTCAAAGGAAACGGCAGACCAAACGCAAAACGAAGCTTGGAACAGAGCGAACGTAACTGCGGGACAAAGCGACGTTTCCTCTATGCTTGTCTTTGATATGTTTGGCGGCAGCATACATAAGAGCGAAATAGACGGCAAAGCTCACTATTTCAATAAGGTAAACGGAAACGTGATAGATATAACGAGAGAACAGTATGAAATAGCAAAAATCCCCGTTTCATATGAAGAAAACGAAGAAATTTCGCGCGCCGAGCTTGCGTCTGACGAGGAACGCGCAGAGCGCTATAAGCTGCTATTAAAAAGAATTTCGGAATATTTGAGTTGATTTTTGAAAACAAGGGCAAAGGAGATTAAAATATGCTTACGCTTGAAAAGGGCAGACCGACAGACGAGACTGCAAGAGAGGCGAGAGAAATACGAAGCTACGATTTTCTCGACGCTTTAAATATCGAATATGAGCGAGTTGACCACGATTGCGCTATGACGATGGAGGACTGCGCCGAAATAGATAAGGTCCTAAACGCTATGACCTGCAAAAACCTGTTTCTCTGCAACAGACAGGAAACGCAGTTTTATCTTTTGATGATTCCAGCAGATAAAGCATTCAAGACGAAATTTCTTTCCTCGCAGCTTGGAGTTGCGAGACTATCCTTCGCGAATGAAGGCCATATGCTTGAGCTTCTTGATATCACCCCAGGCTCTGTCAGTGTCTTGGGACTTATGAATGATAAGGAAAATAGAGTCTCGCTCGTAATCGACCGTGACGTGCTGAAAAGCGAATATATAGGTCTGCATCCCTGCAAGAACACGACGAGCTTAAGAATAAAAACCGACGTGCTCATCGAAAGGGTTATTCCCGCCTTAAATCACACGCCCACAATTGTAGATTTACCTACGGTTAATGAAGAATAATGGGGAAATCTGCCTATCCCATAAAATAAAAAAGGGGCTGTCATATTTGGTAAAGCCAAAGCCCTTCGCATAATAGTTCAATATTTAAAAGAGAAATTCTGAATTTTACGGAATTTCTCTTCTCTTTTTTGCATATATTTTTCTGCTTTCAAAAAAAAATAAATTTTTTTCAAAAAACTATTGACAAATGAAAAAACGTCTGTTATAATATAGTCACAACCGATAATGATAATCATTACTGATAAGGAGAAGTAACAAATGAGATACTCACATCAGAGAGAGCTCATTCGTGAAAATGTAAAGGGACGCTTTGACCATCCTACAGCGGATATGGTTTACGAATCGGTGCGACAGTCCGAGCCGACGATAAGTCTTGGCACAGTATATCGCAATTTGAAGCAGCTTTCTGAGGAAAATATAATTGATACTCTTGAAACTGTCGATAAGAAGATACATTATGACGGACGCACAGAGCCGCATATACATTTTATATGCACCGAATGTAATGACATTTTAGATTTTTTGATTCCCTTGCAAGCCCCGAAGGAGTTATCAGACGCAGGATGCTCGGTTTCATCCGAAAAATGCGTATATTACGGCGTATGCAACGCCTGCCAAAAGTAATCTTGCGGTATTTCCGCTAAAAAAATTAAAATTATAAATTATTTAAGGAGATTTTATTATGAAAAAGTTTGTATGTTCTGTATGCGGTTACGTTCACGAGGGAGACGCTGCTCCCGAAAGATGCCCTCAGTGCAAGGTTCCTGCTGAAAAATTCAACGAGGTAAAGGAAACAGAGAGAGCTTGGGCTGCTGAGCACGTCGTAGGCGTTGCAAAGGGCGCGCCCGAGGCAATCATGGAGGGTCTTCGCGCTAACTTTATGGGTGAGTGCACCGAGGTCGGTATGTATCTTGCAATGGCAAGAGTTGCTCATCGTGAAGGCTACCCTGAAATCGGTCTTTACTGGGAAAAGGCAGCTTATGAAGAAGCAGAGCACGCTTCCAAGTTTGCAGAGCTTCTCGGTGAGGTTGTAACAGACTCCACAAAGAAGAACCTCGAAATGAGAGTTGAAGCTGAAAACGGCGCTTGTGAAGGTAAGTTTGAGCTTGCAAAGCTTGCAAAGAAGCTCGGCTACGATGCAATTCACGATACAGTTCACGAAATGGCTAAGGACGAG
>JAZOCY010000081.1:0-2509 GCA_045596805.1 Eubacteriales bacterium | reverse complement strand
TCTTGGAATTTCGACACGTTCATAAAGATTTCGCCTGCTGCGCTCATCATAACGATATTACGCAGAGTCTCGTTAGTCTCAAGCGCTTTTGGAATAGAGCCTTTGAGGTCCTTCACGTCAATGCCTTCCATTAACTGCTCTTTGGTGACGGTTATCGGCTTTC
This sequence comes from Eubacteriales bacterium, assembly GCA_045596805.1. Lineage (GTDB taxonomy): Bacteria > Bacillota > Clostridia > Oscillospirales > CAG-272 > UBA1740. The sequence goes on along the minus strand of JAZOCY010000081.1, from coordinate 2,346 downwards.
CGTCTGCGTCAGTGTAGCCGTAGGCATTTATCTTCTCGACAAACGTATCAGGATCGCTTACAATCTTCGAAGCGGTCTTATACATTTGTGGCGCAACTGTTGCGCTGAAATTATCTATTTTCAATTCACCGAGCATTCGTCTTTGAGCTACCGTTTTTACCTCGCCGTTTGTCTTTTCGAGACTTGCGGCGAGTTTTTTATATGTATCGGATATTTGAACTACTTAAGAGAGACTTTTATTAAAAAATATGTAAATATTTTTTCGAAAGCTATTGTATTTGTCAAAAAATGTGATATAATATTTAAGTTAATTTATATGTAAGAGGTAAATAGCTTGAAACGTACGGATTTAAGAAATGTCGCTATTATAGCGCACGTAGACCACGGAAAGACCACGCTTGTTGATGAAATGCTTAGACAGGGCGGTGTATACCGTGAAAATCAGGTGACAGAAGAAAGAGTAATGGACAATAACGCAATAGAGAAGGAAAGAGGAATTACTATCCTTGCAAAAAATACTGCGGTCCATTACGGCGACGTAAAAATAAATATAGTAGATACCCCCGGTCACGCAGACTTCGGTGGAGAGGTTGAGCGAATACTCAAAATGGTTAACGGAGTTATCCTTCTGGTTGACGCGGCAGAGGGCCCTATGCCTCAGACACGCTTCGTTTTGGAAAAGGCGCTTTCTCTTAATCACAGAGTCATTGTTGTCGTTAACAAGATAGACCGTCCCGACGCAAGACTTGAAGAGGTTGAAGAAGAGGTTCTCGAGCTGCTTATGGATTTGAACGCAACCGACGAGCAGCTTGATTCTCCTATGCTTTTCTGCTCGGGCAGAGCAGGTACGGCTTCGCTTTCTCCTTACGAAAAGGGAACTGACCTTAAGCCCCTTTTCGACACTATTCTTGATTACATTCCTTGCCCTGAGGGAGAGGATACCGATCTTCAGCTTCTCGTTTCCGCTATCGACTATAACGATTACGTTGGAAGAATAGGTATAGGACGCATAGAGAGAGGTGCTCTTAAGACTAATCAGGAGATAGCAATTTCTAACTATCATTCTCCTGGAACGCATAAGCGCGCCAAGATTGTGTCTATATATCAGTTCGACGGTCTTAACCGTGTTAAGGTCGATGAAGCAAAGGTAGGAGACATAGTATGCTTCTCGGGCGCAGAGGATATAAATATAGGCGACACGGTGACCTCTCTTACAGCGATAGAGCCTCTTGAATTTGTCAAGGTGAGCGAGCCGACTATGGAAATGACATTCTCGGTAAACGACAGCCCCTTCGCAGGCAGAGAGGGAAAATACGTTACGAGCCGTCACCTACGTGAGAGACTCTATAAAGAACTTCTAAAGGACGTTTCCCTGCGTGTAACAGACGGAGATACAACCGAGAGCTTTAAAGTAGCGGGCAGAGGAGAAATGCATCTTTCTATCCTCATCGAAACTATGCGCAGAGAGGGCTATGAGCTTGCCTGCTCAACCCCGCACGTTCTCTTTAAGGATATAGACGGAGTAAAGCACGAGCCTATCGAACGCGTTGAGATAGACGTCCCTGAGGAATATATGGGCTCTGTAATGGAAAAGCTGGGCGCGAGAAAGGGCGAGCTTCTCGATATGCAGCTGCGAGGCTCAAGACAGAGACTTTTCTATCTCATTCCCACACGCTGTCTTTTCGGCTACAGAAGCGAATTTATGACCGATACAAGAGGAGAGGGAATACTCAATACTATTTTTGAAGGCTACGCCCCCTATAAGGGAGATATAAACGTTCGCTTTACAGGCTCGCTTGTCGCAAGTGAAACGGGAGAAACAACGAGCTACGGTCTTTATTATACGCAGGACAGAGGTCCTCTGTTTGTCGGACCTGCCGTTTCTGTGTATGAGGGAATGATTGTAGGCGAAAATCCCAAGCAGGGAGATATAAGCGTAAATGTATGCAAGAAAAAGCATCTGACGGCAGTTCGCTCTAAGGGCGCGGACGAGGCGCTGACTCTTATCACACCGAAAAGCATGAGCTTGGAGGAGGCTATTGAGTTTATTGCTGAGGACGAGCTTATCGAGGTAACTCCGAAAAATATACGCTTGCGTAAAACGATACTCGACACTCCCACTCGTTTGAAAGCCGAAGCTCAAAGACGAAAAACTAATTAACAAAAAAGCGCTGTCTCAAATACAAATTTGAGGCAGCGCTGTTCTTGTTAAACGAAAACCACCAGCAGTGCTGGTGGTTCCAAAAAGCTTTAGCTTTGCACAGTTTATTTATCCGAGCAAAGCGAGGAACCAAGTAGCCTTCTCCTGCGGGAGAAGGGGGACCACGATAGTGGTGGATGAGGAGT
>JAZOCY010000080.1:0-4864 GCA_045596805.1 Eubacteriales bacterium | reverse complement strand
TGCTTTCACTTTGCGGAGAGCCTGTTCTGATTCATTCTCTGCGTGCCTTCGACTCTTGTAAATATATTGATGAGATAATTCTGGTCTGTCGCGAGGACGAAACCGATATTGCGAAAGAGCTTATAGGGCAGTATAACATAAAAAAGGTGAGGAGTATCTGTCGAGGCGGCGCTGAAAGAAGTGAATCCGCGCTCTTGGGCATGGCGTCGGTTCCCGCAAAGGCGGAATTCGTCGCAATCCACGACGCCGCGCGCTGTCTTATACTGCCGAGTCAGATTTCCGACGTCGTTTCCGCCGCTTACGCTTATCGCGCGTCGTCTGCTGGCTGCAGGGTCAAGGACACTGTCAAGCGCGTAAACGAGAGGGGCTTTATTGTAGAAACACCCGACAGAAAAACGCTCTGGAACGCGCAGACGCCTCAGGTCTTTTCAGCGCCGATGTACCGATATGCTGCCATAAAAGCGAAGGAGGACGGCGTTTCCGTTACAGATGACAATATGTTAATGGAATATATAGGTCAACGCGTGAAAATGATAGACACAGGCTATGAAAACGCAAAGCTCACGACGAAAGAGGACCTTGAATATTTTGAAACGGTAATGGAGAGAAGAAAAAAGGAACAGGAAAAGAAAGCCTGTTCCGACAAAAATAAAAAGAAGCCTTCTTCGAATAAAAAGGCAAAGGGAAATACGATATGAAGATGAGAGTAGGACACGGATACGACGTTCATCGGTTGGCGAAAGAGCGAGAGCTGATAATAGGAGGGGTAAAAATCCCTCACGCACTCGGCCTTTTGGGACATTCCGATGCCGACGTGCTTCTGCACGCTATAATGGACGCGGTATTAGGCGCTTTGGGAGAGGGAGACATAGGCAGGCATTTTCCCGATAACGATAGCTCTTATAAAGGGATATCGAGCCTCCTCCTCGCCGAAAGGGTATGTGATATAATGAGAGAAGCGGGGGCAAGGGTCGAAAACATTGATTGCACGGTAATCGCCCAGAAGCCCAAGCTTGCGCCTCATATTTCGGAAATGAAAGCAAATATAGCGAGGGCGTTCTCCTGTGATATAACGTGCGTTAATGTAAAGGCTACGACAGAGGAGGGGCTCGGGTTTAGCGGAGCGGAAGAAGGGATTGCGGCTCATGCGGTCTGTCTTTTGAGCTTCGGGGAATAAATCCTCGGGCTTGTCGCAATTAGATGCAGATGCCGCTAATAAGCCATCGCGTACGCGAGGCAAATTCAGTTCGGCGAGCAAGAAAATAAAAACTGATGCTCTTCTGCGCTGAATGCGACAGTCCAAGGTATATAAAATACCCGTTATTATCTGTTGATTTCACGTCTTTTTTCTTCGCCTTCCGGGGATAATTCACGGATATCGGTTTTTCTTCCGCATTATCATATTATGGAATTTTTCATCTTGTGACACAGGAGAGCTAATAAGAATTCTATCAGCAGATATTCGTATATAATTTGGAAAAAATTATTGTAACATATAAAAAAACAGTTTAAGGAGATTTTGAAATGATAAAAATTGCGCCGTCGGCGCTCGCTTGCGATTTCGCTAAATTGGGCGAGGAGGTAAGAGAGGTAGAAAAGGCAGGAGCCGACTATATTCATTTGGACGTTATGGACGGAATGTTTGTTCCCAACATAAGCTTTGGAATTCCCGTTATAGCATCTCTGCGTCCTGCTACAGAAATAAAATTTGACGTTCATCTTATGATAGAGGAGCCGATAAGATACATAGAGGAATTCAGACGCGCTGGAGCTGATATAATAACCGTTCATTACGAGGCGTGCAGCGATTTGAATGCGACGCTTGATAAAATTCACGAATGCGGCGCGCTTTGCGGACTTTCGGTAAAGCCGAACACTCCAGTAGAGGAGATTTTTCCCTATCTTTCAAAATGCGACTGGATTTTGATAATGAGCGTTGAGCCGGGCTTTGGCGGTCAGGCGCTAATTCCACACACCTTGGATAAAATAAAAGAGGTAAAAATCGAAGCCGAAAAGCAGGGGCTTGACCTTTTAGTTGAGGTAGACGGCGGAATAGGCGCAAAGAATATTTGCGAGGTAGCAGAAAAGGGCGCCGATATAATAGTCGCAGGCTCGGCAGTTTTCGGCGCAAAGGATCGCCGCGCCGCCATCACCGCGCTGAAAAATCTTCAGGTCTGAATTTATTTTTTGGCGCGCTATAATGACATAAATAAAAAGAGACTGTCTCAAGCTTGTTTTGAAACGGTCTCTTTTGCGTTGTTAATCTCTTTTTCAGGATTTATTATTTCTTCATCTCTGCGAGGATCATTTTGAGAAGGTCCTCCGTTGTGGGATTAGCCTCTCGCTCAAGTCTCGCCTTTTCTGCCGCCTCTGCGTCTGCCTTTGCCTTTTCTTCAGCAGCCTTCGCAGCCTTTTCGTCGAGGTAAGCCTTTACAGCCTCCTTGTCGGAGACTTTCTTGCCCTGAGCCTTGAGAGCCTTCTTGTCTTCCTTTGTAAGTCGGTCGTCAACAAGATCAATATCCTTCAGCTTGTTGATAATTCTTACTATGGAAAAGAGCACGAGAGCGATGAGCAGGAAGTTGATTATCGCGTTAATGAACGCGCCCCAGTCTATGTAGATCGAGTTCGCAAGGTCTACAGTGATCTCTCCCGTAGCAGCGTCCGCAACCTCTGTGCGAAGCAGGAAGGTGTAAAGCTCGCTAAGCGAGTCCTTGCCGAGAATAGCCGCGAGAACCCAGTTGATGAGGGGCTTTAAGATGTTGTTGCTTAATGCGTTTACTATCGCGGTAAAGGCTCCGCCGACGATAACACCGACAGCCATATCAAGCACGTTTCCGCGAGTGATAAACTTTTTGAATTCAGCAAAAAAATTCTTCATTTTTAAATCTCCTTGTATGTTTTTATACCCTTATGATTATACCCCCTATTCCGCCTTTTGTCAAGGGAATTTTTTGTTTTTGCTTTTTACTTTTATGCAAAAAACAAAAAATATATAAAAGTACTTGAAAAACGTAAAAAAGTATGCTATATTAAATATAAGATGAAAATAAAAAGCATTTTACAGCTTTTAAATAGTATTTTCTTATCAAGAGTGGTGGAGGGACCGGCCCTGTGAAGCCCGGCAACCTGTATTTTCAAGGTGCCAATTCCTGCAAGATGAGAGTCTGTTGCCTCGGAAACTGACTTTTCGAGGTTTTTTATTTCAAGTATAATCAAAGGAGACGTTTATATGGTAAAAAAATTGTTTACATCCGAGTCGGTGACAGAGGGACATCCCGACAAAATGTGCGATAAAATTTCGGACGCTATTCTTGACGCGCTTTTAGAGCAGGACCCCAACTCAAGAGTTGCGTGCGAGACCTTTGCGACAACGGGAATTATCAACGTAATGGGCGAAATAACCACAAACGCTTACGCCGATATTCAGACGATAGTAAGGGAAACCGTAAGAGAAATAGGCTATGACAGAGCCAAATTCGGATTCGACTGCGACACCTGCGCCGTGCTCACCTCTATCCACGAGCAGTCGCCCGACATCGCGCTCGGTGTAGATAAGTGCGCGGAGGCTAAAGAGGGAAGTATGGAGGACGAGCTTAACACGGGCGCGGGAGACCAAGGTCTCATGTTCGGCTACGCCTGCAACGAAACACCCGAGCTTATGCCACTTCCCATTTCGCTCTCACATAAGCTTGCTATGCGCTTGACGGAGGTTCGCAAGACGGGAATACTTCCTTATCTGCGTCCCGACGGAAAAACACAGGTGACTGTCGAATATATTGACGGTATCCCCTCGCGCGTTGATACAGTCGTCGTGTCCTCACAGCATGATCCCGACGTTGATATAGCGAAGATAAGAGAGGACGTAATAAGAGAGGTCATAGAGCCTATCATTCCCGCGTCCTTGAACGACGGAAAAATCAAAATATTTGTAAACCCCACAGGACGCTTCGTTGTAGGCGGACCTCAGGGCGATACGGGACTTACGGGAAGAAAGATAATAGTTGATACATACGGCGGATATTCAAGACACGGCGGCGGCGCTTTTTCTGGAAAGGATCCGACAAAGGTGGACCGTTCCGCTTCATATGCCGCGCGTTATATAGCGAAGAACATAGTAAAGGCAGGCTTGGCCGACAAGTGCGAGGTTCAGATAGCATACGCCATAGGAGTTGCTAAGCCCGTATCGGTTATGATAGATTCCTTCGGCACGGCGAAGGTTGATGAACAGAAAATTTCAGACGCCGTTTCCCGACTGGTAGACCTTCGTCCTGCCGCAATCATTAAGAAGTTCGATTTGCGCCGTCCCATTTATAAGCAATACGCGGCGTACGGACATATGGGCAGAGAGGACCTTGACACACCTTGGGAGAAGACGGATTTAGCAGGAGAGCTTTCGAAATTACTTTGATTTATATACTTTAAATGCTCTTCGCCTTTGAAAACAAGGCGAAGACGGTTCGCTGACAAAAATCTTCGCTCCGCATATACTGATAGAAGAATCTTATTTTTTCGGAGGGTATTCTATGACCATGGCGGAAATAGCGGAGATTTTTGTTTGTGTTCTGGCAGTATGGGGGCTTTACTGTATTTTACGCTCTATCGTTTCATTTTTTACCGACAGAAGCAAGATGTCTGTAGGCGTTTATTTTGACGGTGAACAGAGTACATATCAGTTTTATTGCGCCCTGCGAAGCGCCTCTCTTATAACCGAGAGAAAAAATCTTTTTACTCACCGTCCCGTCGCTCTGACAGATGAATTTCTCTCGGACGATGAGCTAAAAGAGCTTTCGGATTTTGGTACTGAAGTTTATTTGAATTATAAATTGTATAAAAATATTGATTGAGGGAAAAGTGGATATCAAAA
>JAZOCY010000079.1:0-3653 GCA_045596805.1 Eubacteriales bacterium | reverse complement strand
TACTACGACTACAAGGAAGAAATAAAGAGGCTTCGTCCTCACCGTGTTCTTGCTATAACGAGAGGCGAGCGTGAGGAATTTTTGCGTGTTTCGCTCGAGCTTGACCGTGACGTCGCGCTCTCTAAAATCTCCTCGCACGTTATAACTAATCCGAAGTCCCCCGTATGCGAATTTATTTCCCGCGCGCTTGAGGACAGCTATGACAGACTCATTTTCCCGTCTGTCGAGCGTGAGGTGAGAAGCGAGCTTTTCGACAACGCGAGCGAGGGAGCTTTGAAGGTATTCTCAGACAACTTAAGAAAGCTTTTACTTGCCGCCCCCTTAAAGGGAAAAACCGTGCTCGGCTATGACCCCGGCTATCGCACGGGCTGTAAGCTCGCAGTGGTTGACAAGACGGGCAAGGTTCTTGATACTGCCGTTATATATCCCACAAAGCCGAGAGAGGAAACCGAAAAGAGCCGCAAGGTTATTGCTACTCTTATTAAAAAATACGGAGTCGACGTTATAGCGATAGGAAACGGAACCGCCTCGCGCGAGAGCGAGCAGTTTATTTCCGACGCTATTCACGATTTAGGCTTTGACACCAAGTATACTATTGTAAGCGAGGCGGGAGCGAGCGTTTATTCGGCGTCCAAGCTGGGCGCAGAGGAATTCCCCGATTTTGACGTTACCGAAAGAAGCGCCGTTTCTATCGCGAGACGCTTACAGGACCCTCTCGCAGAGCTTGTCAAGATAGACCCTAAAGCCATAGGCGTCGGACAGTATCAGCACGATATGAAGCAAGCTCGCCTCACTGAAGCGCTTGACGGCGTTGTCGAGGACTGCGTAAACAGTGTCGGTGTTGACATAAACACGGCGTCTCATTCCCTGCTTTCTCACATTTCGGGCATAAACGCGACTGCGGCAAAAAATATTGTCACCTACCGTGAGCAGAACGGCGAATTTACAAGCCGCGCCCAGATACTCAAGGTGCCCAAGATAGGCGCAAAGGCTTTTGAGCAGTGCGCGGGCTTCCTTCGTGTTTCGGGCTCGAATGAAATTCTTGATAATACGGGAGTCCACCCCGAGTCTTACGCGATAGCGAAATCTCTGCTTTCGACCTTTGGCTATTCAGAGGATGACGTAAAAAGCGGAAACATATCCGCATTGAGAGCAAAGGCGACGATAAGAGGCACGGCGAAGCTTTCCGAAGAGCTTGGCTGCGGCGAGCCCACCCTGCTCGATATTATAGGAGAGCTTGAGAAGCCCGGACGTGATATCCGTGACAGTCTGCCCCCTCCCTGCTTGCGCACAGACGTTCTCGATATAAAGGACTTAAAGCCCGATATGCTCTTAAAGGGTACTGTCCGAAACGTAGTCGATTTCGGCGCGTTTGTGGATATCGGCGTTCACTATGACGGACTTCTCCACATTTCCGAAATGAGCGACAAGTATATAAAGCACCCGAGCGAAATGGTCTCTGTCGGAGACGTCATCGAGGTACGCATAAAGAGCGTGGATTTAGTGAAGAACAGAATTGCGCTCAGCCGTAAAAATATGACGGTTGTTGAATAATTCTAATTTATTAGAATTAATTTCTTAATCTTTTGGCTCGTCCATATCGAAGTAGCATCATTTTTGTGCAACTTTCACAACAGTTTGGCCGAAAGTTTGTGCGAATAAACACTATTATTTTTCGAAAAAAATTGGTATAATATCATAGTAAAAACTAAAATTAGCATAACCATTCAGGAGGTATATGAAATGGCAAGTTTATCATTAAAGCACATTTACAAGAAATACCCCGGCGGCGTTACCGCCGTATCCGATTTCAACCTTGAAATCAAGGATAAGGAATTTCTTATTCTCGTTGGACCTTCCGGCTGCGGTAAGTCCACCACACTTCGTATGATTGCAGGTCTTGAGGAGATAAGCGAGGGCGAACTCTTTATAGGCGACAGACTCGTAAACGACGTTGCTCCTAAGGACAGAGATATCGCGATGGTTTTCCAGAACTATGCTCTTTATCCTCATATGACAGTATTTGAAAACATGGCGTTCGGCTTGAAGCTCCGTAAGGTTCCGAAGGAAGAAATCAAGCGCCGTGTTGAAGAGGCTGCTCGTATACTCGATATTAACCACTTGCTTGAAAGACGTCCGAAGGCGCTCTCCGGCGGTCAGAAGCAGCGTGTTGCGCTTGGTCGTGCTATCGTCCGTAATCCTAAGGTATTCTTGCTCGACGAGCCGCTTTCCAACCTCGACGCTAAGCTTCGCGCATCTATGAGAACCGAGCTTACAAAGCTTCACAAGAAGGTTGAGACTACGTTCATCTACGTAACGCACGACCAGGTAGAGGCTATGACGATGGCTTCCCGTATCGTTGTTATGAAGGACGGTCTTATCCAGCAGGTTGATACTCCTCAGAACCTCTACGATTATCCTGTTAACCTCTTCGTTGCAGGCTTTATAGGTACTCCTCAGATGAACTTCATTTCCTGCAAGCTGGAAAAGAAGGATACAGACCTTTACGTAACCTTTGGCAAGAACTCGATAAAGGTTCCCGCCGACAAGGCTAACAATCCTGCTCTTAAGGAATACATCGGTCAGAACGTAATTATAGGTGTCCGTCCCGAGTGTATCCATGACGATCCTGCTCACTTAGCTTCCATGCCCGACAGCGTGATGAACGTTACGGTTGACGTTACCGAGCTTATGGGCGCAGAGATTTATCTCTACCTCAGCTTTGACGGTCAGGAGGACGCTACAAACGGTAAGAACATTATCGCGCGTGTATCCGCGCGTTCTACAGCTCGCGCTGGCGACTCTATCCAGGTTGCAGTTGACGCAAGCAGAATGCACATCTTCGATCAGGATACCGAGCGTTGCATCGTTCACTAATTTAAAAAACATTATCAAATAATAGAAAGCACTTATGAAGCGAACAGACGTTTTCATAAGTGCTTTTTTGTATTGGAATTTTTATTTGTTTGATTTTCTTCTGTTGTGTTCCTTGCAGAGCATCTGGCAATTGTCGATTTCAGTCTTGCCCCCCTCGCACCAAGGCGTTATGTGGTCTGCTTCCATTTCTTCAAGTTCCCAGTGTATTTTCTCTTTTTTCTCCGCCTTACAATGTGGGCATATACCTTTTTGCTTCTCATAGACCTTTCTTTTCATTGTGTCTGTGAAAGTTCTTATGTTAAGGTGCTTTTCTTCTCCGCTTAATAAGTATTCATATACGCCGCTTCTTTTTGTTACGTCATCATCTTGCATTAACTCGACTATTCTTTTTTCCAGTTCTTGCGGGTCGAGCTTGTCATTACCGTATCTGTTATACAGCAGTCCCCATTCTATGCCTTGCATTTCTTTTCTATAATTAGGGAATATAGTTTTAACCCAAGTAATAACACTGTTAAAATACAACCACAATTCGCTTGCGTTCGTTGTATTCTGGTGTTCTGCCATATAATCTTCAAGGTCAATTTCATCTCTTGAAGAAATCCATTTCAAGACTGTTTCAAGGTAGTCTTGTCTTATTGGTGTTCCCCTCATATATTTACTCGCTATTTGATATGCCGGGCAATTATTTTTACTGAAATATGCTTTTGCATTTGATAGCCATTCCCCAGTGTAGATGGCGTTTCTCAGCTCTTGGTCTGTCAGTTTTTCTCCTGCAA
>JAZOCY010000078.1:0-17108 GCA_045596805.1 Eubacteriales bacterium | reverse complement strand
ACTCAAGCCCGATATCCATAACCTTCTTCAAATTATCAATAGCCTTAGGATTTGTTTCCCTGTTGCTGAGAGGTATTCCGAACTCTCCGAGAATTGCTGAAAAACGGAGTCCGTTGTTCTTCATAACGGCGATAGTATCTTTACGCATATTAGCGGGCAAATCAGGATCAAAATAAGTTTGAATGCCGTCTGCCCCCATTAAAGCTGCCTTCGCTACGGCTTCCTCAAAGGAAGTTTTGTACGCATGGCTTATAACGCCTATTGGAAAATTATACATTTAAATATCCTCCCGAAATTTGTTATTTGCCATCATTATAACATTTCTTTTCGGCTTTGTAAATAGATAAAATGATATTTTTCATATAAATTTTGCTTCTATAAAATACAAATACAACATATTTGAAAACACGCTCTTTATATATAAAAAAGGCGCTCAAGACACAATAATGTTGAACGCCGTTTTCTAATTTTACTTAAATAATTTTATTTGTTTATTATGGACTTCAAGAAGTCATAAGCGATTTTTATATCTGCTTCGGGGGTCGCGCCTACCTCTCTCTCTATGGTAAGGAAGCCCTTATAGCCGATATCCTCAAGAGCCGCAAGATACGCAGGGAAGTCTACGCTTCCGTTTCCGAGTGGAAGTTCTTCGAAAGCCTTTCCTTCTGCAATTGAATCCTCAATAACGCGGTAAATTACTTCGGGATCACATTCGGTCAATTTGTTTCCGTCCTTTGCGTGAGTATGAACTATATAATCCTTTAAGTTGTAAACTGCCTTTACAGGATCGTCGCCTGTAACCATTACCAGATTCGCAGGGTCAAGGTTTACTCCTACGCCGCGTGAATGAAGAGTGTCAAGGAACGCCTTTAAGGTCGCAGAGGTCTCAGGACCTGTTTCAATAGCAAAATGCGCGTTACAGCTGTCAGCATACTGACTAAGCTCAAAGCAAGCCTCCTGCATTATCTTATAGCGATCATGGTTCGGGTCGCTCGGTACAACGCCTATATGCGTAGTAACGATTCCGCACTCAAATTCAAGGCTCAGATCCAAAAGTCTCTTGGAATCTTCAATGAGTTTCGGATTTTTTTGAGGGTCGGTGAAGCCATGTCCGAAGTCACCGCAAAGCGCAGAAAAGCAAAGACCGTTATCCTTGACAAAAGCGAGGATTTCTTTGCGCTTTTCTGCGGTAAGCTCTTCGGGGGAAAGCTCACCCTTTACAGCGTAGGACTGAATACCGTTCGCGCCTATCGCCGCAGCCCGCTTTACCGCTTCCTTGAAGGGAAGCTTAAAGCTATCGGTAATAACACCTATTGGAAAATTATACATTTCGTATTTCCTCCTGAAATTTATATATCTGAATACATTATAGCACTTTTTTATAGCTTTGTAAAGAGAAAAAACGGCTATTTTTTAAAACTGTTCAATAAATAAGACAGCGTTTTGAAAATAGGCCTTCCGTTCAACAGACAAATTGCAAAGACGCATATAAGCTGCAAAAATAGCGGATAGCTTTTTGACACCAGCAAAATAAAGACCTGAGCGAATATAACTATTGTGTTACAGGCAAGTACAGAGACGTTCATTTTGAATTTTATATATTTGCGCGTATTGATGGCCCTGATTATAAAAACAACGAAATAGCTTACAAACGTGGCGATAGCCGCGCCGTTAGCGCCGAGAGGCGTAGGGATTAAAATCAAATTCAGCATAATATTGAGTATGGCGCCTGTCATAGCGGTGTAAAAGGAGAGCATACTCTTTTTTTCCATAAGATAGATTACGCCCATAAAAGTGACAAGACTCGAAAAAACAGTTGCCAAAGAGAGCATGGGAATATATTTCCAGGATTCATAATAAGCGTCTGTTGTCAGTATTCTTGTCGCAATCTGTGAAAAGGCTATCAAAAAAGCTGCTGAAATAAACATAATTGCCTGAAAGTTATCGAAAATCTTCGAAAAGAAGTCGGAATGCTCGTCGTCGCCCTCACTCTTTTCCTTTACGGCAGAATATTGCCACGCCTCGCAAAAGATGCCCGAAATCAGAATTAAAATAGTTGGGAGCTTGTTCGAGACCGCGTAGAGACCGTTTACCTCTGCGCCTATAATATGACGTATCATATATCTGTCCGAAACGTTTGTTACCCACCAAAAAATTGTAGTAGGAATAAGAGGCAGGCTATAACGAAGCATCTTCTTCGCTGTATCAAGCTCAGTAAGAGAAAAATTAATCTCTCTGTAAAGCCTTGCCGCAATGAAAAGAATAAGAGAGCAGAGCGCATCTGCTATCACTACCGACAGAACGTATCCTAAAACGTCAAGCTTAAATCCAAGCAGAAATATCAGATTAAAAATAATGGTTAAGGCCGTGCCGATAATTCCTTGTATAGCAAATAGCTTCATCTGCCCCCTCGCGCGAATAAATTGCGCGAAGATTGAATGTAGGCAGGAGGAAATCGCATATAGCGTGATAAGCCATCCGTAGCCCTCAAGCATTTCGATAAAATTGAAAAGCGGAGTGAGCAGAGCAAAAACGATTGCGCTTACGGCGAATACGGCAATACCCGTCGAGAGTGTTTTTTTTCGGTTTTCGGTGTCGTCTATGCAAAAGCGAAAAACGGCATCAAAAACACCGAGCGACAAAAGCGGTATTAAAAAGTTAGCGCTTTGAGTGATTAAATCGGCAGTTCCGTATTGCTCTGTAGTAAGGCAGGAGGTGTAAAATCGTACAAGGAAAAAAACCAACAGCTTTGAGCTGAAGGTTCCAATTCCTAATACGGTAGTGTTAGAAATCAGTTTTTTATACTTATTCATCAATTATTTTTCGGCAGACTCAACGTCTGCAATCATGTTTACACGTACAGCGTGGCGGCCACCCTCAAATTCGGAGGAGAGGAAAAGGTCAACGATATCTTTAGCAAGACCTATTCCTATGACTCTTGCGCCCATGCATAATACGTTTGCATCATTGTGCATACGTGTCATTTTAGCGCTGAATGTGTCGCCGCAAACAGCAGCGCGGATTCCCTTGTACTTGTTCGCTGTCATGCTCATTCCGATACCTGTTCCGCAAACTAAAATTCCAAAGGAGCCCTTAAGGTCGCTTTGAACGCTCTTTGCTACTGCGGAGGCGAACTCGGGGTAGTGGCAGGACTCTGCGCTGTTAGTTCCGCAGTCTATGACCTCATATCCCTTTTCCCTTATATAGTCTGCAAGCTCTTCTTTCATAAGATATCCTGCAGAATCTGCGCCGATATAAATCTTTTTCATAACTGTATCTCCATTCATATGTTATTCTGATTTTTGTTCTTTTCAAGGCGCTCACGCTCTGCCGACGGCATACGAAGATAGGTAGGGGCAAAGGAAACGTCATCCAAAGCGCCTCCGTTTTTGAAAATTTCATATGCGCAAATGGCAGTTGAAAGCGCATTTTGATTTATTAAGGATACGGGAGTTTCCTGTATCGAAAGAGGAAAATCGGAAAGAAAGGCTTTTGCTATTTCATATCCGTCTCCCGACAGATAAATCTTTCTGTCTTGATATTTTTCGCAAAGCTCTTTTGACAGTTCCTGTAGTGAAATCGCTCTGTCGTCGGTTAATCTCACAAGCGTCCCGTCCTTACATTCAAAGAGCGCGTTGTAAACTTGATTTCTTCTTGCGTCCATAACGGGACAGTAAATTCCGTCAAGAGGGAAAAGATTTTGAGCTAAAGAGTGAAGCGTTGATACAGGGACGCAAGGAACACTTCTGCCGAAGGATAATCCCTTTATTACGGCAGTTCCTATTCGTACGCCTGTAAAAGAACCGGGCCCTACCGCGCAGGTAAAAAGCTCGATATCGTCGATTTTAACCCCCGCCTGTCGCATAGCCTGTTCAGCCATAGGCAGTAAAAGCTCACTGTGAGAAAGAGCGTTGTGACATACAAAGGAGGACAACATTTTTTCGTTTTCGCATACTGCGGCGCACCCTACCTTCGCCGTACTGTCAAGCGCTAAAATCTTCAAGGATAACTCCTCCTTCTATGATAATTTCTCTTTCTTCATCTGATTTACTTGTTTTTTTAATAGTTACGGAAATTGCGTCAGACGGAATTTCACTTATAATATTTTCACTCCATTCGCAAATGCAGTAGCCGTCCTTTGCGAGATAATCATAAAAACCTATAGAGGTTAGATCGTCCTCATCTTCAATACGGTACATATCGAAATGAAATACGGGGATTTTCCCGTTTCGGTATTCGTTTACAATAGTATAAGTGGGGCTTCTTACTCCAGAGAGCGAAAGCGAGGAGGCAAAGCCTCTTGTGAAAGCAGTCTTTCCTACTCCCATTTCACCGTATAGAGCAACGAAGGCATTTCTTTTCCCTTTTTGTGTAAGAAAATTTGAAAGACGTCTGCCGAGAGACTCTGTTTCTTCTGTTGATTTTGTCAGGAAGGTCATTTTATTTCCTCCAGATAATGCGAAATGTCATCTCCCAATACAAAGGAAAGGGAAGAGCGATATTCCTTTAAACGCGCGTCGGCTTCGGCTGAATTTATATCGTAGCTACTATCTAAAATAGCGCGTAAAAGCGTGTTTTTAGGCGTATCATCGGGGTCTGTAAGCTCAAGCGCGGCAACGTCATATCCGTAGTAACGCAGTCTTAAAAGACGTAAGCCGTCCGTAAGAGCTTCGCAGAGCTTGTTTCTCAGCTGACCGTGAGAGGAT
Source organism: Eubacteriales bacterium (assembly GCA_045596805.1). Classification (GTDB taxonomy): domain Bacteria; phylum Bacillota; class Clostridia; order Oscillospirales; family CAG-272; genus UBA1740. The sequence goes on along the minus strand of JAZOCY010000078.1, from coordinate 12,402 downwards.
ACGAATGAAAGCGCAGGCGCGCTTATTCGGCTGTTGAGATAATGGTGGCAGCAGGGGGTTGACAGAATAACCTTTGCCTTTAATTCCGCGCCGTGATTTATTACAATGTCGGTGGCTATGTCGCAAGCGTGCAGGGAAATGACCATATCGGGCTGAATATCACGGGGGGTATTCCTCACGTCATCGCAAATAAATCTCATTCCGTCGAAGCCGACTGATGCGGCAACAGACGAGCAATACTCAATAACGTCTCGCTTTAGGTCTATGCATAGCATATCGACCTCTCGGCCCTTTATATACCGTAAATAATAGTAAACCGCAAAGCTCAGATAGCTTTTCCCGCAGCAGAGGTCATAAACTGTCAAAGCGCCAGCGCTCGACAATTCTCCGTAAATATCCTCGATATGCTCAAGGAAGCGATTTATCTGACGGAATTTTCCTTGCTTTTTATCATGCACACGTCCTTTTTCATCGCATATGCCAAGAAATTGGAGAAAAGGCTCTGCGCCGTTCAAAATATAATTCTTCTGCCTGTCAAAATCAGAGAGGACGATTCTCTTGTCCTCTGAGACGGGAAGTGAAAGTACTTTTTGAAGAGCGTTTGCGCCGAGAAGAACTTCATTACCCTTTTTATTTCTTTTATATTCGACGTCGCCTGCCGACGTAATCAGATTTACTTGAGAATATCCGTCTATAAGCTCTGATATATTTTTTTTCGAGTTTTCGGCTTCTATATTTACGTGAGAGACCTTGCCGTCCTTTTGGAAGGCTTCAAATGCAAGATATTTCTTTTGACTGTGTACGCATAGACGTCCGCTTTGCTTTTGAGGCAGGCTTGACACAGGACGTGAAAAAACAATTTTTTTCAACGTGTCTGTCGCTATTGCGCTGTTTATAATCTGGATAAGCTGATCTTTAATATTCATTTTTTAATCCTTGTGAAAATGAAATTTGTTTTCCTCTCCGTTAAGAAGTCTCTTGATATTGCTTCTGTGGCAGAAAACAACTATAAACGCTATAATAAGGCAAACAACCATAATGATTGGATTATAGATTCCTTCGCCTGCGAAAATCTCCATATATCCCTGCATAAATATAGGCAGAAATGCCGCGCACACGACGGATGCGAGTGAAATGTATTTTGTCATAGCGACTAATAAAACAAAGAGAAGCAAAAGGGCAAGAAAAATAGGCGGAGAAAGAAAAGCCAACATAGCGAAGGTACAAAGAACGCCCTTGCCACCCTTGAAGCGATAGAAAACAGGCTTTATATGTCCTACCATGCAGAAAAATCCGCTTAAGTAGCATAATTCATTCCAACAAAGCGCCTTGGCAAAATAAAATCCGAAAAGGAAGCCTGTCAGCAAAACGGACAAAGCGACCTTAAGAATATCGCCCGCCAAAGTAAAAAGCATTGCCTTTTTTCCGTACGTGCGCACTATATTGGTTAAGCCCGCGTTTCCGCTTCCGTGATTTCTTATATCATCACGGTACATAAGCTTTGAAACAATGATAGCGCTGTTTATGCTTCCCAAGAGATAAGAAGCTATGAGGGTAAGTAAAATACAGATAATATATATTATATATACACCAAAAGATTCGGTAGCATTGCCGAAGAGTGTAACAAAAAGTCCTTTTTCGAGCATAATTCCTCCGTTATTTGTTGCGATCAAATAAGCTGCGCAGCCGTTTTGAATTGTTTTTTAAGCGTCTTTCGCTTTCAACTTGATTTTTTTCGGCTGAAATAACGAGTCCGTTTTCTAAAACAATTTCTATGATGTCCTTCTCCCGAAAATGCGGAAAATTTGATTTTGAGAGAAGAATTTCCTCCGACGCTTCGTCGGAAATGCATATAAGATAATCACCCTCGATCCTGTCTATCGAGGCGCTTATTTTCTTTGTCATAATTTCTCCTTTTGAAAGTGAAAAAAACAGTTAAACATCTATATTATTATACCATTTTTTAGAGTAAAGTCAATAGTTTGCAGACTAAAATGTAAAAATGGGGCAATTATGCTTGACAAGAAGTTTTTTTTGGGATATAATATAATGAATTACTTAAGAAAGGTGGAAAATTAAATATGAGCATTAATAAAGAAGATCTAAGTGACAAAATAAAAAAATCCGCCTTCTGTCTCGGAAACGGGTTGAAAAGGCTTGAGTGTGAAATTCAAAAAGCACGATGTTGCAGCTGTTCCGAAATTAAAAACAGTATAAATAAAGAAAATTTAAAAAAGGGCGCCGAATATCTTTCCAAAGAAGCTATTTGCGTAAAAGAGAATATAAAAAGCGCATACGAAAGCGTAAAAGAGGATATAAAGGCAATAAGAGACCGAGATCCCGCCGCTACGTCGGATCTTCAGGTGCTTTTGCTGTATTCGGGCTTGCACGCGACAATGGCTCACCGAGTGGCGCACCGTCTTCATAAAAAGGGACATACCTTTGCCGCAAGAGCTATAAGCCAGAGCGCGAAGTTCGTTACGGGAATTGAAATTCATCCGGGCGCTACGATAGGAAAGGGGTTTGTCATTGACCACGGAAGCGGTATAGTTATTGGAGAGACCGCAGAGATAGGCGATAACTGTACTCTCTATCAGGGAGTAACGCTTGGCGGTACGGGTAAGGACACGGGAAAACGTCACCCTACTCTTGGTGACAACGTCCTTGTAGGAGCAGGCGCAAAGGTTCTCGGACCCTTTAAGGTGGGAAGTAATTCCAAAATTGCCGCGAACGCAGTGGTTTTAAAGGAAATTCCCGAGAATTCGACAGCCGTAGGCGTTCCCGCAAAGGTCGTTAAGGTCGGCAATACAAGAATAGATGAATTAGACCAGATTCATATACCCGACCCCGTTGCTCAGGAAATAGCAAGACTTGAAAAGAGACTTGCCGCGCTTGAGAAAAGCAGGGCGTCTGAAAGCACAAAAGAAAAATAAAACAAAATATTAAGTTTTAAAAAGGATTTGAATTATGATACAGTTTTATAATACGATGTCAGGCAAAAAGGACGAATTTGTTCCGTTAGAAGAGGGCAAGGTAAAAATGTATGCCTGCGGCCCCACAGTCTATAACTTTTTCCACGTAGGAAATGCGAGATGCTTCGTCGTTTTCGATATGCTGCGTCGCTATCTCGAATACAGAGGCTATGACGTAACCTTCGTACAGAATTTTACTGATATAGATGATAAGGTTATTAGGCGAGCAAATGAGGAGGGTGTCACCTATAGCGATATAGCGAAGCGTTATATTGATGAATACTTCACCGACGCAAGAGGCTTGGGCGTAAAGGCGGCGACAGTGCATCCGCTTGCTACCGATAATATAGATATGATTATCGAGATAGTAAAAACCCTCGTTGAAAAAGGCTACGCCTACGAGTCGAAGGGAGACGTTTATTTCAGAACACGCAACTTCAAGGATTACGGAAAGCTTTCGGGACAACCGATAGAGGACCTCGAATCAGGCGCACGCATCGACGTTTCCGACTTGAAGGAGGATCCGCTTGATTTCGCGCTTTGGAAAGCTTCCAAGCCCGGCGAGCCTCACTGGACATCTCCTTGGGGAGAGGGAAGACCCGGTTGGCACATTGAATGCTCCGCTATGGTGCGTCACTATCTCGGTGAAAGTATAGACATTCACTGCGGCGGTCAGGACCTCATATTCCCCCATCACGAGAATGAAATAGCTCAGTCCGAATGCTGCAACGGCAAAGTCTTTTCTCGCTACTGGCTCCATAACGGTTATATAAACATAGACAACAGAAAAATGTCAAAATCGCTTAACAACTTCTTTACTGTAAGAGAAATAGCAGAGCAGTACGGATATCTTCCCATAAGATACTTTATTCTCAGCTCGCACTACAGAAGTCCTATTAACTTCTCAAAGGAAATAATTGAACAGGCAAAGAGCGCTCTTGAAAGAATTTTCAACTGTGCTGATGCTATTGATTTCTTCCTTAAAAATGCGCCCGACGAGGAGCTCAGAGATGATGAAAAGGACATTCCCTCAAAGCTTGACGAGATGAGAGCAAAATTCGTTACCGCTATGGACGATGATTTTAATACGGGAGAGGGAATTGCCGTTATCTTTGACTTGGTACGCGAAATCAATACTCTTATAAATTCTCCCGTAGCTCCGTCAAAGAGTGCCGTTTCGGAAGCGAAGAAAATATTTGTCGAGCTTACCGAGCTTTTCGGCTTTGTAAAGGAAAAGGAAGACGACACCGACTTTATTGCCGAAATCGAAGCCGCAATTCAGGCAAGAGCAGATGCGAAAAAAGCTAAAAATTATGCGGAAGCCGACAGAATAAGACAAGAGCTTGCCGAAAAGGGCGTCATTCTTCAGGATACCCCCCAGGGCACAAAATATCAGATAAACAAATAATTTCAAAAATCTGTTCTGCATCCCGTTGTAAAAAAGCAACGGGATGCTTTTTTATTTTATCTAAATCATATAAAAAAGCGTCACTGTGTATAACGAGTGACGCTTTTTGCAATCTAATTTTTACTTTTGATATATAACTGAAGAATCAATTATATAGTGTGAACGCCGTTTTCGGCGTTTGCGTTAGAATCAAGATTGTGCTTCTGCGCTTTTCTCCATTCGAAGAACTTGATAGCAACCTGCTCAAAGAGCGCAAGAGAGAGCAAATCCTCCTCCTGCTCTGCGTAGGGCGCGACTCTTTCCTTGAGAAGAGAAAGCTCTGACGGAATTTTGTCTGCAGGGCGGTAATCAACAGGCTCGAGATCGCCTATAATCTTTTTTCTGAATTCGTCTGAAATAGGCGCGGGAGTTTTTCCGTATTCGCCTCTTACAAGACCTTTAAATTCCTTTGTAACTCTTGAATAACGCTCGCCTTCTCCAAAAAGAACGTTGTTTACAGCCTGTGTTCCGACGATCTGAGACGTGGGTGTAACAAGCGGGGGATATCCTGCGTCCTCACGAACTCTCGGAACCTCTGCAAGAACCTCTGCGAGCTTGTCTGATTTGCCTGCCGCCTTAAGCTGAGAAACGAGGTTGGAAAGCATTCCGCCGGGCACCTGATAGAGAAGCGCGTTTACGTCGACCTTAAGCACCTTAGGATCTATGAGGCCGCTTGAAAGATATTTTTCGCGAATATCAGCGAAATATTTGGAGACGACGTCGAGCTTTTCAAGATCGAGACCTGTATCGTAGGGAGTTCCCGCAAGAGTAGCGACGATAGCTTCCGTCGGAGGCTGAGACGTACCCATAGCCATGGGAGAAATAGCAGTATCGACAATATCAACGCCTGCTTCGATAGCCTTAAGAATTGTCATTGACGCAAGACCAGAGGTGTAGTGAGTATGAAGCTGTACGGGAATCTTTACCTGTCCTTTTATAGCTTTAACGAGCTGATATGCGTCATAAGGCTTCAAAAGTCCTGCCATATCCTTGATACAAATTGAATTTGCGCCCATGCTTTCAAGCTGCTTTGCATAGGAAGCGAAAAATTCGTTGTTGTGAACAGGGCTCGTCGTGTAGCTGATTGCTGCTTGAACGTGTCCTTTTTCCTTTATAGTAGCCTTTATTGCAGTTTCAAGGTTTCGGGGGTCGTTCAATGCATCGAAGATACGTATGATATCAATGCCGTTTGCGATGGATTTCTGAACAAAATATTCTACCACGTCGTCGGAATAATGACGGTAGCCGAGAATGTTCTGACCACGGAAAAGCATCTGAAGCTTTGTGTTCTTCATATGATCTTTTATAATACGCAGTCTCTGCCAGGGGTCCTCGTGTAAAAATCTGAGGCAGGAATCAAACGTAGCGCCGCCCCATGCTTCAAGCGAGTGATATCCAACCTTATCCAAATCGTCAAGAATGGGTGTCATCTCGTCTATAGTCATTCTTGTTGCGGCAAGAGACTGATGAGAGTCACGAAGTACGGTTTCTGTAATTAATACTTTTGACATTGTTTTATTATAGAGCCGTTAGGCTTTCCTTTCTATATATTATTTGAACCATTGCAGGAATACGCCCGCGGCAATTGCGGAACCGATTACGCCTGCGACGTTAGGTCCCATAGCGTGCATAAGCAGGAAGTTTGCGGGGTTTTCCTTGCGTCCTACGTCCTGAGCGACACGCGCCGCCATAGGAACAGCCGAGACACCTGCGCTTCCTATCAAGGGATTGATCTTTCCGCCCGTCAGGAAGCAGAGAAGCTTTCCAAAGAGAAGTCCTCCACAGGTGGAAAGACAGAACGCGCAAAGACCGAGACCGATAATAAAGAGAGTCTCTTTCTTCAAGAAGTTGTCCGCATTTGCCGTTGCGCCTACGGAAACGCCCAAGAAAATAGTTACAATGTTAATAAGCTCATTCTGAACCGTTTTTGAAAGACGGTCGGTAACGCCACTTACGTTAAAGAAGTTTCCGAGCATGAGGAAGCCGATAAGAGGCGCCGCGTCGGGTACTATCATAACGACTAAAAGGGTAACTAAGATGGGGAACGCAACCTTTTCAAACTTACTTACGGGACGAAGGTTAGTCATCACGATAGAGCGTTCCTTTTTCGTCGTAAGCAGCTTCATAAAGGGAGGCTGAATTATAGGAATGAGCGCCATATAGCTGTACGCCGCTATCGCAATAGCGCCGAGAAGCTCGGGGGCTAATTGCTTAGTAACCAGAATTGCGGTAGGGCCGTCGGCGCCGCCTATAATACCAATAGCCGCCGCCTGCATAGGAGTAAAGTTCAAGAACAGCGCAAAGAAGAATGCCGCAAATACACCGAACTGAGCAGCAGCGCCCAAAAGTAAGCTTATGGGGTTGGCGATAAGGGGAGAGAAGTCGGTCATAGCGCCTATTCCGAGGAATATAAGCGAGGGATAAATACCAAGCTTAACGCCAAGATAGATTATATCGAGAAGACCGCCTGTGTTAATTACTTCTTTGATAATCTCGGTCATCTTGATATGTCCGTCTGCATACATATCGGCAAACTCAGCAATAGGATATTTTGCAAGATAATAATCATCGAAGAACAGGTCGAGATTGATAAGATTTGCGCCCGGAAGGTTTGCAAGAAGCATACCGAACGCGATAGGTAAAAGCAGCAACGGTTCAAATTTTTTGACAATAGCAAGATAGAAAAGCGCGATAACGATGACGTACATCACGAGATATTTCCATGCGTCGCTCTTCTCAAGCAATCTTGCGATGCCCGTAGAACCGATAAACGATTTTATAGCATCAAGAATTTCTGTCATTTTTATACCCGTCTTTCAATTAAGCTATTGAAACGAGAGCTTCACCTGCTTGAACAGAAGCGCCTTTGGATACCTTTACAGCAGTTACTGTGCCGTCTGCGGGGGCGGGAATATCATTTTCCATCTTCATAGCCTCTAATACGCAAAGAACGTCGCCCTTCTTAACTGCCTGACCGACAGATACCTTAATATCAAGAATTGTTCCGGGCATAGGAGCGGTTACGTCGTTTGCGCCTGCTGCTGCGGGAGCAGGCGCGGGAGCGGGAGCTGCAGCAGGGGTAGCAGAAGCTACAGGCGCGACGGGAGCTGCGGGAGCAGCAACAGGGGCAACGGGCGCTGCTGACGCAACTTCTCCGACCTCTTCAACTTGTACGCTATAGGTTGTTCCGTTAACGGTAATATTATATTGTTTCATTTTTCTATTCTCCATTTCAAAAATTAATCGAATTATAGTCTTTTAAAGGATACTACTCTGAATTTTTTGTCGGGCATTTCCGAACTTGCCGCTGCGATAGCCGCCGCGATAACGGCGACGATTTCTTCGTCATTGCTTGTTTTGGCTACAGGCGTGACGGGCGCGGCATTGACAGAAGCCGGAGTGTCGGACTGAGCGTCTCTCTTCTCATTTATCCTTTGACATACAGATTTAAAAATCAAAAGACAAATATAGAGGGTAATTATAACAGAAAATACGATTCCCATGCCCACCACCAGCATTTTCGCGCCGTAAGCGAGCTTTTCTCCAAGATCCGGTATAGGTTGATTTACGTCAACTTCAAGTAAAAATTGCGAACAGTTAAAGCTTAACATAATTCCTCCCGTCAAAGAGGCATAACCGAGTGTCTGCCGTTTACTTTTTTGCCCTTGCCCGATAACATAAACAGGGAAGTGCATATACGCGCGCGAATCTCACCGGCCGAAATTATATCGTCTACTTCACCGAGTGAAGCAGCCGCGACAGGAGAAGCAAGTGAATTCTTCCATTCCTCGACAAGCGACTCTCTTGACGTTTCAAGCGAGACTCTGTCGTTCCAGGCAAACGCAACCGACGCCTCAGAGGAAAGCGCAGAGATCTCAGAATTCTCAAGAGCATAAGCAACGTCTGCGCCCAATGCCTTAGAGCCAAGTAAGGAGAAGGCTGCGCCTATTGCGCGGTCTAAAATAATCGTTATCTTCGCGTTTTCCGATTTTGCGTACGCAAGAGAAAGCTTTGCAAGCTCTGACGCAAAGCATGAGCAGCGCTCAGTTACAGAAAGACCGAGAGAATTTACGAGAGTAATCACAGGAATACTGTAAGCGTCGCAAAAGCTGATAAATGCAGCCATTTTCTTTGCGCCCTTTGCAGTGATTCTGCCTTCGTTTACGGCGTAATCTGTAGCGACAACACCGCACTTTACGCCGCCGATGGTAGCAAAAGAGGTAACTGCTTCAGGAGCAAAGGCTTCATAAAGGGGAAGAACGTCGCCAAAATCGGCAATAGAAGCGATAAGCGAGTGAACGTCCTGTGTCAGCGCAGGGCTTATCTCTCTGTCAAAGGCGTCGGCGCACGCAGCGCTCAAAACGCCGTTTGAAGCGTTGTCGGGTATGAAATCAAGGAGACGGCGAGCATATGAAGCAGCCGATGCCGAGTCATCGCAGACAGCGGCGATAGAAGAAAATTCCTTCTGTTCCTTATTCAGCTCGGTTGAAAGCACGTAAAGAGGAGCCTTCTTCATTTTGATAACGAAATCAAAGGAAGCCGCAACTGCGGAGAAAAGACCGATGCAAGGTCCGTTTACAATTGAAATCTGGGGAATAATTCCCGAAGCGGAGGAAACGGCATTCATAATTTTACCGTATGCGGCAAGAGAAGCGGCTCCTTCAAAAATATCAGCTCCGCAGCTGTTGAAAACACCGACAACGGGCGCGGAATTTTTGATTGCCATTTCGTAAAGAGAACAAATTTTCTTAGCGTGATTTTCATCAATAGCGCCGTTTTTACGCGAGCTGTCCTGCGCAAACGCGAATACCAGTCTGCCGTTAATCGCGCCGTAGCCGCAAATAACGCCTTCTAAAGAAGCGTCTTTATCTGATGAAAGAAGCTCATCAAATTTGCGTTTTGTGAATGTTCCGATCTCAATAAACGTGTTGCTGTCAAACAATGCTGAAAGTAAAACGCGAGTATCGGAGGATTCGGTTTCTTTTAACAGTTCCCTTAATTCCCCTACTGTGGGCAGAGCTTGAACTGTGTTTTTAAGGCTTTTATCCAAGTTGAATTCCCGATTTGCTTGCGCAAATCTCTCCTTTCAAAATTTTCTGATTTTGTAAATAACCCAAAATTCACCAAATATACTATACCACCAAAAAAGTAAAAAGTCAATACGAATATAAAAATATTTATACTTATTTGTAATTATATAGAAAAATACCGCAAAGAATTTTTCATCCTTTGCGGTTTTAAAGTATTAAGATTTGAAAGCCGAGAGAAGCGCTATTCTCTTGCTTGAATATTTATACGCGTCCTCAAAGTTGCTTAATTCCTTCGCGCAATATTCTAAGTCGTTGTAAATTGAAAACAGTATGTAAGAATCTACAGGCGAGCGCGCTCTGTTTGCTTCTATTTCCGTAAGAATATCTGTCGCTTCTGTATAGTGGAAGGCGCGTATAAGCTCCTTTGCCTTAAGATGACGCTCCATAATCGTATTTGTGTATTTGTGCTTTCTGTTTTCTATCAGATAGTTGTATAAGTCCGAATAAACGGATTTATTCGATTCTGAAACGTATTCGTTCTCGCTGAATTCCAGCTTGGGAGACTGAACGTTTTTTGCAATAGCGCTGAAAAGAGAAATTTTTGCTTTTACATCATGCGTATTGTATATAGTCCTATCAGCAAAACTTGAGCTTTTTTCAAGCATAGCCACAGCGCTTTCAAGATTTCCGTTGCTTAAAAGTATGCTTCCGTATTCAAGATATGAATGGGCTAAAATAAGAGATATTTCATCATCGGTTTGCTTTTCCGATTTTTCCCATATACGAATACATTCGGAATATTTTTTTGACGCGTATGCGCTTTTCAGCCTTTGAAGCAGGGGCTTTTTTGTAAAATCAAAAATGCTTTCCTCTTCGGAAATAAGGTATTCCACAGGCACATCAAGCATGTTTGAAATATGTATAAGCGTGGGGATAGATGGGGTAGCTCTTCCGTTTTCTATCTGGCTGAGCATATTTCTCGTAATCTTGTCTTTAGCAAGCTCGGCTTGCGTTATGCCTTTCTTTATGCGAATGTCCTTTATTTTTTCACCTATATTCATTTTTACCTCAAATTTTTCAGTTTAATTCTGCGCCGAAGTCGTAAATGTCGTCTATTTCCGTTTCGGTTATATCATCTGTCAGTTTTCTTACGATTTCCGTATACGCGTCAGGCACCTCGCCTAAAACTACAGTGCTCATGACGGGAAAGGTCTGCTTAAGTGTTATTTTATCCTTTTTAGAGGGAATAAGAAGATTAAACTCGCAACAAATAACAAAGCTTATTTCGTAAAGCGATTGATTTATCCCCACCTCTGTAAAGCTGCTCTCAAAGTAAGCGTTTAAATTTTTGCTTAAGAAGGATCTTACTGTAATTTTAGGACCTAATCCCGAGAGCAGATTTATTCCGGTCAGGTTGCCTAAGGGAATCTCGGTATTCAAAAAATCAGCGCTTTGTAATTTTGGCATTATAGCCGTTAAAAGCATCGTACGGGCGTATAATAGCTTCGCTTGGTTTACTTCAAGGGAAGCGACAGAGCCGTCCTCCTTTTTAGAAAGCGTCGCCAAATTTGAGTATATTTCGCTGTTTTCGGTCAGCTGATCATATACAGCATGGTGTATCTCGCTGACAAATTTGTTCTTAATCTCTGCGGAGGAGATTGTGGAAACAAGCGAAAAAAGCGATTTATTCAGAGATAAAAAGAGGCAGAACAAAACAACGAGAGCAATTATTCTTTTTGTTTTCCTGTTACTGCGTCTATTCCCCAAACAGTAATTTTTGCGTTGCAATAGTATCACCTCAATGCATTATATGCAAGGAGGAAGACTCGGGTTAATCTTCTTCGTCCGTGTCAGCGTCGCTTTTCTTTTGCGATTTTATTTCTACATCGGAGAGAGGATTCGCTTCAATTGCGTTTATCATATTTTCGTTACTGACGTGAGTATAGATTTGCGTCGTATTTAACTGCTCGTGTCCGAGAATGTCCTTTAATACGCGGACGTCTACGTTTCCCGTCTGGTACATAAGAGTCGCCGCAGTGTGACGCAGCTTGTGTACCGAAAAGCCTCTGTGATCGAGTCCTGCGGCATCCAAATATTTATATACCAGCCACTGCACGGTCTTTGCGCTTATTCGCGTTTGTCTGTTGCTTAAAAACAGGGCAGTCGTTTTTAAATTAGAGGCGTCCTCCGACGTGCGTATTTTTAAATAATCGACAAGCGCGCGACGGCAGGAGTCGTTTAAATATACTATTCTTTGCTTAGCGCCCTTTCCCGTAACGGTCAGGGATTTAAGCTCGGGATCTATATCGTTTATATTTATGTTTACAAGCTCGGAAAGTCGGATGCCGCAATTCAAAAATAAGGTAACTATCGCGAAATCCCTTTTTGTGTTTTTGGAATTTTCATCGGATTTTATGCTTTCAAGCAAGGAAATACTTTCATTAAACGTAAGATGCTTTGGAAGGGAAGCGTGCTTCTTCGGCGCCGATATATCTGACGTCGGATTTACGTCGAGCAGATGCTTTTTTGCCGTCAGATATTTAAAGAATGCCTTTAATGAGGAAAGCTTTCTTGAACGGCTCGCCCAGCCGTTTTTACGGCTTTCGCTTGTGTACATTAAAAACTCGTATATCTTTTCGGTTTTTATCTTTTTTATATAATCGGTATCTATTTGTGATATGTCAATATTAAAGAAGTCATCGCTTTCAATATCTATGCCTAACCTTATAGCCTCCGTGTATCTGAAAAACGTGCGAAGGTCGAGTAAATATTCGCATACGGTTTTTTCCGATAGACCTTCAATTACGCGTTTGTATGAGGCAAATTCCCGTAAAGCTTCGGGAAACTGTTGCATATCGGCATTACTTAAAGTTAAAACAGACATCGTTTTCCCTCCATTCCATCTTTAATTATACTATATTCCTATAATTTTTAGTGGATAATTTGTAAACAA
>JAZOCY010000077.1:0-1587 GCA_045596805.1 Eubacteriales bacterium | reverse complement strand
TTTCAGCGGCACGGGGTCGTGCCCGCCCTTGCAAAAGGGGTTGCATCTGCAAACCCGCTTTACGGTAAGAATCGTTCCGATAAAAAAGCCACGTTTTTGATATGCCTCAACGGCATAGGCAGAGCAGGTAGGTTTAAACCTGCAACAGGGCGGTTTTAGGGGCGATATGAATTTCTGATATAGGCGCACGAGCCAGATCATTATGTGCTTCATAAGAACATACCGAGCTTTGTAAATGCGACATCAAGCTGCTCTTTGATGTCCGTGCTTTTCAGCGAAACTGCGGCGGTGCGCGCGGCGATAACTATGAGAAAGCCTTGCTTTAAGGACTTCTCCTTTTCGATAGAGCGTAAGCCCTCGCGCATAATACGGCGGCACCTTGAGCGTATGACCGCCCCGCCGAGCTTCGTGGACGTTGTAAGTCCGTATCTGTTTTTTATCCGCCTTTGCGGATCTGCTTTCGCAATCCTTTTAGCATGGTAATCGGGCAACACGTATACTGCAAGAGCTGACGTCACCGCTCTTTTGCCCTTTGCGTAAGCTTTCGAATAAAGATGATTTTCGCAGATAGCCCTAAATTTCATATAGCTTACCCTATGCCACCCGGGGCTCCTTTCTTTCTGCAAAATTCCACTCAAACAAAAACCCCGATAAATGCAAGAACGATGCTCTTTATCGGAGGTTTTGTGGTCACTGTGTTGCTAATCAATAGGTGAGCTTAGCTCTACCCTTGGCGCGTCTTCTCTTAAGAACTTTTCTTCCGTTAGCGGTAGCCATTCTTTTTCTGAAACCGTGTTCTTTGTTTCTCTGTCTTTTCTTAGGCTGATATGTTCTCTTCACAGTTAGCACCTCCTTAAATAGTATTAACGTCTGTCTGTCGCGTAAAATACGCAAAACCATACGAAAGCATTGTATATTATACCTCAACTTGAAGAAAAAGTCAATAGGAAAATAAAATATTTACAAACTTTTATATAAAGTTGTCTGTTTGCCTTGACTTTTATTACTTTTTTTGATAGAATAGATGTATATTTCGCGTGGAGGCGTATGACTATGAATAAGGACGTTGGCAAAATTCTTATATCCGAAGAGGAGCTTGACAAAACCGTTACCCGCCTTGCAAAAGAGATAGATGCGGATTACGCGGGGGAGGACAAAAATCTAGTTCTCGTATGTATTCTCAAGGGCTCGGTCGTATTTATGGGAGATTTGATGAAGAAGCTCACCGTTCCTCTTGAGATTGACTGTATGAAGGTGTCGTCTTACGGAATGGGAACTGAGTCCACAGGCTCGATACATATCTATCTTGACCTTATGCGCCCTGACCTTTCAAAGTGCGATTTGCTCATAATTGAGGATATAATAGACAGCGGAAATACGCTTTCGTACCTTGTTGATTACCTTAGGAGAAAGGGAGCACGCAGCGTCCGTACCTGCACGCTTCTTGATAAGCCCTCAAGAAGAAAGGTTGCATTTACTCCCGATTACAGAGGAATTGAAATTCCCGATGAGTTCGTAGTCGGATACGGTCTTGATTATGCGGAAAAATACCGCGCTCTGCCTTACGTCGGCGTTCTTAAACCAGAG
>JAZOCY010000076.1:0-3473 GCA_045596805.1 Eubacteriales bacterium | reverse complement strand
TGTGAAAAGGCGGGAATAATGCTCCTGTAAATAAAGCATTCAGTTATAAAAAATTAAAAGGACAGAGAAAAGAGAAAATCTCTGTTCTTTTTTGTTTCAGAGCCTTGTTTTTTATTGCGCACATTCAATAAAAAACAGCATTTTTTACAATGTTGAACAACGGCTGCTTTGCTCGAAAAAAATAAAAAAATTCGAACAAAAACACGATGATAGTATTGACTTTTCACAGAGCTTTTAGTTATAATTGAAGTATAAAGAGCTGTATAGTATATGCAGTTTGTTTTGATTATGATATACTTTTTTATCACAAATTATTAAAAGGAGTAAGAATATGAAAAAGCAGTCTTCCCCTAATTTGTATGAGCTAAATCTGCCGTCGACTCTTCCCGATTTTCGAGGCAAGGTGCCGATAACGATGTCCGCCGAGTCGGTACTGGCGCGCTTCAATCTTGCGCGCGAGGCTCTTCCCCGGGAAGTTACCGTGTTAGATCCATTGAAGCTTTCCGATTATCCCGAAAGCGCTACATACGAGGTGTTTATTTCCCCCGACGGAAGCGATGACGCGGAGGGTACGAAGGATTCGCCTCTCGCATCTCTTTCTGCCGCGCTTGACAAGGTGAAGGGCAAGGGCGGTGCTACGATTACCTGCCGTGGAGGAACTTATCCTGTAACGAAGGAAATCAAAGTGGATTCTTCTCACAGCGGTAAGGCGGGAGTACCCCTTATTATTCGCTCGTACGAGGGAGAAACGGCGAAATTCACGTCGAACACTCTCTTTTCATCCGATAAAGAAAAATGGCGCGTAGCCGATCCCTCAAAGGATCCCGTAGCTGCCCGTCTGCCAAAGGAGGCGCAGGGAAAGGTTCTTTATACTACGCTTTCCGAGCACGGCTTGACTGCCGACGATATTCCGCCTATTAAGGATTTGAGAGTCGGTCCCCCCAGCCTTAACGTAGGCGGAGAGGAATATACTCTGGCGCGTTATCCTAACAAGAGCGCGACTATTAAGGACCTTCTTTTCTTCTACGTCGCATACGACGCGGGACGCGTTACGAGACAGATAGGCTCTGATCTTTATTGGAGCTGGATAGATCGCGCAAACCGTGACTACGGAGGAAACGCTGATACCGAAATCGGCTGGCAGATCCGTCTCCTTAACGGACAGGACGGTGGCAGCGAGGATGCGGAGAAGCACGCGCAGTTCCTGCTTTCCTGGGTAAACACGGGCAATATCTGGTATCACGGCTCTACCTTTGAGGGCTTTGAATTCGGTAACTACAATCTTGCTGATAAAACAGAGGGCGCAGACTACTCGCATTACGCCGAGGACGACGTCGAAGAAAAAACGCCCCTGCTCGGCGCATTTGTTCCCGACGAAAAGGGCCCCTACACCTATAGAGGACAGAAGGGCTACTATTCTCTTAAGTCGAAAATGAGCAACTCGTGGGGCTGTAAGCATTCAACGAACTCCCCTGTAGGACGTAACACCTACTATCTCTATAACGCTATTGAGGCGCTCGACGAGCCTGGCGAGTGGTTCTTTGATAGAGAAACGGGGCTTTTCTATATATATCCGAAGGATGAGAAAACCTTTTTCGGATCGGAAATCGGCTGCTCGAACAACAACGAATTTATTCCCATCAAAATCGAGGGGCTTGAAAACGCCATTATTGACGGCATATCAATAGACGGCTCAAGCGACGCGGGTATGGTGCTTGAAAGCTGTCACAACATAGTAATACAGCACATAAAATTTCGCAATACTAAAAAGGAAGGTCTTGGAGTCAAAAATTGTACTCGCACGGCGGTCATCTATTCCGATTTCTCGGGGTCCTGCACCAATATGTTGTATATGATAGACCCAAAGAGCCATCATTCGCTCATTCCGAACTTTAACGTGGTTCAGAATTGCTTCTTCCACGATCCGAAGCCAACTCGTCCGACTTCACTGGTCGTATCGGGCTGCCGTACTGTCGCCTCGCATAACTATTTCCGTAACGTCTGTATGTATGCTCACGACGCATCTGAAATCATTGTAGAGTATAATCGCTTTGAGGGTGGAAGCGCCGACATTGTTGACGGCGGTATGTATTACGTAAGCGGAGCAGGAACAAGAGGCGAGCACGTCCGTTATAATCTTTTCCATATGTTCAACGAGACGCATAACGCAATATATAATGACACTATGACCAGTCAGTGCTATGCTTATTACAACGTCATATGTACGCTTAATTCCAAGTGTAACCTGCATAACGGGTGGTATTCCTCTACAGGACACGGAAACGTCTGCTTCGGCAACATAATGGTTCTTCGCGATTCCTTTGAGGTTGCGAGAACGTACTCTATGGGAGGAGACGAGGGCAACGACATAGTTGTCGGAGAGGGAGACAGAATTTATCAGTCGCCGCTTTTCTACTTCTATTTCGGTGACGAGCACGCCGCTGAAAACAATCGCCGTTACGAGTTTGTACGCGAGGGACGCGAAGAGCTTTATAAGATGGATTACGATCCGAACAGAGAGATTATGTGGGCTCATCAGGCGCTTGCAGGCGACTGGTGGGAGGGCTTGAAGAAAAAGGGCGAAATGGCCATGTATCTTAACAATCCCAACCGAGAGGCGCGCGAGCGTATCGACCCTGCCTATATAAATCATATTTGGGGTACAAGGCTCGTTCTTGACGCGCTTGAAAATTCGGATTATCGCATTAAATATTTCTATCTTCCCGCGCGCCTGACAGGCAAGACCTACACCTGTACGGTTATAAAGCCCGGCGTAGAGCTTCTTATTCCCGCTTACACCTATCTTGACGATAATTATAACGAGGTGAGAACGACTGACCGTACCGTAATAGTTCCCGACGACGGAAGAGTTACTCTTACGTATGAAGAAATAGGCGCTATGGAGCGTTTGCGCCGCGCGCCCGCATTCTGCGTTATTCAGAACAACATATTGCTCGGAGGTACTCCTATTACCGATGAAAACAAACGAGTTATAGGGGATGTTAATCCCGAGCTTATGATAAGAGACTTGGGCAAAAATACCACGTATGTGGACAGAGAGGGAAAAACCTTTGTCGGTCCCAGAATTGGCTACACTCAGACTGCGCTTTGCTCTAACAACTTCTTACGTCTCAATTTCAAGGAGGTAATGGAAAACGCGCGAAGCTACGATTATACCATTCGTCCCGAAGCGATTGAGGAAATATCAAAGGTTTTGGAGCCGAAGGAGTGCGAAGCAGTGCTTTCGCTCGATCCCTACAAGAGTGGACCTACCTACGGCTTTGATTACGAAGCTCTTGGGCCCGTGCAGAAAAATTAACTGACGGGGATGGGGCTTCACATTCAGGCATAATCGCAAACAAAAGAGACGTTATTTTTTTGATAGCGTCTCTTTTTTTGCACTATATAAATTTGATTGAAATTTATAGTTGAAAAACTTCGTTTTTCTTCAAAAACATTATATTTTTGTTTGC
>JAZOCY010000075.1:0-18722 GCA_045596805.1 Eubacteriales bacterium | reverse complement strand
CCCTCTCCGCGAGAGTGGTAGCCACCGCTTCGTTCGCGGTGAGCATAAACGCCTCTATGAGTCTTTCCGCGTCTCCTCTTTCCGCCTTTTCAATCTGCACGGGAAGCCCGTCCTCTCCGAGAGTAATTTTCGCTTCCGCGCTTTCAAGCTCTAAAGAGCCGTTTTCCCTCTGCTTCGCTTCAAGCTTCTTATAAAGCTCGTGCATTTTTAAAAGAGTGGGATAAACCTCTCTGTATTTTGGGTAAAAGGGCGAGTCCTTTTTCTCGTCAAAAAGTGAATTTACCTCGCTGTATACGCCCCTCACTCTTGAATTTATTATAGTTTTCTCAATGCGGCAGCCTTCAATTTCCCCCTCACCCGACAAAATTATGTGGGCGGAAAGGGCGTACTTGTCCTCGCCCGCATTTAAAGAGCAGGCGCCGTTTGAAAGCACGGGGGGAAGCATAGGTACTACCTTGTCTACAAAGTAAACGCTGGTGCCTCTCTGCATCGCCTCCCTGTCAAGAGGTGTTTTACTGCGCACGTAGTGGCTGACGTCGGCGATATGAACTCCGAGCATCCATCTGCCCCCCGCAAGACGCGAAAGCGAAACAGCGTCGTCTAAGTCCTTTGCGTCGGCGCCGTCTATTGTAAATATTATCTCTCTGTCGAGCCTTTTCCTTCCCTTATCGGAAATAGGCTCTTTTGCAACAGACATAGCCTCCGAAAGCGCCTCCTGTGAAAATTCGGTAGGTACTCCCGCGTCGGAAAGAATAGCTTCATAATTCGCTTCCCTTGTGTCTGCCGAGCCGAAATTCCGTATAATCTCGCCTTGCATAAATGAGGACTGACGCTTTTTAGGGAGTAAGACCTCTACCTTATCTCCCAAGCTGTCGCTTCGCGACGGATTTACCTTTATTTCAAGAGAAAGATGCTTGTCATCAGGAATAACGACAAATTCAGGTCTCTGCTTTCTCCTGTAAAAGCCCACTCTCTGTGCAAGAGTGCCTATTACGGTATCCCTCGCGTTATCCGATATTTCTATTACCTCGCCTTCGGTTTTTCCGTCCGAGAGCTTTTTATATTTTATTTTAACCAAGTCTCCGTCCAGCGCGCCTCTTATTTTTGACGCGGGGATAAAAATATCCTTTTGTTCTCCTGAATCAGATGGAGAAACGAAGCCGTATCCGCTTTTTGTACCAACAAAGCGTCCGCTTGCGTATATATAAGAGCTTGCCCTGCTCTTTTCGAGGGCGTTTTTCTTAATTTCACGGATTTTTTTCTTTTTCGCCTGAGCGACTCTCTGCGTTCTCGCTTTATAAATTGAAGCGCTTTTTTTATTCTTTTTCTTCATAACACCTTTATTGTTTGTTTATTCTCGTTATAAATACAAAAAGGCGAGATTTTCATCTCGCCATTTTATGCTATTAAAGATTGACGTTCTCACTGTAAGACGACTCATAAGCCGTAGCGGGAGAGTCGTTACCGCTGTCGTATTCGTAATCGGGCTGAATGAAGTAAACAAGCAGAACGAGTATAACAAATACGATACCGATGATAGTAGTAAACTTATTAAGCATCTTGTCTATCTTAGAGCCGCTTTCCTTACCGAAAAAGGTCTCTGCGCCTCCTGCGATAGTGCCTGACAAGCCGTGAGACTTACCGTGCTGCATCAAAACTGCTATGACGAGGAACAGTCCTGCAACAAGCATCAAAATTATCAATACAAGATTTAAAGCGTCCATTTTTATCTCTATTCCGTAAAACGAAATATCCTTTCTTTATTATTTGTTTTCGATAGGAAAACCCTACGATTTTTTAATTTACAAATTATTGTAACACAACGAAAGAAAAAAAGCAATAGGAAAATTGAAAAAAAACAACTTTTTTTAATTTTTATTTTATTATTGCCTGTTTTTCCAAGAAAATGTCAATAATGCCTATTAATACCTTTTCAGCATATCGGATTTTGAATTCTTGATAGCAGCGTTTACTATTGCGTCGCAATTCTTGAAGGAAAGGTCGTGTACGAAGCCGAGCTTCGAGCCTATAGCGCAGAGAGTCTCCTCAGAGGGCATAGGCAGATTGTAATAATCCTTCGCGTTTATCTGCGCGGAAAGGGAAATTATAGCGCAGTATCGCTCATAGAGCATAGAGGAAAGAACGGCATAGACACCGTGTATCATTGCGGCGTTCATTTCCCTATTGTCCTCGTAGTCTAAGTAATTCAGCTTATTGTGAGTGCTGATGTAACGGAATTTCGGGAACTGAGACGCAAGGTAAATTCCGCATATAAAGCGTCTGCCGTCCGATTTTGCGGGAACGCGCTTTATAAAGAGCATATTTTTGTTCTTCTGCATAAGGGAGGGGATTCTCGGCATGATGAACTGATTTTTGCGATTAGGAACAGGGAAATTGATTCTTCCGTTTTTAATGCAGTTTGGAGAAATCAGAGGCAGCACGTTATCTGCCATAGTGTCTCGGAGAAGCTCGGGATATCTCGACTCAAGAGTAAGACCCGTCTTCATTTTAAGGCCAAGAGAGGAAAGCGTGCAGGGCTGACTTTCTACGTACTGAAGTATTTCCATCTCTTCCTCGTTTTTAACAAGAACTATATTCTTGTCCTCGCCCCTTATTATATAGCTCTGCTCAAACGGGGGAAGCAGCTTGACGTTTTCAAGAGAGCCGTCATCATACGAGCTTGAAATACGGATAGTGTCAGGCGTTTTTCCTGCTCTGAGCTTGAATATCATAGACTTCTTCGTAGGCTCGGCTGCATACTTTGCCTTCGCCTTTTTAGCGAATATGTGCATTCTCTCGATATATACTGAGGAAAGCAGCTTCTTACGGAATTTCGCAAGATACGCGCTATACGCTATCTGAGTAGGCAGGAGGGCGCATATCTGTCCGCCCTCGTTTAGCATAACCGAAGAGAGCATTGTAAAGAGCACCGACGCATCGGTGTCTGACGTACAAATATCGCTGAAAACAGACGCCTCTATAGAATTCTTTTCATAGAGCTCTTCGGGGGGATTTGCAATAATAATATCAAACTTGGGATTCTGGTCGGCAAAGAGCGAATCCTTGTAGGAATCCGCGCATTCTATAAGAAAGCTCTTGTCGGAAATGTTATTTACGAGCTTTATTTTAAAGTCGTGACGGCATTTTTTGCGTATGCGCTCAAGGTTGTTTTTGAGCATGGGAAGAAATTCGGGATTTGTCTCATAGCAAAAAAGATGTATTTCTTTAATATTGCTATTGCCCGAATTGCATATTTTTTCTATCAACGCGGCGGAAAGTATTCCCGTTCCCGCGCCTGGGTCAAGTATATAAAGCTTTTCCTTGTCGGGAATTTCACACAGCTGCGCCATAAGACGCGCGGTGTCCTTTTTCGTAAAGAAGCGTCCGAGACGCACGTTCTCCTTCTTTGACTTCTCTCTTATTATCTTGTTTGTGTTTCTTACCGCCAAATTGAGCATTTTGAAAATCCTCCTAAAAATCCATCTGCCTAATTATAACATACTTTTTAACAACTTACAAGGGTTTTTCGACATTAATTTTTATTATTTTAAATTTGTATATTTTTTATAAACGTATTGCGGTTTTTAAAAAAATGTGCTATACTCTAATTGATAGCCAAAAGCACCAAAAAACTCGGGAGAAAAATATGAAAAATCAAGAAATTCCGACAAAATTACGCATACTGCATTGCGCCGATATACATCTTGACTCCGCTTTTTCCAAGACGAGCGTAAAAAAGGGCGAAGAGCGCCGAGCTGAGCTACGAGCAGTTTTTTCCGATATGATGAAATACGCAAAAAACGGAAATATAGATATTCTTCTTATTGCGGGAGACCTCTTTGACGGCGAGCTTGCGACGAGCGAGACGCTGTCTCTCTTACAAAGAGAGTTCAGTGAATGCCGTATCCCCATTTTCATAAGCCCCGGCAACCACGATTTTTACAGTGAGCAGGGCATCTACGCTCTCAAGAGCTTTTCTCAAAACGTACACGTTTTTAAAAGCGAAGAGCTTGAATGCGTAAATATCGACGAGCTGAATACCGCCGTATACGGTTGGGCTTTTTGCGATATTTTCCACCGTCATTCTCCCATAGCGCAAAAAAAGGTCTCTGACGCTTCTAAGCTGAATCTTATCTGCGGTCACGCCGATTTGAATTCTCCCCTCTCCGAGCAATGCCCCGTAACGAAATCCGACATAAAAAATTTCGGGGCGGACTACGCGGCCTTCGGTCATATTCACGTAAACCCCGAGCAAAAAAGCATAGGAAAAACGACGTACGCCTACAGTGGCTGCCTTGAGGGACGCAGCTTTGATGAATGCGGCGTAGGGGGCGCTTGGCTTATTGAAGCCGAAAAGGGTGAGCGTGGATATTCTATAAGCGCAAAGCGTCTGCATTTCGGGCGCTCAAGGTTTGAAGTGTTGAATTTAGACATAACGGGGGAATGCGATATTTCGCGAATAAAAGACAAGGTAGCGTCTGAAATAAAAAGGCTCGGTCTTGGCTCAAACACGTCTTTGCGCGTAATACTTGTCGGTTCTGTTCCGTTATCTCTATCGTTAAACGGAATTGAAGATGACCTTTTAGGACTTGAATACATAGAGTACAAAAACAATACCTCTCCTACATACGACGCCTCTTATTTAGAAAGCGATATGACCATAAAGGGCGAGTTTTACCGCTATCTGCTTCCGCTTCTTACAGAGGGCTCCCCCGAAGAACGCGAATGCGCGGCGAATGCGCTTAAAATAGGACTTGCCGCGCTTGAAAACCGAGAAATTACTACACAAATGGAGATATGAAATGAAAAACAAAAAAATACTTTTTGCAGTTATAAAGCTCTCCCTTGTCTGCGCGCTGCTCTTATCTCTTGCGTCCTGCAAGGATGGAGAAGGCTCTGTGAAAATAGAAAGCCTACCCGACAGGTGCGTATATTATATCGGCGAGAGCCTTGACGTAAGCGGCGCCTCGCTTTGTGTAAGTAAGAACGGCAAGACCGAGACGGTAAAGGTGACAAGGGAAATGCTCGGCTCTGATATGGACAGAGTCTTTACGAGCGAGGGCAAAACCGACGTTACCTTAAAGTATGACGGCGCAGAGATAAAAATCGAAATTTTTGTAGACGGCGACCTTGAGAGGCACAAAAGCCACGCCCTCTCCTCGTTTTCAAGCTGGGCTGAAGAAAACACGGTTTCGGACGGCGTATCCGAAAACATAATAAAACGCGCAAAGGACGACATATTAAGCGCGAATGACCACACTTCTGTGGTAATCGCTCTTGAAAACGCAAAGAAGACAGCGCTTGATTATACGAACGTAATCAACGCCGCAAACGCGCTTATAGCCGCAAAGGAAGAAGCCTTGCAAAAAATAGATTCCTTTGATTTAAGCGTATTTGCGAAGGACCACGCAGAAAAAATAACGACGTATGCGTCCGACTTACGCGCGCTTATTGAAAACGCAAATGCGCCCGAAGAAGTAAAGACGTATTACGACAACTTTATATCAAAAGCCGACGAGCTGAAAAACGATAGCAGTAACGCGTACGCCTTTAAATTAGAGGCAGGCTTTAAAGAAAAATACGAGGCGATAAGCGCGTATTACGAGCAGGATGAATACGCCCGTCTGACAGAGGCTCTTATAAAAGCGGAGCGCGATATAAGAGAATGTAGCTCAGACGACGAAGCAGACGCCATTATAAAGAGCTTTTTTGAGCATACCGCGAAGGGCTTCAACACAATTCCCGACATTATTTATAAAAAGCTCTCGCTCATCAATATCAACTATATGGAATACGGAGTCGATATCGCTACGCTTGACGAAATATCCGACAAGATACTGAGCTTTGTCTTGCAGTCCGACTCTGTCGCGCAACTCCTTGAAAACAAGACAGGCAGGGTGGGCATTTACGAGCTTGCTTCTATGGAAAACACGGACTCTCTCACCTATTATTCCGCGCTTGCAAATTATAAAGTGGAAAATTCGAGTGTGGACTTGATTTCAAAAACAGAAGCGCTTTACTTAGCATACGAAAAATTAGAACAAGCAAACGAAGCGGCGAAAAGCGTTATAAAGGCTATAGACGCTATAGGAAAGGTCCGTCTTGATTCCGAAGCCAAAATCGCCGAGGCAAGAAAAGCGTATGAGGATTGGAGTAAAAAATATTCTATCGAATATGACGGAATAAACGGCTCTATGATTTCCAACTACAGCGTCCTCGAAAATGCAGAAGAGACAATGGAAGAGCTGCCTGAAAATGCAGAAAAGGCGGCTAAAAAGGTGCGCGAGGAGATAAAAGCGCTGCTTGCGAAGAGCATTATATATTCGGACACCGACGCAGGTGTCGGACAAGCTATCGCGGCAGCATATCGCTCATATAACAGCTGGATAGAGACATACGGAAATTTTGCTGATATATACGTAAACGACGGAACAAACTACAAGCTGAAATTGGATTCCTACAATAACGAATATCAGCAGATAATCAATATGGCGAATGAAATTCTAACAAAAATTAAAGAGCTTCGCGCTCTCATATCCGATATGAGCTACGATAA
The DNA here is from genome assembly GCA_045596805.1 of Eubacteriales bacterium. Classification (GTDB taxonomy): domain Bacteria; phylum Bacillota; class Clostridia; order Oscillospirales; family CAG-272; genus UBA1740. Next base: position 12,166 of record JAZOCY010000075.1, on the reverse strand, counting down.
CTATGAGTCCTGCTCGTCTCAAGCGGATACAGCGTATAAAAGCCTTACCACTCTCTATACGTCATTCAAGAATACAAACGGGCATATAACGGACAAAATATCCGAATACGAGCTTATAGAGGATGAAATTCTGTACGCCAAATTCAAGGCGCATTATGACCGTTACTGCAAGCTGATAGAGACCGAATTTAACGGATACTTTGAAAAGATATCAACAGACCTGTCCTTCCGTGAACAAAGGGAGAGCATAAAAAAGGCTTACGAGGACGCAAAGAGCAAGTTTTCTTCCCTGTTCAGCTATGAAAAGTCCTTAGACGCCAACATTTCGGCATTAGAGGACGAATATGAAAAGCAATCGAAAAATCTGAAAGAGCTGTTCGATGAATACTGCTACGATTACGAAAAATTCTCGGCGAATGAAAGGCTTGTCGAGCTGAGTAAAAGCTATAGCGATATTTCCTTTGTTCAGACGCGCGACACTATAATCGAAGGGGCTCAGAGAGAAATAACAGAGCTGTCACAGAGTGTTTCCCTTCAAAGCTACAAGGAAGCACTTTCAAAAATCGTAGAAAAGGCTGAAAAGGACTTAAAGAACGCCTTCCCCTCATAATAAAAGAAAAACTCCTTTCTTTACACAAGGATTGAAAAGGCCTTCGCCTGTGTAGTTTAAGGAGTTTTTATTTTTTACATTTTTTGCGTATTTTCTATTGCAAAAAAAGTTTTATTTTGATATAATAATAGAGTTATTATGGAAATATATGATGCGGAGGACGGGACGTATGCACAAAATCGGGTTTGATAACGACAAGTATGTAAAGATGCAATCCGAAAAAATTAGGGAGAGAATTTCAAATTTTGGCGGAAAGCTTTATCTTGAATTCGGTGGAAAGCTCTTTGACGATTTTCACGCTTCCCGCGTATTGCCCGGCTTCAAGCCCGACAGTAAGCTGCAAATGCTTCTTGAGCTAAAAAATGAAGCTGAGATAGTTATTGTCATCAACTCATCCGATATTGAAAAGAACAAAATAAGGGGCGACCTCGGAATTACATATGACTTGGACGTTCTTCGCCTGATAGACGCATTTAAAGGGGTAGGTCTTTACGTCGGAAGCGTCGTTCTCACACGCTTTGCAGAGCAAAGCGCGGCTATTGCCTTCGAGCGCCGTCTTGAAAGCTTAGGCGTAAAGGTGTTCCGTCACTATTCCATTCCCGGCTATCCCTCCGACATAGAGGCAATCGTAAGCGACGAGGGCTTCGGCAAAAACGATTATATAGAAACCGAGCGACAGCTTGTAATAGTTACCGCCCCCGGTCCTGGCAGTGGAAAAATGGCAACCTGTCTTTCCCAGCTTTATCAGGATAATAAGCGTGGAATAAAGGCGGGATATGCGAAATTTGAAACCTTTCCTATCTGGAATCTCCCATTAAAGCATCCTGTAAATATTGCGTATGAGGCGGCGACTGCAGACCTCAATGACGTTAATATGATAGACCCGTTTCATATGGCGGCGTACGGAGAAACTACCGTAAACTATAACAGAGACGTAGAAATCTTCCCCGTGCTTGCCGCTATGTTCGATAAAATATATGGAGAGTCGCCTTATAAATCTCCTACCGATATGGGCGTTAATATGGCAGGCAAATGTATAATTGACGACGACGTTGTCTGCGAAGCGTCAAGACAGGAAATCATACGGCGCTATTACGCCGCGCTTTGCGGTCAACGCGAGGGAATGGTATCCGACAGCGTTATTTATAAGTTAGACCTGCTTATGAAGCAGGCAAACGTGACGAGCGATATACGAAGGGTTGTCAAGGCGGCAAATAAAAAGGCAGAAGAGACGGCTTCCCCCGCCGCTGCGCTTGAGCTTCCGTCGGGTGAGATAATCACAGGAAAAACCTCATCTCTGTTGGGCGCATCTGCCGCGCTTCTCTTAAACGCATTAAAGGCGATTGGCGGCATAAAGGATGAGCTGCCGCTTATCGCGCGTGAGGTTATCGAGCCCATCCAGCATTTAAAGGTTGACCATTTGGGCAACCACAACCCGAGACTTCATACCGATGAAATTCTTATAGCGCTCGCAATATGCGCGGCGACCTCTCCTGTAGCAGAGCTTGCTATGCAGCAGCTCGGAAAATTAAGGGGCTGCGAGATGCACTCCTCTGTAATTCTCACTCAGGTGGATGAAAAAACGCTTAAAAAGCTCGGCATAAACGTCACCTGCGAGCCTCAGTACCAGACTAAAAAGCTATATCATCCAAAAAGATAAATTTTAATTTCTATTTATTATATCCTTGAAAATGCAAAAAAGGGATTGCCTCAGGTCCTTCAAAGACCGAGACAGTCCCTTTTCACTTTGAGGGGGTGTCACGTTTACTTATTATGCCGTTTTTTCATAACGTACCAGATAACAAACGCGCCTGTAAACGCGCTTATCAGAATAATGCTTATTACCGTACTCAACGCGCCGTTTCCCGTCGGGAGTCCTGCGGGCAGCTTATTTACGTAGAACTCGTGAGTTTTCACTATACTCGGCCCGTAATTTATCCATTTTTCACCGTCAAAGACCTCGCGCTTAAACTCTACGCTCAACGAGCAGTCGCCTTCCTTATAGAGCGTAAAATATGCCGAGTAGGATGAGTCTGTCCACGTGGCCGTGTAATACGCAGACCAGGAGACAGGAGTATATCGCTCGTCTCCCATAATCGGCTCGTCGTTATCAAGCCCTGCGCCTACGGCGTTAAATACGAACTTATCGCCTATGGCGTAATACGTCTTATTGTAGATGCCGTCAATGTAGATGTCATCGGTAGTTACCGAATCGACAATTCCCGTAATGGATATATCGTGTACTGAAGCGACGTTTTCTATCGTATATATTCCGTTCTCGTCGGGTAGCATCAGAACGCCGCCGTCGGTCACTTTAAAATAAACGCTTTTCATATATCCTTCAGCTATATCTATAGAAAAGCTGTAATTCTCCCCGTATTTCACAGGGTTTTCTAATTCTCCGGCATTTATAGAAAACAAGTCGGAGTCGGGGAATGAAATCATATACGTATTTGCCGTGTAAACGGCATTTACAGTCATATCCGAGACAATGGAAGAAAAATCTGCTATATCCCAATGGGGTGAGGTGTGGTTATAACCAATTTTGTTCGGTATAGAAGGAACGTTTACGAGCGAATCCCCGTACGCTACCTCCTCTCTAAAAATAAGCTCTCCGTCAGCAATAAAGGAAACCGTAAGCATTTTCCCCGACTTTATTTGCGCTTCAACGTAGGCGCTCGCCTGATAGGACGACGTCGCCGCATATCTGACGTAATAAATGCCGGCGCCGAGACCGTCAACTCTCTCGCCGCTAATTGCTATCCACTCGCTGTCGGTTGATTTTCTGTATTCCATACCCTTTTTCAATCCGACAATGGCGCCGTCCTTTTTTCCGCTTACCGTTTCATTTTCGGTAGTTATTCCCGTAGGAACTTCATGCGCATAGTATGAAACCGAAACGGTTATTGAAATCCCAGTCACTATCTGATAATCCGACGTGTTGCTCGGGATAAATACAGCCGAGAAGGTGTTCTTTCCTATCTCGCCCACGCTTGTACTCAACGGAAGCGACCAAACGAATCTTCCATCTTCCTGTATCGGCAACGAAACGTCGGCAAGCGTTTGCCCGTATGTAGCTACCAGGTCCATAGGTATTACGTATTTCGGAATTGCCTTTTTAACGTTTACGGTTATTTCGGACACGTTTCCCGCTTTATCTTCAGCCCGTAAAACGTAGCTCGTGTCACGGGGCAGTAACGTAAAAGTCGAGGAGGCGAGCTTTCCGTCAACGAAAACGCTTTCAAGATTTGCGTCGTTTACGGAAACCGTAGTTTTTCCGTAATATATTTCGTCCTCGTTCAAGCTGAAAAGAGGCGCCTGATTATCAAATATAATTCCGTCAGAGCCTACGTAGGTAACGTTCTGAGCCTTGTCTTCAACCTTTACGTATACAAATTTCGCGGCATTCAGGGGAAGCTCTGTGCCCTCTTCAAATTCTTCCCAATAATAAATCTGCGAAAGCTCCTGTAGTGAAAGCTGAAAGTCGGATATATAAATATATTTTTTATCTATTCCGCTTCCCTTGTCCTCAGAAAGAAGCTTAATTTCTCCGTCCTTGTTAGTATAGAGAAACACGCTTTCGCCCTGATCAATTTTATCGAAGGAATATTCACCTATAATCAGGCTTACATAGGGCGCGGTTATATCCTCTATTCCCTCAACGGTAATTACCGTATCTTGAGTGACGGAAGTTATTGTATATTCGTCTAAAAGAGAGCTCGAGAAAGCCTCGCCGTTTATTTTAATCGAAAAGTCATCGGTTTTTGTATATCCGTCCTCTATAACTATACGGAAGGAATATTTTTCTCCGTGAGAGACAAACATCTTCCCCTCTGTCGCAAAAATGGAATACCCCTCCGCATCGACAGGCAGAAGAACAGAATAAAAAGCCGAGCTGTGCTCCTCATACGTCTCTGCCGAAGGAGGAGAATTTGCTGACGATACAAGGCAAAAAGCAAAGAACAAAAATATAATCAGCGTTATTGTAAATAAAAGTTTGCTTTTTTTCATTTTTCCTCCTTAATTACATTTTTGGTAGATTACACATTTACATTATACACCTGGGGAAACTAAATGTCAACAAGCGAGCAAGTTTTTTTACATTTTAAACGCTTCCTTTTTCTTCCTCAATTATATTTTTTAAAGAGGATAAAATATTTTTTTCGGTGATTGACAAACAAGAGATAATATTGTATAATAGAGAAAAGGTGGAATTTCAAAATGAAATATAAAAGAATAATGGTGACCTCTCGCAAGGGTGGGGTTGGAAAATCTACCGTCAGCGCTAATCTCGCGTTTGCTTTTGCGCGAATGGGGCTCAGTACAATGGTGGTAGATCTTGACCTGTCGAACCGTTCTCTTGACCTGTTTCTCGGCTGCGAGGACAGTGTAATATACGATTTAAGCGATCTTTTGAGTGGTAGAGCAAGGGTAGAAGACACGGTGCTGACCTCCTCAAAAACGAAAAACCTGTATTTTCTACCGGGTATTTTCAACGCGCAGGCTCTTGACGAGGAGGACCTACCGACAGTAGAAAAATTAGACGCTATCATTTCCGAGTCAGAAGAAAAGTTTGCTTTGGATTTAGTGATAATAGATACGTCGGGAAGCGCCGACGACAGCGCGCGCTTAGCATATCCTTTGTGCAATACGGCAATAATAGTAACGAATCAGACAGAGGTCAGCATAAGAGCCGCCGAAGCGACGGGCTATTCCCTCTCGAGGGAGGCGGGCAAAGACCTGTGGCTTGTAATAAACAATTTTGAGACCGATATAAAAAAGGGTACGAAAGCTACGGCGCTTGAAATTATAGACCGTACGAGACTCCCCATAATGGGAATCGTTCCGAGAGATGATGAGCTTTGTGAGTCTCAGGAAAAGGGGCTTCTCGTTTTCGAAAACAAGAAAAGCGGAAACGCTACAGCCGCATTCGACAATATTGCAGCTCGCCTTGCCGGGCGTCACGTGCCTCTTTTCTCGGGGCTACGGCATATAAAAAAGAAAAAACTCATTTCATCAGCGCGCTAACATTTTTATCAATTCAAATTTTATAAGGAGTTAGATTATGGATATAGCAATTATTGCAGATGATTCGAAAAAAGAGCTTATGGCGCAATTCTGTATAGCTTATGCAGGAATTCTGTCTTCTCATAATCTGTGCGCAACTCAGGTTACGGGAAAATACATCGAAGATGCTACAAATCTTGATATTGAATTACTCATGGCAGGAATAGAGGGTGGCGGAGAGCAGATCGCCTCGAGAATAGCTTACGACGAGGTTGACCTTCTTTTCTATTTCCGCGATTCCGAGCCGAAATTCGGACTTGACGAGACCGAAAATAATATACTGCGACTCTGCGACGTCCACAACGTGCCTGTCGCTACCAACCTTGCGACTGCCGAGGCTCTTGTTCTTGCGCTCGACAAGGGCGAGCTTGATTGGAGAGAATTTATAAATCCGCATTCAAGCTATAATTTAGCCAAAAAGCAGGGAAAATGATTGATGAATAATATCCCTATGTCCATTTCGGTAGTCTCGGAATATTTTGACACGCAAAGCGACGAAAAATATGATGAGATTTCCTCTCGCGCACTCGGGGTTTTACAGAAAAAGGACAAGCAATACAAGATTATTTACAAAGAGAGGTCGAAAGACCAAGACCTTACCACCGAGCTTATTTTTTCTGAGGGCGAGGGCTCGCTCACTGTAAACAAAAGAGGCGAAGCCGAATGCCAGATGCTCTTTTGTGAAAGCAGGCGAAGCTCGTTTATTTACCGTTTGGCTTACGCGTCGTTTGACGCTGAAATTACGACTCACTCTCTTACCAACACTATTTCCGTGTCGGGCGGAGAAATTTGCGTTTTATACACGTTGTCGCTCGGCGGTCAGAGCCAAAAAATTTCTATGAAAATCTCGGCGGAGGCAATAAAATGACAGCAACGGAGCTTAAGAATGCAATCAAAGCAACATCTTTTGACCGTTGCTTTGTTTTTTGCGGCGAGGAAGATTATTTAAAGCAGTATTACCTAAAAGAGCTAAGGCGTACAATCCTTACAGACGAAGCCTTTGAGGTCTTCAATCATTTCAGCTTTGAGGGCGAGAAAATAGATTTTGCCAAGCTCTACGACGCGCTATCCGCGCCTCCCATGATGTCGGATTTTAAGCTGATTGAATGGCATCTCGCTGATTTCAACTCGATGAGAGAGTCAGACGTTACGGCTCTGCTCGATTTTTGCGAAGAAAAAAAAGATTACCCCTTTTGTTGCGTGGTATTCTCACTTGGTGCGGGGCGCTTCAATTTGGGAAATTTACCGAAAAACCCGTCCGAGCTATATAAGCAGCTTTCAACCGTCGCGGATATTGTAATTTTCGACCATTCAACCGACTCGCAGCTTTCTTCCTGGATAAACAGACACTTCGCGCACGAGGGCGTTTCAGCCGAAGGCGACGTATGTCGCGCGCTTCTTGACAGATGCGGCAGAGATATGAATATCCTCACGCTTGAAATAGACAAGCTGTGCGCCTACGTAAAATCACGTGCCAGAGATAGCGTTACCGAAGGGGACGTCGCATATATAACCTGTCCGTCGCCTGAAAACGACGCTTTCGCGCTTTCAAACGCGATACTGAGCAAAAATAAAAAAGCGGCGTATGACAGCATTATTGATATGAAGCGTAAGAAAACCGACGCCGCCATCGTTTTAGGCTCACTGTTTAAGCTGTACGGGGAGATTATCACCGTCTCGGAATTTATGAGAGCGGGGCTTTCCCAAAGCGACATTGCGAAGAAGCTGAGATTTCACGAATACAAGACGGGGCTTTATATGAAATATGCGTCGAAAACGCCTATACAGTCGCTTGAACGAATGCTTTCTGCCTGCCGAGACGCAGATATTTTAGTAAAATCGACCTATACAAATCCTTACACCGTTTTAGAGCGTCTTATAGCGGAAAATATATAATTAAATGAAAAACCGAGAAAGTAGCGTGACTGCGAGTCAGAGCGTCAAGCTATTTTCTCGGTTATTTTTTAATTCATTAACGGTTTTATCTCGTAATTATACTTGATTTTTGTAAATGAAACTTTACATTTTTCTTTTTCGTTTACGCGCACCTCGTTTGTCTTCTCTTTTACAGAGCTATCGAACAATTCAAGCGAGGCGTCATAAATAAAGCTGTCAAACCAGTCGGAATTATCCTCGTTTTCATACGCCCTATCATCTAATTCAAGCTTGAAAACGTAGTGTATGCCGTAATCGCTTTCGACCTTTTTGCATTCGCCAATTTCCATTGAAATTGCCGCATACGTGACCTCTTCTATAGGATAATCGCTGAGAGGCGAGAGATAAAAGCCGTTTTCATAGTATGCCGACGCGCTGTCCTCCGAATAAATGCCCATCAGTGAAGTAAATCGCTCATCACTCACGCGCTCTTCAAAAATCAGGTCGAGCTTTTCTATCATTTTATTTTTTTCATCACGCTCGGACTCGCTAAGCTCTTCTGACCTCGTGTTTATAAAAATCACCTTTACGCGCGAATAGTTTTTCTTGTAATACTCCTCTTTTTCCTCATCGGTGATATAAGAGCCGTCGGCGCCGTAGGTGAGATTGAACAAAAGCTCTGCCTTGTAATCACAGATAGCCACGCGCTTTATAGCGTCATAGTCGGTTCCGTATTTTGCCGCTATTTCGTTAAAGGTCTTTTTGCTTCCGTCACCTATAAAATCAACAAGCTCGGAAAGATAATTGTTTATATCCTCAACGGCGTAATCGGGAAGATTCTGACCGAAGGAGTCATACATATTGGCGGCAACGACCTTTGCCTTTATTCGCTCGTCTGCCATTTGCTCAAAATATTCACCGTAGCTCAATCCGTCCTTGAAGTCACTCTGCCAGAACTCTTCCGTATCGAACTTCCCTTCAATATTATACTCGGTCATTAGCTCTTTTTTAAAATAGGAGAGCCAGAAGGAATACATTTTCTCATCTGCCTTGATTGCGCCGTATTCCATTACTGCTTTTCCCGAAAAAACCGTGAGCAAAGCGAAAAAGACGAGTATAAGCGCAATTAGAGCGCATACCGACGCTATCAGTATTTTAGATGCTTTTTTATTCATCACGCCCGATATTTTTTTGTTCTCTTTTTTATCCATTTTGTCCTTCCCTCTCCGAAATAAGCGCGTTATAATACTCGGAAATTATTTTTCTCGCCATAAAAACGGCATCCTCGCCTTTTTTTAATCTATAAGCGATAGACGGCGTCGCCGCTGAGGTAAAGCGCATTCCCTCTATTTTAGAAAACACCTCAGACCATACGGCGAGATTTATTTCTTCCTGTATGAAACGAATTTCTCCGTCCTTGAAAGAAACTCTTTGCACTCTGCTTTTTGACGCATAGGACCGCAGAAGCGCAACGTTTAATAAGCGCAGAGTGGGCTTTGGCGGCTCACCGAAGCGGTCGCAGAATTCGTCTAATATATCTGAAAAATCATTTTCATTCGCAATAAGTGATATTTTCTTATACATCTCCATTCGCTGAGATGAGGTATGAATGTAGCTTTCAGGTATATTCGCGTCTTCCTTTATATCTATATTCGTCTCAAACGGGACTTCGATTTTTTCTCCGCGCTCGCTGAGTATCGCCTCGTTTAAAAGACGCACGTAAAGGTCGTATCCTACGGAATCTATGTGTCCGTGCTGCTCTGCTCCCAAAAGATTTCCCGCCCCTCGTATCTCAAGGTCACGAAGAGCTATCTTGAAGCCTGCGCCGAATTCGGCATACTCGCGTATCGCCTCGAGCCGCTTTCTTGAAATATCGGAAAGCGCCTTTCCCTGACGGTAGGTAAAATATGCGTACGCCTGTCTGCCGCCTCTTCCTACGCGTCCGCGTATCTGATGAAGCTGAGCGAGTCCCATTCTGTCGGAGTCCTCTATTATAAGAGTATTTGCGTTAGGAATATCGACTCCCGTCTCAATTATGGTAGTACAAACGAGAACGTCTATATCTCCCCTGACAAGCGCCTGCCATATTTCTTCAAGCTCATCCTTTTCCATTTTTCCGTGAGCGACGGTAACTCTTGCGTCGGGTATCGCTCTGGATATTTTGGCGGATACCGTATAAATATAGTCCACTCTGTTATATAAATATAAAACCTGTCCGCCCCTCGAAAGCTCTCGCCTTATAGCCTCGAAAATCAGAAGGTCGTCGTGCTCAAGAACGTAGCTCTGCACGGGAAAACGGTCTCTGGGCGCTTCGTCCAATATAGACATATCGCGAATACCGCTCATCGCCATATTGAGAGTACGGGGAATGGGGGTAGCCGTCAGAGTAAGAACGTCAACGTTTTCAGTGTTGGCTTTTATCTTTTCCTTTTGACCGACTCCGAAGCGCTGCTCCTCGTCAACTATGAGAAGACCTAAATCTTTAAACTCGGCGCGTTTTCCGAGCAAACTGTGAGTTCCTATAATTATGTCGGTTTCGCCTCTTTTCAGTCTGCGGAAAATCCTTGACTGCTCGGTAGCAGTCCTGAAGCGTGAAATCATATCGACGTTTATGGGATAGCCCCTCATTCTCGAAAGAACGGTCTGATAATGCTGTAGCGCCAGAATGGTTGTAGGCACTAAAATAGCCACCTGCTTGCCCGCGCAGACTGCCTTGAACGCGGCTCTCAGAGCGACTTCGGTTTTTCCGAAGCCTACGTCTCCGCAAAGTAGTCTGTCCATAGGAACGCTCTTCATCATATCCGCCTTAATTTCCTCTATTGCATTAAGCTGGGGCTCGGTTTCCTCAAATTCAAACGTGGAATCGAATTCCCTTTCGAGCTCGCTGTCGGCAGGAAACGCAAAGCCCGACTTGCGCTGACGCGCGGCGTAAAGCATGATAAGCTCTTTCGCCATATCCTCAGTCGCCTTTTTTGCTCGGCTCTTTGCCTTTTGCCAATCGTTTCCGCCCATTTTTGAGAGCTTAACGCTTCCATCCTCTGAACGCGCGCCAATATATTTTGACACAAGCTCAAGACGCTCGGCAGGCAAAAAGAGTTTATCCGCGCCCGCATAAGCTATGGTTATATAATCCTTCGTCGCACCGTCAGAAGTAATCGTCTGTATACCCTCAAATCTGCCTATACCGTGCGCGGCGTGAACTACGTAGTCCCCTTCCTTTAAGTCGGCGTATGACATGAGCCTTTCGCCTGCGCCCTGCTTTTTGCCGTAGCGCTTATATTTCTTTTGTCTGTATGCTGCCTTTGATTCATCGGGATAAAGGGAAAGAACCGCGACTCTCGGCATTATAAGCTCAAAGCCCGATGGCAAATATCCGTCATAAATGTAAACTATACTTTGCATTGCGTTTTCGCCATCTGCTGACGAAGCGATACGCGAAGCGATTTCGTTTTCCGAAAAAAGCTCTTGCATGGCCTTTTTCTCGGCGCTTGTTCTGCATACAAGAAGAATTTTATATTTTGATTCGACAAAATTCCTTACGTCTGCCAGAAGCATATCCGCCTTGCCGTTATATGATATAGTTTTTCTGCATCTGAAGCCGAAAAGTCCGCCTAATTGCTTTTTTCCTATATTACCCGCAAAGGTATTTATATGAAGCGCGACGCTTTTTGAAAGAAAATCGGAGTAATCGGATTTTTCAGCATTAAAGCGAGCAAGCGGCGCGGGGATAGTCCCGTCTTCAATAAGGCGCGTCGCATTTTCCTGCGACATTTTTATCGCTGCGTCAAGGCGCTCGTTTACCTCGTTTGTACCGAAAATCAAAACGCAGGGATTTTTCGACGAAATCAGAAAATAATCCATAAGCGTATAATGCTCGGGATATACAAGCGAGACGTACTTATCAGCAAAGTTAAGCTCAGCGCCTGTATCTATTGACGCTATCTCGTTTTTTATAACCTTTGTAGCGTCCTCGCTCTTGCTCTTTTTTCGGAGAGTCTCAAGCTGTTTTCTGAGCGTCTGTCTTGTCTCGCTGTCGGTTATGACCTCGCGCGCGGGGAGAATTTCAATGCAGTCGATATTTTCGATCATTCTTTGAGAAATAATATCGAAATATCCGATTCTGTCTATTTCATCGCCGAAAAACTCTACTCTGACGGGATTTTCATTTCCGCTACCGAAGAAATCGACGATTCCGCCTCGACGTGAAAACTGTCCGTTTCCGTCAAGCGCCTCGGTGGGCGCAAAGCCGAGTGAACTCAGGTGTCTGCAAAGCGTGTCAATGTCAATGCTTTTCCCCACCTTGAGAGAAAGCGAAGAAGCCTCCAGCTTTTCGGGAGGCATAGTATATGAAATCAGAGCGCTCGGAGTAGTTACCACAGCCGAAAGCTCTCCGTCTAAAATGCTTTTAAGCACAGAAAGCCTTTCACGGTCTGACTCGTGAGAGGCTGAAATGTTATAAAGAACAAGCTCTCGGGAAATAAACGTTTTAGCCGACAGGCTCTCTGCGTTTAACATCTCGCAAACGCGCTTTGCCTCGTTTTCCTCCGAGACGACGATAAGCGCGCATTTTTGTTCGCTCTTTATCTCTTTTATAATATTATAGCAAAAGGCGTC